>CAYSPE010000050.1:0-13412 GCA_964432845.1 uncultured Bifidobacterium sp.
TAATTGCTCGACTTCACCACGGACTTCACATCAGAAGCTTGGATCTACACCAACAACAACGATTGCCCCAGTTACCGCACATTCATGGGTAAAGAACTCATGTTTTTGTTCGCCGTGTGTAACTTGACGATTTATTACGCACTTAATGGCACCGGCGCCACGTGGACCTGGAATTCATCAGGTATGACAATTACAACTGGTGCTTGGTTCCACATATCCGCAGTGAAACTGGGTAGTCAATTGACTATTTACAAGAATGGTGGATCTTTGGCGGGCGGTTCCGAAGTCACCGTTACTACCAATGTGCCAACAGGCTCAATGAACAACAGCACGTACCCGTTCGCCATCGGTGCTCGACCCGCCGCCGCGGCAGCAGATTGTTTCGTCGGATGGATGGATGAAGTGCGATTGTTCAATTACGGGCGTTCCGCTGGCGAAGTAGCCGCCACCTACAACCAGCACGTTGCGGGCAACATCGGAACATGGACATTCGATGAAGACACCATCGGCACCACTTACAACAGTTCGGGTGCAACCGGTGCGGTACTCAATGGCACATCGACTGCAATTATGAACAACTCGAACCCGCCCACCTATGGCACTAGCATCGCGGCGTCGAACATTTCGGGCTACCTGCAGGGCACCGACACAACAGGCACCTCCCCCACCAACACGTTCTCCATCACATCTGCGCCCACCAAGGGAACCTTGAGTATCAATAGCAGTACGGGCGCGTTCACATACTCGCAGAACTCTTCGTCAACGGGATCCGATTCATTCACCTACCAAGTAGCAGGTACGCAATCGAGTGCATCGTCCACAGTGTCTTTAAATTTGCCCACTTCTCCCCAAGGAAGCGCATTACTTTTTTCTCAGGACAATGCGGTGACGGCGACCGTAAATTCCGCCACAAATTTGGGTTACGGCACGGCACAAGCAACTAAATACACAAACGGCGAAACCATCAGTGCCACCGTGAGCACCACCAACGGAACTGTGGCCGCAACCGCTAGTGGTTCTGCAACGTTAAGTGGATCGGGCACCACCAGTTTCACCGTGTACGGCTCACAGACCGATGTAAACAACACACTGAACTCGGCGACCATAACTTCAACCAACACGAAGGCAACTCGCGTCACGCTCGATATCGGCATGCGCGCAGTTGACCAAACAATCAGCTCGCGCACATATAGATACAACAGCAATGGCCACTTTTACACGCTCATCAATAGTGGTGCCACAACACAACCTGCAGCAGTTTCCACCGCAGCGGGTATGACATTGGGTGGACGCACCGGATATTTGGCCACCATCATGAGCGCGAGCGAAATGACGACGGTGCAAACTACTGCTGGGTCCAACCAAGCGTGGCTCGGAGGCACCGACAGCGCGACAGAAGGAACATGGGTCTGGAGCGGAAACGACTTCAACATTCAGTTCTGGTCAGGAGTTTCCACCGGATCTGCAACACGCAGCCGCTACACCAACTGGGGAACAGGCGAGCCAAACGACTACGGCGGCAATGAGGACTGGGCACAAATTGACGGGTCGGGCAAAATTAATGACTGTGGTTCGGGATGTGCACTCACGCAAGCCATTGTTGAGTTTGACCCCATTCAATCGCGCAGCGTAAAAACTTTGAACTTCACGCAAGCATCAACGGTGAACGCCACGCTTAACGCAGCACGATCACTCGGCTACGGCAGCGCATTCATCGATACCGCTACATGGAACAAATCTGAGACCGTTCAGGTCACACTGACTGCAACTACTGGAACAGTTGCAATGACCACCACCAACCTCACGGTCACGGCGGGCGCAAGCGGCACATCCACAATCTCGGTTGAAGGAACGGTGGCCAACATGAACACCGCGCTCAACACGGCCACCACCACGCAAGCCGCAACGGGCAATACCACGGTGAGCATCTCCTACGGCGTGAAATGTGTGGCTGCCGGCTCATACAAATGCAACAGTGCGAACAACCACTTCTACTTCGCGGCGGCAGCAGCGAACAATGCAACATCAAACTCGAATGCGACTAGTGCCTACTTCGCTGGCACACCCGGCTATCTCGCCACCGTCACCGATGGCGTGGAGGATTCATTCATTCGTTCGAACGTCGCCACTGCGACATCGTTCTTTGGGCTCACTGACACGGTGTCTGAAGGCCAAATGGCCTACAACGCACCCGATGCGTACCAGATAATTTCTCAAGGCGAGAAACCCCTCAGCGGTTCGTACACGCAATGGAACTCGGGCGAACCGAACAGTTCCGGTAATTTTGCCGTGCTCTATTACGGAACGGGTAGCGCCTTCTGGGATGACCAGGGCGACTCCACCATTACATCCGTCCAAGAATTTGCTCCATTCACCACCACAGTTACTTCGAATGTCACAACCGTGGGAGCGCTCAGTATTACCACTCCATCCACTGGTCTTGCCGCCACCGTAGGAACTGCATATTCGTTGACTAGTGGCGTGGCGAGTGGCGGTCAATCGCCATACACGTATGCAATTGCATCGGGCACTCTCCCTGACGGTCTCAGCATCAACTCCTCTTCGGGCGCAATCACTGGTACGCCCACTAATGCACCGCAATCACAAACAATTACGGTGACAGCAACTGATGCCAACACCGCTACGGCAACGACAAGTTCGTTCACCATCACTACGACAGCCGCAACGTGTGCATCACCCACATCATCGACCGTGGGCAACGACACCGTGTTGAAGTTCACGTCGACTGGTATTTGTAACTGGACAGTTCCCGCCGGAGTCACCAGCATCGATGCGTTCGTCGTTGGTGGCGGCGGTGGCGGCGGCGCAGACGGCGGTGGCGGTGGCGGCGGTGGCGGCATGCAACCGCGGTCGGGCATTGCCGTGAACCCTGGTGATGTGATCACCGTGCGAGTCGGCGCAGGCGGAACTGCGGGCATTTGGAGTCCGTATTCGCAGCCCGTTGCTGGTGGTACTTCGTCAATGGTGATGAACTCGACAACGATCGTCACAGCGAACGGTGGTGGCGCAGGCGTCAACGGGCCAAGTGGCACGGTGGGCGCTGGAGGCACTTCCACCAACGGATATGCGGGTGGTGCCGGAGGTGCGGCATCAACTACTGCAGGCACTTATGGCGGCACTGGCAAGGCTGGTGGAGTCAACTACTTCCTCGGCAGTGCTGCGTATTACGGCGGCGGTGGTGCCGGAGGTATGTACGACAGCACCTCTGCAACGGGCACTGTGTTGGCATGTACTGCTGGCGGTACCGCAGGCGGCACGGGTGGCGGTGGCTCTGCAGCCGTGCGCTCAGGATCTTCCCACTCGGTGGGTTGCGACGGTACTGCCAACACCGGTGGCGGCGGCGGTGGCGGTGCTGCCAACTCCACACAAACAAGTGGTGGCAATGGCGGTTCAGGCATCGCATTTATTCGTTATGCCACCAACTCTGCCGACGCGTTCCCCGCATCAATCGCGACGCCCGCATATCGCTACATCGCCGAAGATTTCCAAAGCGTTGATTCAACACGCATGAAATGGCTCGACTCGTCAGGCAACGGTCGTGGTTCGGCATCCGTTTCTGGAACACCGATTGTGTCCACCATTACCGGCAACGGTGGCGGCAGCATTCGCGCTCTCACGGGCGGCATCGCCGACGCGGTCCGATTCTCTACCTTCTCCCCCACAACCACCAACAAGTACACGTTGTTCCACGTTGCACGATTGTCGGGCGCCACGAAGAAACGAATCTTCGACGGCGTGAACAGAAACTGGTTGTCGGGTTATTGGAACGGCAGCGTGGGCGTGAACTGGCACGACAACTGGATGACCTCCAGCACGAACAATGGCACCACCATGACCAACTGGCAGATGATGACAGACCAGAACCAGATGTTGCGCCAGAACGGTGTGAACAAAACCACCAACGCATCGCTCACGCAAACGTTCGACACTCAATTGGCAATCAATGCGGGTTACTACGGCATCGGCGGTGGTGGTCTTGCATCATTTGACGAACGCTCCGACTTCAACGCTGCAGAAGTCATCTTGTACGACGGCGAACTCACCGCTGTTCAAATTCGTCAAGTAGAAAACTATTTGGCTCGTAAGTACTCCTTGCAGGGTCTCGACTTCAACAATGCATCCACTGGCGTGAACGGCGTTGGCGCACTCACCTTTGCAAAGGCCGGCACCGCGAGCACCGGTCAAACTGATCGACTCACCGCGTCATGGAGTTTGCCCGGCGACACCACCGGCATCACCGACTTCACAGTGGAATACAAGAAGAGCACCGACAGCTCGTGGACAACATGGACGCACACGGCAAGCGCAACGCTGACGAGCGCCACTATCACCGGCCTGACTGCGGGCACGCAGTACGACGTACGTGTGACTCCGGTTGATTCCGGAGCAACAAATCGCCCCGTCACATCAACGACGCAGGTGGCAACGTGGTCGTCATCAACTGTCACACTTGGCTCAATGCCTGCATCCCCGCGTGCAAGCACCACATATTCGCTCACCGCAACTGCAACGTCGGGTACAACCGGAAACGTCACCTTTAAGTTTGGTGGCACCACCATCACCGGATGTTCTGCAGTTGCACTTTCTAGTTCAGTAGCAACATGTTCATGGACACCTGCAGCAGCTGGCACCGGATCAATTACTGCCGACTACAACGGCGACAGTGTGTACTTAGCATCGTCAACAGTTTCGGCCAGCAGTATCACGGTTGGAAATGCAATTTGTACTCCATCGTCTTCAACATCAGGTCGTTGGGTGATTCACAAGATGCTCACAACACAAACATGTGATTACCAATCGTTGCCATCGGGCGTTGAGAGCGTCGACATCCTCGTCGTCGGTGGTGGCGGCGGCGGTGGCGCCAACGTTGGTAACGGCGGTGGTGGTGGCGGCGCGTACTACGCCGAACGTGTTGCAGCTACTAACGCGAGCACCATCGTGGCAACAACGGGTGCCGGTGGAGCTGCTGGTTACGACGCCACCCCTTCAGTTGCAAATAACCTCATCAACGGTCAACCAGGAAGTGCTTCGACAATCACAATTGGCTCCACCACATTCACTGGAAACGGCGGTGGTGGTGGCCACACATATTGGAGCAACAACGTGTGTGGAGGTTCTGGTTCCAAGATAGCGACGGGCGGCACTGGTGGTACCGGGTCTGGCACGGGCGGCACAGCCACGTCAGGCGCGGATGGTGGTGTCGGAACTGCGACGAGCGGAACAAATGGATCTGCTGGCGCAGCGGGATTCTCTAACTCGATTACTGGCGGTGCTACTTCATACTCGGGCGGTGGTGGCGGTGGCGGTTGGTCTTCAACTGGCGGTGCAGGCGGTACAGGTGGCGGCGGTGCTGGTGGCTCAACAAACTCGGCCGGCACCTCAGGAACGACAAATACCGGTGGCGGTGGCGGCGCAGGTGCTGGTTCGTGTGCAAGCGGCGGTGCCGGCGGTTCCGGCATCACCATCATTCGATATGCGGCCGTGCCCACCATCACCACACAACCTGCGGGTGCATCGAAGACATCAACACAGAGTTACACCTTTAGCGTTACACCGTCTGCAAGTGGCGCAGTCGCAGGCGACTTCAGCTACCAGTGGCGTAAGAATGGCACGAATATTTCAGGTGCCACCAACAGCACGTTGGTGTTCAACTCACTTCTCACCACCGATGCCGGCACGTATTCGGTCGTGGTGAAGAACTCCGGATCTTCTGGTGCCGTTTCCTCCGTTACATCTGCTGACGCGGTGTTGTCAGTAGGACAGTCATCTCAGACCATTACTTTTGGCACCCTTGCTGATCGCGTCTACGGAGTCTCCCCCATCACTCTCACCGCAACGGCATCAAGTTCACTCGCCGTGTCGTACGCATCAACCACCACCAGCGTGTGCACCGTGAGTGGCTCTACTCTCACGGTCATCAACATTGGTACATGTTCTGTTACGGCCAGCCAAGCGGGCAACACCGAATTCACCGCAGCAACAGACGTGTCGCAAAGTTTCGCGGTCACCACAAAGACGCTCACCATTTCTGGCATGACTGCAGCAAACAAGGAATATGACCGCAGCACCGCGGCTACACCAAGCTTCGGTAGTGCGTCATTGGTGGGTGTTGTTTCGGGCGACACGGTCACTATTGATTCCTCCGGTGCCACCGCAACGTTCGCCGACAAAACAGTGGCCAACGGAAAAACTGTGACCGCTGCAGGTGTTGTGCTTGCGGGCGCACAAGCAGCGCGATACACGTTGACCCAACCCACCACCACCGCAAATATCACAGCCAAAGCACTCACTGTCACCGGCATCACCGCATCGAACCGCGTGTACGACGCAACTGCTTCAGCAACTGCGCTCCTCAACAAGGGCTCAGCTGCACTCTCCGGGGTGATCGGAGCAGATGTGGTCACTCTTTCCACTGCAAGCGCCACTGCAACATTTGCCGATAAGAACATTGGCACCGGAAAAACAGTCACGCTCGCTGGTCTCAGCATTAGCGGTACCGATGCCGCAAACTATTCACTCACACAACCCACCACCACCGCAGACATCACCGCCAAAGCACTCACCATCACTGGTATCACTGCCAATAACAAGGTGTACGACGCTTCGACATCGGCAACTTCTTTGTTGGTCAAGGGAAGTGCGGCACTTAGCGGAGTGCAAGGCAGTGACGTGGTCACTCTTTCCACTTCGGGTGCAACGGCCACATTCGCTGACAAAGCAATTGGTACGGCAAAAACCGTGACCATTGCAGGCAACACCATCAGTGGTGCAGATGCGGGCAACTACACGCTCACCCAACCCACCACCACCGCAAGCATTACGGCCAAGGACCTCACCGTTTCCGGCATTACCGCCAACAATCGCGTGTACGACTCCACGGTGTCGGCAACGGCACTGCTCAACAAGGGCTCCGCAGCGTTGGTGGGTATTCAAGGAAGCGACGTAGTGAACCTCACCACCACTTCAGCCACCGCAACGTTTGCCACGAAGGTAATTGGCACAACAAAAACCGTGTATGTGGCCAACCTCACCATTAGTGGCACCGATGCAAGCAACTACACACTCACCCAACCCACCACCACCGCAGACATCACCGCAAAAGAACTCACCATTAGCGGCATCACCGCCAACAATCGCATCTACGACGCAACTGCTTCAGCAACTGCGTTGCTCAACAAGGGCTCCGCAGCGTTGGTGGGTATTCAGGGAAGCGACGTGGTTACCCTCACCACCACATCGGCCACCGCCACCTTTGCGGACAAAAACGTTGGCACCGCAAAGACTGTCACTATTGCTGGCAACGCCATCAGCGGTGCAGATGCGGGCAACTACACACTCACCCAACCCACCACCACCGCAGACATCACCGCAAAAGAACTCACAGTGACCGGCATTGGTGCAAGCAACAAGGTGTACAACCAAACCACCACCGCAACACTCACCACTAACTCCCCCGCATTTGTCGGTGTGGTTGCCGGAGATACGGTCACCATTTCAGTAGCGAGCATTGCCGGAACTTTCGCAAACAAGAATGTGGGCAACGGCAAAACCGTCACCGTGACCGGTGTTGCAAAATCAGGCACCGATGCAGGCAACTACTACATCACCCAACCAACGACAACTGCGAATATCACCGCGAAGCCACTCACAGTGTCGGGCATCACCGCATCAAATAGAAATTACGACGGCACCACCACCGCACAAATTGATACGTCAACTGCTGCATTCGTTGGCGTCATCGCCGGCGACACGGTCACCATTGATGTCTCGGGCGCCAGCGGCACATTTAGTGACGCCAACTTCGGCACAGGGAAAACCGTGCAAATTGCCGGAGTCACTTCGTCTGGTGCAGATGCAAGCAACTACTCCATCACTCAACCCACCACCACCGCCAACATCGCCGCAAAAACACTCACGGTGACCGGCATCACGGCTACATCACGTGCGTATAACGGGTCAACATCAGCAACCGCCAACCTGGTCACATCGAGCGCGGCATTGTCTGGCATTGAAAATAGTGACCCCATTGTTCTCGACACTTCCGCCATTGCGGGTGCATTTGGCGACAAGAACGTGGGTGTGAACAAGTCGATCACCATCAGTGGCCTCACCATCGGTGGAACAAATTCATCCAACTACACACTGGTGCAGCCCACCATCACGGGCACCATTACCGCAAAGCGCATCTACGTACTGAACATCACCGCCAACAACAAGGTGTACGACGGCAGCACTGATGCCACCTCATTGCTCAACAAAGGCACCGCAGCACTCAGTGGAGTGGTGAACGGCGACACGGTGAACCTGAGCACCACGAATGCGGCAGCAAGCTTCGCCAGTGCAGTTACTGGCACCTCAAAGCCCATCACCATCAGTGGCCTCACCATTAGCGGCACCGACGCAGGCAACTACACACTCACCCAACCCACCACCACTGCCAACATCACCGCCAAAGAACTCACGGTGTCGGGCGTGATTGGCAACAACCGCGTCTATAACGGCACGAATGTTGCCGATGGTGACATCGATGTATCAGGTGCAACATTGGTGGGCGTCGTGGGCGCTGACGATGTCGTGCTCGACACATCAGCCACCACCGCCACGTTTGACACAAAGAATGTTGGTAACGGCAAGACCATCACTGTTGCCAATATGGCGATTTACGGCAGCGCCATTGGTAACTACACGCTCACCCAACCCACCACCACCGCCAACATCACCGCAAAAACACTCACCATTAGTGGCATCACCGCAAGCAACAAGGTGTACAACGCCAACACCACAGCAACACTCAACACTGGCTCGGCTGCATTGGTGGGCAAGGTTGTGGGCGACACGGTTACTCTCACCACGTCGGGAGCCACCGGCACCTTTAGTTCCAAAACTGTTGGCAATGGCAAAACCGTCACCATCATTGGCAACACCATCAGCGGCACCGATGCGGGCAACTACACACTCACCCAACCCACCACCACGGCAAACATCACGTCTCGCACATTGACCGTGAGCGGAATCACCACTTCTCAACGCGTGTACAACGCATCGGCCGATGCCACCTCACTACTCAACACCGGGTCCGCAGCGTTGGTCGGCATTCAGGGCAGCGACGTCGTCAATCTGTCCACTGCCGGAATCGCTGGTTCATTTGCCGACAAGAACGTAGGCACCGCTAAGGCCATCACGGTCACCGGCGTCACCATTAGCGGTGCCGACTACACCAACTACTCACTCACCCAGCCCACCGGCCTTACTGCCGATGTCACTGCCAAAACACTCACGGTCTCTGGAGTTACCGCCACCACGCGCGTCTACAACGCCACCACGTCAGCTACTTCCATTCTGGTGCTTGGTTCAGCAGCACTTGTCGGCAAGGAAAACGGAGATGTTGTCAACATCGACACGTCTGCAGCAACGGGGACTTTCGACACCAAGAACATTGGCACGGGCAAAACTATTACCGTTGCGGGCATCACCATTAGCGGTACCGACTACACCAACTACTCACTCACCCAGCCCACCACCACGGGCGATATCACAGCGAAGACCCTCACCATTAGTGGCATTACGGCCAACAACCGCGTGTACAACGCGACAACGTCAGCTACTGCATTGCTGAACAAGGGATCCGCCGCACTGGTGGGCATACAAGGCAGCGACGTTGTCACGCTCAGCACAACCAATGCGTCGGGAACATTTGACGACAAGAACGTGGGCAATGCAAAGAACATCACCATTGCGGGTAACTCCATCAGTGGCACCGACGCAGGCAACTACACACTCACCCAACCCACCACCACCGCCAACATCACCACAAAGACACTCACGGTGAGCGGAATCACTACTTCTAATCGCGTGTACAACGCATCAAGCTCCGCTACTGCATTGCTCAACACCGGCTCTGCCGCTTTGGTGGGTGTAGAAGCAGGCGATACCGTCAACATTTCCACGGCCAGCATTACCGGCACATTCGCCGACAAGAACGTAGGCACCGCAAAGGCCATCACAGTCACCGGCGTCACCATCAGCGGCACCGACTACACCAACTACTCACTCACCCAACCCACTGGCCTCACCGCCAATGTGACGGCGAAAACCCTCACAGTGAGCGGCATCACCGCCAACAACCGCGTGTACGACGCCACCACATCAGCAACCGCTCTGTTGAACAAGGGCTCTGCCGCCTTAGTGGGCGTGGAAGCCGGCGACACAGTGACCATCAATACGTCGTCGGCCACGGCCGTGTTTGACGACAAGAATATTGGCACCGGCAAGAACGTCACTGTTGCCGCCATCACCATTGGTGGCGCCGACTACACGAACTACTCACTCACTCAACCCACCACCACCGCCAACATCACCGCCAAAGAGCTCACCATCTCTGGCATCACCGCAAGTAACAAGACTTACAACGCCAGCACCACTGCAACCTTGAATGTGGCATCGGCTGTTTTGGTTGGCAAAGTTGCCGGAGACACCGTCACTCTCTCCACTGCAAGTGCAACCGGAACATTTGCCAACAAGAACATCGGCACGCAGACCGTCACCATTATCGGCAACTCCATTGGTGGCGCCGACTCAGGTAACTACACACTCACACAACCCACCACTACGGCCAGCATCACCGTGAAGACACTCACGGTGAGCGGCATCACCGCCAACAACCGCGTGTACGACGCCACCACATCAGCAACCGCTCTCTTAAACAAGGGCTCTGCCGCCTTGGTGGGCGTGGAAACTAATGACGATGTGGCTCTTGATACCTCAGGCGCCACGGCAACATTCGGTACCAAGGCAGTGGGCAACAACAAGGTAGTAACCGTTGCCAATTTGTCGCTCACCGGAACCGATCGCACCAACTACGTATTGACCCAACCGTCAACCACTGCGAATATCACCGCAAAGACGCTCACCGTTAGCGGCATCACTGCCGCAACGCGCATCTACAACGGCACCACCTCGGCCACTCTTGATACCACCAATGCTGCGCTTGTGGGAGTGGAAACGAACGACACCGTCACGTTGTCCACCACCAACGCAGTTGGTGTATTTGCAGATGCATTGGTGGCAACGAATAAGACAGTCACCATTTCTGGCCTCACCATTAGCGGTACTGACTACACCAACTACTCACTCACGCAACCCACAACTACTGCCGATATCCAATCCGCGTCGGCTGGACTCACGTGGTCCGCCCCGTCGAGCATTGTGTACGGAACATCGTTGTCTTCCACTCAACTCAACGCCTCAGCAAGTGTTGCAGGCACGTTTGCATACACACCATCTTCTGGTACCCGTTTGACTGCAGGCACACACACGCTGTCGGTCACCTTTACACCAACAAACGTGGCATACGACCCCGACACCACCACCGTCAGCATCACGGTGACACAAAAGGAATTGACCGTTACCGGGATCACTGCAGCTGACCGCGTCTACAACGCCACAACATCTGCAACTGCGCTTCTCGACAAGAGTGGCGCAACATTGGTCGGCGTTCAGGCCGGCGACAGTATTTCTCTTGATACGTCAACCGCTACCGCAACATTTGCCACCAAGACAATTGGCAGCAACAAGACCGTCACAATTGCTGGCATCACTTTTGCGGGCAATGAAGCCTCCAACTACACGCTCACGCAACCCACCACCACCGCCAGCATCACCGCAAAAGAACTCACCATCACTGGCATCACCGCCAACAACCGCGTCTACGACGCCACCACATCAGCAACCGCCCTACTAAACAAGGGATCAGCAGCGCTGTCTGGCATTCAAGGCAGCGACACCGTCACACTTTCTACGTCCAGTGCCACTGCAACATTTGCCGACAAGAACATCGGCACGAGCAAGACCGTCACCATCGTGGGCAACACCATCAGCGGTGCTGACGCAGGCAACTACACACTCACCCAACCCACCACCACCGCATCCATCACTGCAAAAGAACTCACGGTGAGCGGCATCACCGCCAACAACCGTGTGTACAACGCCACCAACAGTGCGACTGCCTTGTTGAACAAAGCAGGCGCGGCTCTTGTGGGCAAGGAGGCGAGCGACACGGTCTCATTGTCCACCACAGGTGCTACTGCAACATTTGCCACCAAGAACATTGGTACTGGCAAGACCGTCTATGTAGCCGGACTCACTATCAGTGGCACCGATGCAGGCAACTACACGCTGACGCAGCCCACCACCACCGCCAACGTGACCGCAAAAGAACTCACCATCACCGGCATCACCGCCAACAACCGCGTGTACGACGCCACCGATAGCGCAACCTCGTTGTTGAACAAAGGCTCCGCAACGTTGGTGGGCGTACAAGGGAGCGACAACATCACCTTTGACGTTTCTGGTGCAACCGCTGCATTCGCAGACAAGACAATTGGCACCGGAAAGTCGATCACCATTGCAGACATCACGTTCGCCGGCACCGACGCTGGCAACTACACACTCACCCAACCCTCCACCACGGCATCCATCACTGCAAAAGAACTCACGGTGAGCGGCATCACCGCCAACAACCGCGTGTACAACGCCACCACATCGGCAACTGCACTCCTTGTGAAGGCATCGGCAGTGTTGGTAGGCGTGCAAGGAAGTGACACCGTTACCTTCTCCACGTCGGCCGCAACGGCGACATTCGCCGACAAGTTGATAGGCGACAACAAGACCGTTTCTGTTGCAGGCATCACTATCGGCGGCGTTGACGCTGGCAACTACACACTCACCCAACCCACCACCACGGCATCCATCACCGCAAAAGAACTCACCATCACCGGCATCACCGCCAACAACCGCGTCTACGACGCCACCACATCAGCAACCGCACTGTTGAACAAGGGATCGGCTGTGCTGTCTGGCATTCAGGGCAGTGACACCGTAACGCTTTCTACTGCCGGGGCAACAGCAACATTTGCCACGAAGGCGATTGGCACCGCGAAGACAGTTTTTGTTGTTGGCAACACAATTGGTGGCGCCGACGCAGGTAACTACACACTCACGCAGCCCACTACCACGGCAAACGTGACCGCAAAAGAACTCACCATCACAGGCATCACCGCAAATGACCGCGTCTACGACGCCACCACATCAGCAACCGCACTGTTGAACAAGGGATCGGCCGCAATAGTTGGAATCGAAGGTAGCGACGACATCACCTTCTCCACCAGTGCGGCAACTGCCTCATTTGCATCGAAGGTGATTGGTTCCAACAAGGTTGTATCCGTGGCCGGAATCACGTTCGGCGGCACCGACGCAGGCAACTACATACTCACCCAACCCACCACCACGGCATCCATCACCGCAAAAGAACTCACCATCACAGGCATCACCGCAAATGACCGCGTCTACGACGCCACCACATCAGCAACCGCACTGTTGAACAAGGGATCGGC
>CAYSPE010000051.1:0-13155 GCA_964432845.1 uncultured Bifidobacterium sp.
CGTTGGTAACACCCTTTGCCTTCAGCAGTTCAACGCCTTCCCAGAATTGCTTGGTGTATTCAACGTGCTGGGTAGTTGCATGACCGCCACGTTCGTTACCGAGAGTTGTCATGGTGACGCGCCAGCCGTTGTTCATACCGCCGATGATGTTGGCGACCGGCGCACGGGTATCGGTGAGGAATGTTTCAGTGAAGTGCGACCCACCGTGTGGCTGCTTAATGGGGCGAAGCTCAATGCCATTCGAGGAACCATCTTCCTTGAACATCGGAGTAAGCACATACGAGATGCCCTGGTGTTTTGGCGCATCTTGATCGGTGCGGCACAAACAGAACATCATGTTCGCTTCGGTGGCACCCGATGTCCACACCTTTTGACCGTTGATCACTACTTCTTCACCGTCGATAACGCCACGCGTCTTCAACGCTGCAAGGTCAGAACCTGCATCGGGCTCCGAGAAGCCCTGACAGTAACGATCCGTGCCATCGATGATGCGAGGAAGGAATCGCTTCTTTTGCTCATCGGTACCCCACACGATGATGGATGGGCCTACAAGCCATTCACCCATGCCGCGTGTAATACGTGGAACTTGCGCACGTGCAAACTCTTCGTTGAGAACTGCCACTTCAACGCCGGTGAGTCCGCGACCGCCGTATTCTTTCGGCCATGACACACACATGTAGCCCGCCTCTGTGAGCTTCTTTGCCCATTCGCTGGCGCCCTTTACTTGACCACCACGAGCAAGTTGGTCGGCAGACACGCCGATGAGTTCTTTTGGCTTGTTCGCTTCCAACCATTCGCGTAGTTCTGCACGGAATGCTTGTGCTGCAGGTCCGAGATCGAGTTCTAATGGCATGTGTCCCCCTAGCGATAACTAGGTGACATTCTTTCATCTAGATCAAGGTCGGCAAGAACCGAAGAATCGCCTCGTTCACTGGAGCGCTATGAGTCATATTGGCAGCATGTGGGCCGCCCTCGATGGCTACCAAGGTGGTGGGCCCAGCAATCTTGTCGCGCAACTCTTCTGCCTTCGAGAAAGGAATTGACGCATCAGCTGTGCCATGAACAATGAGAGCAGGACATGTGATGTCACCGAGCCGAGGCGTGATGTCATCGCGATGCATGAGACAGTGAAACGCCGGAATTACCTGGTCTTGTGGAATCGCTGCCCACTTGGCAAACCATTCAGGCCATTCCCCTGGTCCGAGGATCAGGCTTGCAATCACGTCTTGCACCACCGCCACACCATGCTCAAGCCACGCGGCCAACATCGCGTTGTATGGCTCTACAGATGCAGGGTCTTCAGTGCCTGCTTGCGTATCCAACAAAATCAAACCACGCACACGTTCAGGTGCTGTAAGCGCAACTCGCATGGACAAGAAGCCACCTTGCGACATTCCGCCGATGACAGCCTTATCGATACCGAGATAATCCATAATTGCGAGAACATCGTTCGCCGAATCCCAATAAGTGAACTCACCCGTTGCCTTGGTGCCTCCGAATCCACGCTCATCCCAGGTGATGACGCGATAGTGGTTCTTGAGCGCCTTGACCTGCTCGTCGAACATGGTGTGGTCCATGAGATACCCGTGACTGAGAATCACTACGGGGCCAGTGCCGCCATTGTCTTCGAATGCGATGGTGGTGCCGTTGAGTTGCGCTGTTTGCATGATGCGCACCTTAGTCGCGCGCCGGAGGCATATCGGACGAGACCCTCATGCTCCACTGCGGTTCGCGACGCTCAAAGAATGCTCGGACTCCCTCGCCCGAATCGGGACCCGCGATCACATGATTGAGCAGGCGACCCTCTTCTTGAATCATCTCGTCAACTGACATGGTGAGCCCACGCCACATGAGTTGCTTTGCAATGGCAGACGACACGGGAGCAGTGTTCACTGCGATGTCTCGCGCGATCTCCATTGCGCGGGGCAACACCTGATCGGCGGGCAGCACCTCTGACACCACGCCCCACTCCTTGGCCTCTGCTCCCACCATGAGACGACCCGTGAGCAACAAATCGGCAGCTTTCGCAAAGCCGATGATGCGAGGCAACAACACATGAGAACCAAGCTCGGGAATCACGCCACGGCGCACCATGGCGAACTGAATCTTTGCAGCGTCAGAAGCGATGCGAATATCGCACAGAAGCGGATACGTGATACCGACGCCCACCGCATGACCATTGATGGCGGCGATGACTGGCTTACGTACCTTGTAAGGAAGCAAACGCTTTCCTGACTGCGCACCAGCAGTACCACCTTTGAAACCTTCCTCGCCCCCACTCAGGTCTGCACCTGCACAGAACGCCTTGCCCGCTCCTGTCACCACTACGGCGCGAACCTTGTCGTCATCATCGGCGGCACCCATCGCTAAATTCAATTCATCACTCAACTGCGGAGTCCACGCATTCATGGCCTCGGGACGATTGAGAGTAACAACAGCTACTCCGTCGATCACCTCGTAGAGCACTGTTTCCAACTTCATGGTGCTACGCCCATTCCTTCTTCATCATCGGAACGATTGTTTCTACATATTCAGCCACCAGCTCTTGCGGCCACGGCGGTCGAATTGCAATGTTCACCAATTGCGCTCCTGCTTCAACGAACGGAGCGATTTGTTCCATTGCATCTTCAGGACGACCTAATAATGATCCTGAGATGATGCGTTCAGATGCCGCACCCCATTGTGATTGCAATTGGGACTTCACCACAGAGATGTCTTCGGTACTCAAACCGAATGACAAATTGACACTTCGTTCTACTGCCGAAGGTACACGTCCGGCTTTCTCACACCACTCGTCGAGAATGCCGTTGAGTTCTTTGTATTGCGCAGGACTCGCATACGCAGCATTCCATCCGTCTGCATACGCACCAGCCATACGCAACGTTTGTTTCGGCCCCAGCCCACCAATCCACAACGGCATTTTGCCCATTGGCCCAGGAACCATTGACGCATCGCGCAATTCAACACTTGGTGTTGATTGTGTGACTCGTTCCCCCGCACGCCATTTGTTGACGGCTTGCATTTGACCTTCAAGAACCTTGAAGCGTTCACCTTGCGACGGGAAATCGATACCGAACGCTGCAGCTTCCTGGTCGTGCCAACCACTGCCCATTCCTAACTCGAAGCGCCCACCCGAAAGATGATCCACCGAGATGGCGCCCTTCATGAGTACGCCAACGTTGCGGTACTGCGAGCAGAACACCAGGCAACCCAAACGAGCGTGCGACGTATCTACCGCCAATGCGCCCAACATGGAGAATGCCTCGAAGTGAGGTTGCGTTCCCCCGGCGGGTGGCGCCTCGTACAAGTGGTCCCATAGGGATATCCAATCGGCACCGTTGGCGTCGAGGTATTTCCAGAGTGTGCGTAATTCTTCAACCGATGCGTTCTGCGCACCGATATGAACGCCGAACTGCACCATGTTGAGTTATCCGATCAGCCGTGGCCAGGAATGGTGTTCCAAGGACCACCGTCTGCACGTGGTTCCTTTGGCAGGCCGAGAATCTGCTCGCCCACAATGCCCTTTTGCACCTGCGAAGTACCTGCATAGATGGTTCCGGCACGTGCGTTGAGGAACACACCCACCCAGTTCGCACTGTCGTTAGGAGATCCCACTTCGTCGGTGGTGAATGCAGTGTGCGGAGTCTGACCTGTCGGCACCAATGCATCAGCCCCCAAGATGTCGACGGACAACTCGGTGACTTCCTGGTGGTACTGACTCCACCACAACTTGCCAATGGATGCACCTGCACCTGGCTTGGTGCCATTGAGGAAACTGGTGAGCGCCTGGTAACCCATGAAGCGCATGATCTCCACCTTGGTGTAACACTGCGCAAAACGCTGACGGATGGAAGGATCTTTGAATGCACCGCGCTCTTCAGCGAGCTTGCGCAGCTTGTCGAGTTCTCCACGGAACGAGATGCCAGTAACAGCAGCAGCTGCACCGCGTTCGTTGCCGAGCAGTGTCATTGCCACTGCCCAACCACCGTTCACTTCGCCAATCACATTTTCCTTGGGACAACGTGCATCGGAGAAGAACACCTCGTTGAATTCGGAATCACCGCTCATCATCTTGATGGGGCGCACTTCCACACCCTTTTGGCGCATGTCGACCAACAAGAACGTGATGCCCTTGTGCTTCACGGCTTCTGTATTGGTACGTGCCAACACGAAGATGTGGTTTGCAAGGTGACCGGCCGATGTCCAGATCTTTTGGCCATTGATGACCCACTCGTCACCATCAAGTTCTGCACGACAACCGAGGTTGCCAAGGTCGGAACCCGCTGCAGGCTCTGAGTAACCCTGACACCACTTGTCTTCACCAGAGAGAACGCGAGGAAGGAAATGCTTCTTCTGCTCTTCTGTTCCCCATACCTGAATGGTGTTGCCCAACATGCCGATTCCGAAACCATCGTTCGGACCACCGGAAGGAACACCGGCCTTGGCGAACTCTTCGGCGAGCACCACGCTCTCGAGTGCAGTGAGACCTGCACCGCCGTACTCCTTTGGCCAGTTCACAGCGAGATAGTTGTTCTCGCTGAGAATTGCGCGCCACTTGGTAGTGAACTCGGCCGCATCGGCGTGGTTCAACGCACCAATGCCCTTCCAATCCTTCGGAAGGTTGGCGGCAAGAAAGGCGCGAACCTTCTCGCGGTAGGCGGCTGCTTCGGGTGGGTAAGAAAGATCCATTCCCACAGATTAGAGAGGTACGACAGGCCGACTCGCATTGACCGCAGCGGAAAAAAGAACCCCGGTGCTGAGCACCGGGGTTTTCTTGGAGCGGATGACGAGATTCGAACTCGCGACCCTCACCTTGGCAAGGTGATGCTCTACCAACTGAGCCACATCCGCATGTGTGGACATCAATATAGCGACCAAAAGGCCCATCAACCACGGGCACAAAGGCACGTAGGGGTGGAATTGGAGGGGTTTAGCCCTCGCCGTTCATGAGTTCGTTGCGATAGGTGTGCGTACCGTTGAAGCGACTCTGCAGGTATTCGCCCGAAATCATGGGTGGGTACTTCGGCTTCTCCCCTGGCTCGAGGCAGGTGGGAATGGCTTCGACTTTCAGGTTGTAGGGCGGAGTCACGAAGAGCGGAATGGAATAGCGGTGTGTGTTAGGTGGGTTCATCACGCGGTGCGGATTCGACACGTAACGGTCATTTGTCCAAATGGCCAACAAGTCGGCCAGGTTGACCACCAGGTGGTCATCGGGAATGCTGATGTCAATCCAGTCGCCTTCACGAGGCTTTACTTGCAAACCGCCTACGCCATCGTCTGCAAGAACGGTGATGGTGCCGTAGTCGGTGTGCGCACCACAGCCGATGCGGCCATCTTCGGTGTTCACGCGGCTCTCGGGTGGGTAGTGCAGCATGCGCAGGTTCAGCAATGGGTAACCGGGCTGGTCTTCAAAAAAGCTGGCACCAACTCCGAGCGCAATGCCAAGGCCACGTTGAATACGCAACACCGATTCGTAACACTCGTCGAAATATTGCTGCCATGCCTCGCGGAAGCCGGGAATCCAATCGGGTAACTGATTGGGCCCGTGCAATGGAGTGCCGGCCTTGACTTCGGGATGATCAGGGCCATCTTCGGTGCCAGAGTCGATGGACTCCTTCACGTCACCTGCACCGTAGGTTTTTCCTAACTCGGTGTTGGCTAGCGCACCTTCCAGGTTCTCCATGCCCATGGCCACGTAGCCACGGTGATGCGCACTCTTGCCGATCGCGATTTCATTCTTCTTCTCCAGTGGCTGATCGAAGAATTCTTTCATCTTTGCCAAGAAGTTTGCTTTGGTCTCAGGACGAACTCCGTGGCCCTTCACAAGAAGAAAGCCGATGTTTCGACATGTGTCATCAATGAGCTTGCCAACAGCTTTTGCTTCAGGCGTGTCGTAGCTCAATCCGGTTGCGAGCGACGCAACATCGATGGTGGGAATGGATGTGGCTGGTGCTGGGGTCATAGCAATCCTTTCGCTACTCCCTTTTTAGCACTATGCGTTCTGCACCCGCAGAAGTAATCCGATTGAACACAGCACTACAACACCACCAAGCAACTGCAATGGAGCGAGAGATTGATGAAGAATCGTCCACGCCAACACTGCGCTTACAACCGGACTCAAAAGACCAAGCAAAGACGCGAGCGAAACATCTATGTGGCTTTGTGACCACGTCATTAGGCCGTGTCCCACCACCCCAGGACCAAGTGCCATGAAGGCAATGAACCACCAATCTTTCATTGTCATTGCACCCAGATCGTGACTGGTGATTGCCCCGTATGGCATGGCTATTACTGCCGACCACATAAACACCACGGCCAGAAATGCCCACGAATGAACACCATCGAGGCGACGAACCTTTGCCAGGACAAAGTACGCCGTCCAGATGACCACATTGGCCACGGCGAGCAAGTCGCCACTGAGGTGGGCACCACTGGTACTTGCAGCGGCGAGCACGACGATGAGAACTCCACACATAGCAGTGAATGAATAGAGAACTTTTTGAGCAGTGAGTCGCTCGCCAAACATCTTGGGTGCAACGAAAAGGACGAGGACCGGCTGCAAAGTGGTCACCAAGGTTGCATTTGCAATGGACGTCATTTTGATAGACGCAAAACCCGTGATCATCGATAAACCAAAGAGGACGCCAGGTAGGGCCGTTTTTCGAATGAGCTCGCGAGTAATGCGACCACCATTCAGTATTGCCATCGTGAACATGATGGGCACACCAAATGCCATGCGGTAAAAGACAATGGTGGACGCAGACACCGTCATTGACTTATTGAAGATGGGGCCAACGCCCCAGGCCACAACGGCAGTGATTGCAGCAATGACATGTATATCTTCGCGCTTGCGCAACGAGGTGCGCAGAGATGCGAATGGCACACTCACTTCTGTGGTGGATTCAAATCAATACGAAGAGTGAGCACACCATCTTCAATTGACGCCGTGGCATCGCCAATGATTGCAAAATCACGAAAATCTGTTTCTGCATTGGCAATGAACAACTGGCGCTCTTCACCAGCTACCGGCGGCAAGGGTCGTTTGCGAACTGCCGCAGCACGATCGCGAAATCGCGCAATCATTTCATTGGGGTCAAAGGCAGCCATGTCATGTACTCCTAACGTCCGCCCAAAAGTGGGTCGATTGTGGATGGAACGACGTCAACCGCATCGTCATCGTGCGGGAACGGATCGTGAAATGGTCGTTCGGGTTCTGCGTTGGGTTCGCGCATCAACACAGGCGGAGATGCCAGCTGCGTGACTGGCTCGGCGCCGTCGGGGCGAACCTTGTTGAGCATTGCCAACCGACGGGTTTCATTTGCGCGAGCGAAACGACGGTCTGCCATTACTTCCAAGGGAGCCAACACACTGTGGTCTTCAACAGCGGAACGCCAGAACGCCAACGTAACGACCAACAGAATGACACCCAACGCAATGAGGCCAGCACCAAGAAAATTAACCATCATGTCTGTGGCAAAGAGCGCTGGGGTCGGCATTTCCCTATCTTTTCATGTCTCTTGCGTACACGCAGGAATTTGGCTGGGGAATTTCCTAAACAGTCTCCGTCGAAGCAAAGAATTCTGAGATGTTGTGGTTAATCGGCACAATTTCTAAAAGAAATCCGTCGTGGCCTTCAACACTTCGTATTTCCACATGCTTGTTTCGCGGGTCATTGTTCTTCAAAGCGGCATGAATGGCCT
The DNA here is from genome assembly GCA_964432845.1 of uncultured Bifidobacterium sp. Taxonomy (GTDB): domain Bacteria; phylum Actinomycetota; class Acidimicrobiia; order Acidimicrobiales; family Ilumatobacteraceae; genus UBA2093. Next base: position 7,701 of record CAYSPE010000051.1, read on the forward strand.
CTTGTTGATACGCCGGGTACAAGATGTCTGAATCAATGGAAATGGTGAGCGTTGGCGCAGTGATTCGAGCCATAGCAGCCTCGATGCCACCTCGTCCTCTCCCCACATCGTGCAGGTCCATCGCTTTGCCAATGTACAAATAACTGTTTGCGTCAAAACGGCGGACCAATTTGTCACCATGGTGATCGAGATATCCCTCGACATCGAAACGAGAGAACAGGTCAATACCTTCTGGTCCGAAATGTTGGTCGCGTAAGCGTCGACCAAATTTGTCATTGAACTTCGTGTCGGTTCGGAATGTGACTTGAGCAATCATTCGTGCGATGGAAAGACCAGTCCACGGACCTTGGTCTTCTTTTGCGTCGTAATAGTTTCCGTCGTTATACGCAGGATCCATCACCAATGCACGTCGCCCAATTGCACCCCACGCAATTTGTTGAGCGCTTGCTTCCATGGTGGTGGCGATGGCAACCAATGACCGAACCCGTTGAGGAAAAGTGATGGCCCACTCGAGCGCCTGCATTCCGCCCATCGAGCCGCCCACAACTGAGCGCCACGATTTGATGCCGAGAAAATCGGCCAATTGAGCTTGTGCTCGTACCATGTCGCGAATGGTGACCACTGGGAACCGGCGTGCATAGGGCTTGCCATCATCGGGATGCAACGAAGAAGGACCGGTGGATCCTTGACAGCCACCAAGAACATTGGTGCACACCACGAAATATTTGTTGGTGTCAATGGAATGACCTGGGCCAACGACACCTTCCCACCAACCGGGCGTTGGATGACCCGGTCCGGCAGAACCAGCGACGTGACTGTCACCTGTCCACGCATGGCAGACCAAAATGGCGTTCGATGCATCTGCATTGAGCGTGCCCCATGTTTCGTAGGCGATGGTCACATTGCTGAGCGAGCTTCCACCTTCCAATGAAAATGGACGATTCTGAGCAAAGGTGTAGAACTTGCGATTGCCAGCAGGATCACTTTCGTGCCAGCCGCCAGAGACCGGATACGGCTTGGCATCGTGTCGCGGTATGTGCGCCATATTGTCTCCTTCTCTGTGCGATGTATTCGCTTAGAGGAGACCGCCCTGTTGCCTCGCTACTGCGAAGCCACATCCCTCATCTTTCGATGAGGAGGCACCGTGCGGTGTAACCCCGGTTGCCGGACCTTTCGATCTCTCCTAATGCTTGGATTGAAGGTTATCGGCAACCGCAGATGAGATGTGGCTCATTTGCGGGCTATTTGACGCCCAGTTCGTCCATGGCGTGTTGCTTGAGTCGTTTGTAATCGACCTTGCCATTGGGTGCTCGACCAATGGTGGACACCAACACCACATTGCGAGGCGCTTTGTATGCCGCCAAGCGGCTCTTGACGTGAGCGGACAATTCATCGAGAACTGGTGTATGACCAGGCTCGGCTTCCACCACTGCGCAGATGGTTTCTCCAAAGCGCGTGTCAGGAATTCCAACAGCCACCGCGTCGCGAACGGATGCGTGAGTCTTCAACACTTCTTCCACTTCTTCGGGGAAGACTTTCTCGCCACCGGTATTGATGCACACCGATCCACGACCCAACAGATGCAAGGTGCCGTCGGCATTGACCTCGGCCCAGTCACCAGGCACGGTCCAACGACGCCCTTCAAACATGCGGAAGGTTTGCGCAGACTTCACTTCGTCTTTGTAGTACCCCATGGGAATAGCGCCACCGACAGCGACGAGTCCGCGCTCACCTGAACCAGGTTGCACGCGTTGACCATCTTCCCTAAAGACCACGCAATTGGGGCCCAAGGCGAACTGGGCTGTCTTTACTGCGGCGCCTTTTGCCGACACCGACATTCCCATACCAACTGCTTCAGACGAGCCGAAACTGTCGCTAATAAGCATTTGGGGAATGTGATTCAGCAATGCGTCTTTGTTTTCTTGGCTCCACATGACACCTGACGAACCCATTTGAATAACGCTTGTGGTGTTCCATTTTCCGGGATTCGCATCAAGCGCTTCCAACATGGGGCCTGCGAAGGCTTGACCAACAATGACGATTGAATTCACGGCACGCTGTTCCACCGTGTCCCACAATTTTGAAGCATCAAAATTTCTATTGGGCATGGTCACGATGCAGCCACCCATGGCCAGAGAAATAAATGCAGAGAACTCACCGGTGCCGTGCATAAGCGGACACGCGACCAAGGTGACAATTCCTTTGTCGCCTGGCTTGATGCGAGCTATGAGCTCCTCCACTGAATCCCCGGGCGGCACCTGCGTAAGTGCGTTACCGCCGCGTCCAAGAACCATGAATAGATCTTCTTGACGCCACATGACACCCTTGGGCATTCCCGTGGTGCCACCGGTGTACAAGAACAACATGTCGTCACCCGAGTAGGGCCGTACGGGGGTGACATCGGGGACTGCCTTGGAGACCGTGGCTTCATAATCAACCGCCCAAGCAGGAAGGGAATGCCCCGATTCATCGGCCACCATGTACCAACGCTTCACCTGCGGAAGTCGTTCGCGAACTTGTTCGATGAGGTCTGCAAAGACTGCGTGGAACACCACCGCCTCGGCGTCGGAGTTATCAAACAGATACAGAATCTCTTCGGGGCCGTATCGATAGTTGGTGTTGACCGGAACGAATCCACCAAGCCAAGACGCAAACGTTGACTCGAGGTACTCGGGAGCGTTGTACAGGTAGTGCGCCACTTTTGCCTGGTGTTGCATCCCGGACGCAATCATGTCGGCACTCAATGCATTTGCACGTGAATGAAAATCTCCCCACGAGTACACCTTGTCGCCAAAGATCTGAGCGGGACGAGAAGGGTCTGCTTTCGCGATGCCCTTCCACAATTCGGCATAGTTCCAACCGGACATTTTGTACCCCCCTTGTTGACCACCCCCGCGGTCAACAATGTGAACCGTAGCAAGTGGTTACTTGCGTCACATGCTTGGGCTACAAAAGAGACAGGGCGCCGTTCTCCAGACCTTGGCGAATGTGTCGGGTAGCCATGACCTCGAACATCTTGTCGCCACGCTCAGTTCGGCCCACGATTTGAGATGCCACCAATGCCATTATCACCCCGGAGATTGCTTCGCGGCGGTAATGACGCTTAACCCAATCGTGGTCAACATGATGACCGTACGACTCGATTCCGGAAATGTACTGGTCCACCAATTCCCATTCATGGGCGACACGATCCTCTGGCAACAAACCAGCTCCGATGAAATACGCAAGGTCCGCAACACCGTTTCCGTATCCAGGGGTTTGCCAATCGACCACTGCGCATTCAACGCCGCCTGCCGGAGTAGCAAAGAGAAGATTGTCAAGGCGGAAATCTCCATGCGTCACCGTAAATGGCTGGTCTTTGGCATCAACATAATTCTGAATCTTCTGTTCCATCACATGAACAAACTCGACACCCTCGTTGCCCAATTCGTGTCGAATCGTGTCCTCGTACGTAGCCAAGAAGCCAGGCTTCATCATGGTGACGAGTCCACCAAGTCGTGGCCCATCTTCAGGTCCTCTTGTCTGCAGCCAATCAACAGCAGCTAGCGATGGATCGTTCCATCGAGGGCCTTGCATTTTGACCAGTTGGTCCACTGCCTGACGTGCCTGCTCAATTCCACATCCATCAATTTGGTCACCCTGTTCACAAGGAGACATGTCTTCCAAGACAATGACAATGTCGCCCGCCTCTTCATGCCAGTCAGCGAAATAACACCGAGGAGATCGAACGTCGATGGTGTTGACCAGTTCGTTATAGAACTTGACTTCGCGCTCATAATTACGGAGCGAAATTCCAGTTGCACGACTAGTGGGGTCGGGGGACGCAAGCTTCACAACAATGGAAGTTGGAATTGAAGAATCAGACGAAGTGAGCGAATACCGAAGATTCATTCCTACCTGACCCGCACCAATTCGGCTCGGCTCACTCGCCTGCACATCTGACCCAAACACCTTCTTCCAGAAGGCGGCATCCAAGGTTTGTTCGTTGTATTCCATAATTCCCCCGATGCCCTACGGTAGCCAATCATCTACAACCGCTAGCGTTCGTAGCACATGGTCCGCAAACTCTTTACTCCCCGATGGATTCTCATTCACCTTGGCGTCGCGCTGTTGATCTTCACCATGATCAATTTAGGGTTGTGGCAATTACGCCGACTAGATGAAAAACGCACACTCAACAAAGCAGTGGCAACGAGAAGTGAGTTACCCATTCAAAACCTCACTGCAAACAACGTCTCGCAGATTCAAGAGTGGCAGCGAGTCAAAGTGGACGGCGAGTACCTCACCAACAAGCCCGTCACCATCATCAATCGCTCCACCGACGGCGCGGCCGGATATGACTCGGTAGTGCCTTTGCGCACAAGTGCGGGCATCATTGTGTTGGTTAATCGAGGATTTGTTCCTCTTGCAACAAGGAACCCACAGGCGCCAACGGGAACCATATCGGTAGTGGGGTATGCACGACCTTCACAAACTCGCGGGGCATTGGGAGCAATTGATTCAACCGACCCCGCCAATACCGAATTTCAACGGTTCGATATACCGCTCATCATGAAGCACGTCGGCGAAAAGCCCGCCCCTTTGTACATCCAACTCATCAAAGAGTCTCCCAACAACAATCAATCGTTTCCTGCACACGTGGCACTTCCCAAACCATCGGAAGGGCCTCACCTTTCGTACGCGGTGCAGTGGTTCTTTTTTAGCGCCACGGCACTGACGGCGTGGGCAGTGGTTGTACGGCGCAGACTGCGCCAGTCAACTAATGAGCCTTCTGCTCCATCTGCAACATCCGCTTAAATTGCTCCACCACATCGGGACTCTTGTGTGACGCATCGAGAGATCGATACACGGTGTCAACATTGACTGCCATTCGACCAAACTCACCCCACGATGCAAAACCATTGAGCGAAATGTCGCGTGCAGCATCCCACGCATCCATTCCGCCGTTGAAACGTTCGGTTGCTTCTGATTGCACGTACGACAAGTAGTCACGAATTGATGCGACCCCTGCCTTGTCGGTTAGTGGGCCGTGTCCTGGAACAATGTGCTCCACATCGGAATTGATAATCATGTCGCAAGCTTTGACCCAGTTGTCTAATGGTCCGGCCCACACAATGGGTGTCCCACCAATAAACAAGATGTCCCCGGTGTACACCGTGCGCGCAGACGGAACGAACACGAGTGTGTCGCCAGACGTATGCGCAGGCCCAACTTCCACTAAGTCGACACGTGTTCCGCCCACTGACACCGAATATGAACCATCAAAAGTGGTGGTGGGCAAGACTGGTTCAATTCCGTCAAATTCAAACTCACCGAAGAAGTGTCGAAAGAGTTCACCTACCTCACCTGGTGCCTTGTTGAGGGCCGCCAACATCGCCGGAGGCACCTCAGACATTTCGTGAGCCGTTGCCGAACTAGCAATGATGTCTGCATCGCGCACTAATTGGTTCCCGTA
>CAYSPE010000052.1:0-4923 GCA_964432845.1 uncultured Bifidobacterium sp.
TCCATCTACCAGTGGCTCAAGTGCGCGATGTCTCGAAGGAACATCTACAAAAAGATCTCCATGTGGCGTGAATGTTGAGACGGGATGTATCCACGGTGATTGTGGCGCCGCATCGAGAATGTGTTGAGGAATTCCCCATTGCTGAAGGCTTGCTGTCCAGTGCTCAAATACATCCGAGGTCATACATCAAGTGTCGCAGGGGAGTGCGCCCGATGCGAATTAAACAGCGGTGATGCAGAGCGAGTCGCCGCTGGTGAGTGAACCGACTGTTTCAGGATCGGTTTCACCATAAATGGCGCCCAACATTCCCTTCACCATTCCGCGTTCCACCGAACAAATGACGGGGTGTTCCATGGCGACGTCTCCGAAAGGGCAGTGGCTGGTGATGATGCGCAACTTGTCGTTCTTGTTGTCGGTGTGCGCAGCGAAGCCATGTGCAGTAAGAGCATCGGCCACCGCTTGAATTGCAGAGCGCAATGAACGATGGCCCACCGCGACATCGTGACCGGTGAGGCCGGTGGCCATCGCTTGTCCGTATTCTTTGCCCACTTGTTCGGCAATGCTGTGCGCAGTTTCAGTGGGGAGTGCGGCGAGCGCTTTACCGAGCAGTGTGAGAACCAGGTCGTCAGTGCGCACTGGAAATTCAAATTCAGGTTCAGTAGATGACACGCGGTAGTGCTTGGAAGGTCGACCCACGCCAGCACCTTTCGCGCGCTCAACCGTGACTTCCAAATATCCACCTGCTGCCAACTTGTCGAGGTGATGTCGTGCCACGTTGGCGTGTAAGTCGAACTTGTCGGCAACTTCGGCGGCGGTGACACCCTCTGCGTGTTCACGGGCATGCAAGTAGATGGCGCGACGCGTTGGGTCACCAAATGCGCTAGTGATGGCCGACACAGTGGCGGTAAACGCCTTCGGTGTCATGACGCTAGTAGTGCTCACTTCAGACACGCAGGTATTATACCTATGGCCGTAGTGCAAATACCCCCATTGGAGTTCTCATGTCCACACCCACCGTTGACCAGGTGATCGCAGCTCTTCGCCCTGTTGAAGACCCTGAGTTGCACCGCTCCATTGTTGATCTCGACATGGTGCACGACGTTGCTGTTTCAAGCCAGGGTGTGTCGCTCACCATTGCACTCACGGTGCCTGGTTGCCCCATGCGCAATGAAATTCAGAACCGAGTCACCGCCGCATTGCAGCCACTCGTTGGTTCTGCTCAAGTCAGTTTGAATTTCGGTGTCATGACCGATGAGCAGCGCGCAAACGTACGCACCATGCTCAACGGAAACCCCAGTGCAACTGCTGGTTCCAATCAAGCCCTCGGACATGCAGAGGGCCGTGCCATTCCCTTTGCCCAAAAGAATTCAAAGACACGCCCCATTCTCATTTCGTCTGGAAAGGGCGGTGTTGGCAAAAGCAGTGTCACCACCAACCTTGCTGTTGCACTTGCGGCACGAGGAAACACGGTGGGCGTGCTGGACGCCGACATTTACGGTTTCTCTATTCCACGCATGTTGGGTACCGATGTTGAGCCGGTTGTTATTGACGCAATGATCGTTCCTGTTGAGAACTATGGCGTTCGTTGTTTCTCGATGGGGCACGTGAATCGCGAGAACAAAGCGATTGTGTGGCGTGGACCAATGCTGCACAAAGCACTCGAACAATTCCTGACAGACGTGTATTGGGATGAGCCTGACTATCTGTTGGTGGACATGCCACCAGGCACTGGCGACATCGCTATGAGCCTCGCGTCCTATTTGCCCACTGCAGAAGTTGTAGTAGTCACCACGCCTCAAGAAGCAGCGCAGACAATCGCCCATATGTCGGCGCGTATGGCCAAAGTTGTGAAGCTGCCCGTGTGTGGTGTCATTGAAAACATGTCATGGTTCACCGGTGACGACGGAAAGAAATATGAAATCTTCGGTTCCGGTGGCGGTCAAAAGTTGGCCGATGAAATCGGCGTGCCATTGCTTGGCCAAATTCCGTTGGTGCCTCAATTGCGTGAGGGTGGAGACGACGGTAAACCCATTGCCGCTGTTGCGCCCGAGAGCGAAGCCGGCAAGGCATTCCACGCACTTGCGGCACAAATTGATGGCATGAAGCCCAAGAAGAAGTTCAGCGCAGGACTCAAGTTTCTCTGAGTTGATTTGCCTGCGATGTACGGTTGTAGGCAACCCCAGTTATCCAAAAGGAACACCACGTGGACATTCGAATCGGAATCACACAAGCACCTCGCGAAATCGCTATCGAGGTGGAAGACGATGCAAAGTCGCGTGATGCACTGAAAGCAAACGTGGAAATGGCACTCAAGGGTGAAATAGCCACTTTGTGGGTCACCGACAAGAAGGGTCGCGATATTGCCGTGCCCGCCGCCAAGATCGCATACGTCGAGATTGGTACAGGCGATGACGGCAAGCGCATCGGCTTTGGTGGCTGAGCCGAATGGCAACCATTAGCGAACTCGCTCGCGAACACACAGACCTCTCCAAAGAACAAACCACGCATCTCGCCAACTTGGTGAGCGAGTGGGGAATGCTTGCCGACCTGTGTTTTGCCGACTTGCTTTTGTACGTACCGGTCGTCAACGACAAAGACAATTGGCTTGTTGTTGCGCAGGTACGCGCCGCAACCGGTCAGACCCTTCACATTTCTGACTGGGTGGGCACCGTGGCCACCCACACCGAGCGGCCCCTCATTGCAGATGCATTCCGTTCGCGCAGCATCGTTGAAGATGAAATCTTCGTTGAGGGCATCGATGAAGATTGTCGCATGATGGCCATTCCGGTCGTCTTTGAGGGCGACGTCATCGCGGTTCTTACTCGTGAGTGGTCACGCCGTACAGGCCGTCAGCCAGGTGAACTTGAGCGCACCTACTTGGAGATGTTCGATCGTTTCGCCGACATGATTATCAAGGGTGCATTCCCGTTCGCAGGTCGTGTTGCTGACTCCAGTGTGGCGCCACGCGTGGGTGACGGAGCCATCGTTCTCGACGAAAACGCCCGAGTTCGTTACGCATCTCCCAATGCCACCTCTGCTCTACACCGCGTCGGCATCAGTGCTAATGCAGTGGGCCAAACACTTGCCGAACTTGGTGTCGTCGATTCGTCGGTGCGTCAGGCATTTGAGCGCGGTGAACCGGTGGTGGAAGAGTTCGAACAAACTTCTGAAGTCACCTTGCTCACTCGATGTATTCCTATCGTTGACGACATCGACCACGAATCGCGCGTGACAGGCGCAGTGATGTTGTTGCGCGATGTCAGCGAACTTCGTCGTCGTGACCGCATGATTTTGTCGAAAGATGCCACTATTCGAGAAATTCACCACAGAGTGAAGAACAACTTGCAAACAATCTCTGCCTTGTTGCGTTTGCAGGGACGTCGCTTGGAATCAGAAGAAGCCAAAGCTGCAGTTGCAGAGTCGGTGCGACGTATTCGCACCATCGCACTGGTGCATGAAACGCTGTCGCGTGAACCTGGTGACGATGTGGCCTTCATTGAAATCGTGCGGCCGCTTCTGCGCTTGGTGGAAGAAAGCCTGCAATCTCCCGACCGCCCCATGCGCTTCAAAGTGGTGGGAGACGGCGGTCGCTTGCCGGCCACAGTTGTGACTCCGCTGTCGGTAGTGCTGACTGAGTTGCTGCAAAATGCCATTGACCATGGATTTCCCGAAGGTGATGGCGGTGGCAACGTGGTGGTATCGCTTGATGTTGTGGAAGGCGAACTTCAGATCGAAGTCGTTGACGACGGTCGAGGAATTCCTGAAGGTTTTAACTTGGCCGAACAAAATGGACTTGGTTTGTCCATTGTTCGCACTTTGGTCACCACCGAATTGGCAGGGTCCATTGAAATGCGGCCTGCAGCGGCGCAGGAATTGAAAGACGCGGAACTGTCACCGCGAGCAGGAAACACCGGAACGGTGATATCCCTTCGAGTTCCTCTCGAAGAGGAATAAGAAATCAGCGAGCTTGCTGGCGAGCTAGTTTGGCGCGAGCAGCTGCTTCGCGGCGCATTTGACGGCGCTCTTCTTCTGAAGTGCCACCCCAGATGCCGGTGTCTTGGTTCGTCTCAAGAGCGAAGTCGAGGCATTCAACATGCACTGGGCATTCACAGCACACTGACTTGGCCTTAGCGATTTGCAACAAAGCTTGACCGGTGGTTCCGATCGGGAAGAACAACTCGGGATCGGTGTCACGGCAAGTAGCGATGTTTCGCCACGAGTAATCGGCACTTCCAAGAGCCAGCGATGACGCAAGAATTGACACGTCGCTTCCTTTTCGGGGCTAGGGCGCAGAGCGCGAAATGGACTGTTGTGGCGAACCACTCGGAGGAACACTACGAGCGAGAATCGCAACAAACAATCCGCCGGGCAAAGTTCATCGATGTATTTCGTAACCAATAAAAAAACTCTGTAATGATGAGAGCGTTATGGGAAAAGTTCAGGTAATAGCGCACCGAGGTGCCTCCAAGGTCGAGCGGGAGAACACGCTCGCCGCATTTCGTAAGGCGGGCCAAATGGGAGCCGACGCGGTGGAGCTCGACGTGCGTCGAACCGCCGACGGTGCTATGGCAATTCATCATGATGCTCACTTGGGTGATGGTCGGTTGATTTGTGAGTTGCAAGCCAGCGAACTTCCTGATCACGTGCCGTTTCTGGCAGATGCACTCGATGCATGTGCGGGCATGTGGGTGAATATCGAAATTAAGAATCACCCCATTGATGCTGACTACGACCCCAACGACACGTTGGCCGCGTCGGTTGCTGCGCATCTTGCAGAGCGAGGCGAAGATGACCGATGGTTAATTTCTGCTTTCAACCGACCCACGATTGATGCCATGCGTACTTTTCGTCCCGAAGTGCGCACCGCGTGGCTCACAGAAGGCGTCCGCCCCGCAGAGTGGGAGCGCGTGGCGCGTGATTTGG
>CAYSPE010000052.1:5023-8162 GCA_964432845.1 uncultured Bifidobacterium sp.
AGTGCTGATGCAAGCGTGCGCAAAATGTGAATTGGTTTCATGGACTTGAAGGTGACCACAGATAACCCGGTTGACAAACTTGTGCTTGGCACGATGTCGAGTGGCCTGTTGCCCAAGTACGTGTATGGGTTGGTGTTCATCACGATGGAGAAGAAACCGTTGTTCACCTGCGAACCATCGGCGAACTCCAGCGAGAAGTGAGGGCGCTTGCGATCAAAGTCAACGAAGAAAGTTTTCAACGCAGCAACGACAAACAATGGATGTCCGAAATAGCGCTTGAGAGCTGCGCGTCGCTCTACCCATTCCACAACGGCAGCGTCGTAGCCGAGTCCGGTGTGGAACGTGAAGTAACGACCATTGGCTCTGCCGAGCCCGATAGGGGAGATGTCGTTTCGATCAAGCGCGTCAACAATGTGCTCCACGGCTTCCACCGCATCATTGGGCATACCGAGAGTGCGGGCAAACACGTTGGTCGACCCGCCGGGCAGAACAGCCAGTGCGGTATCGGAGCCGGCCACACCCGTGGCCACCTCGTTGAGGGTGCCATCGCCGCCGTAGGCCACCACCACATCGATGCCACGACGAGCCGCGTCTTCGGCGAAACGAGTGGCGTGACCCCGTCGGTTGGTCTCCACCACCTGCACATCATGGTGCTGGGACAGGCGTTGGTGCACCGTGACGGTGTTTTTCGCCGTCACTGAGGACGCAAAGGAGTTCACAATGAGCAAAATGCGCAAGGCTGAAACGGTATCAGCGCCCCAGCGGCCTGGCGGAGCCCCTACGACAAACGTCACTCGAATATGCGTCCTCGGGTTGGGTGAAACACGTACCTGTGGGTAACAATAAGACCCATGAATGTGATCGTTTGTGTGAAGCAGATCCCCGACCCCGCAGCGCCTGGTGCACTTGACGGGGCAACTAACACCCTGAAGCGTGATGGCAAGCTCATCCTCGACGACTCCGATGCATACGGCGTTGAGATGGCACTGCAGTTGGTCGACAAGGCCGGCGGCGGAGAAGTAAGCCTCATCTCCATGGCTCCTAACGGCGAAACCGCAGGTCTTCGTACCGCACTCGCAATGGGCGCAGCAAAGGGCGTACTCATTTCCGATCCTGCATTGCAGGGTTCCGATGCACTCACCACTGCAAAGGTTCTTGCAGCAGCAGTGAAGCACCTTGGTGGTGCCGACCTCATCATTGGTGCAACAGAATCTTCAGACGGTTACACCGGAACTGTGCCTGAGCAGATGGCAGAACTTCTTGGTCTTCCTTCCGTTACTTTCGCAAAGAAAGTTTCTGTTGAAGGTGGCGCACTCAAGGTTGATCGTCAAACCGAAGCTGGTTACGACGAAGTCACATGCGCATTGCCAGCACTCATCAGCGTTACTGCTGGTGTGGTGGAGCCTCGCTACCCATCGTTCAAGGGCATCATGGCTGCAAAGTCAAAGCCAGTTGAAGAAGTCACCGCATCAACACTTGGTGTAACACCAGTGGGCTGGGCAGGCGCTGGTCAGAGCATCACAAACGTTGCTCAGGCAGAAGCACGTCAAGCCGGTGAAATCATCGAAGACGACGGCGAATCATTCGGCAAGATTGTTGGGTTCCTCGAGAACCTGAAGGTCATCTGAGTCGAAGGCATTAGAGGAGTATCACAATGGCACTGAACAACATCTGGGTCTTCGCACAGGCAGCCAATGGCGCGCCAACGTCGGCCACACTTGAACTGCTCACCAAGGCACGTTCACTTTCATCAAACATCACCGCATTCATCGCAGGCAGTGGCGCAGAAGCCGCAGCACTTGGTGAGTACGGTGCAACTTCGGTTCTCGCAATCGAAATTGGCAAGAACCTTCCTGGCGTTGCAATCGCATCTGCTTTGAAGTCGGTTATCGACGGTGGCAACAAGCCTGACCTCATCATGTTCCCTCAGAACACTGAAGGCCGTGACGTGATGTCTCGCTTGTCGGTCAAGCTTGACAAGACAGTTCTTACCAACAACATCGACATCACTGCTGACAATGGCGTTACCGTTGTTACACCAATCTTTGGTGGCAACACACTCGTGAGCACCACCTTCACCGGTGAAGGTCCATTCCTTGCAGCGTTCCGTCCAAAATCGTTTGCAGCAGAAGCATCAGGCGGTGCAGCACCTGCAGTTACAGCAGTTGCAGTTCCAGACCTTGGTGCAACAGGTTCAGCACAGGTTGTTGCTGTTCACGTTGAAGAAACCACTGGTCCAAAGCTTGACGAAGCAGACATCGTTGTCGCCGGCGGCCGCGGTCTTGGCGAAGCACCTAGCTACGCAATGATCGAAGAACTTGCTCAGTTGCTGAAGGGTGCACCTGGTGCATCACGCGCAATCGTCGACGCTGGATGGGTTCCTTACTCATTCCAGGTAGGCCAGACTGGCAAGGTTGTGAAGCCAACCATCTACATCGCAGCGGGCATCTCAGGTGCAACGCAGCACATGGTGGGTATGAAGGGCTCAAAGAACATCATCGCCATCAACAAGGACAAGGAAGCACCAATCTTCGGTGTTGCCGACCTTGGCATCGTGGGTGACGTTCACAAGGTTCTTCCACAACTCATCGAAGCCCTCAAGGGCCGCTAAATCTCTCTGGCCGTTTGGTCAGTAGAACGAAAAGAGACCCTTGCCCTCGTGGTGAGGGTCTCTTTGTTTACGTCCTTCCGGCTTTCTTCCTCACTGACACACATCTCGTGAAACGAAATGTGCGAGGAGATATAAAGTGGCGAACACAATGATGGAACACTTGCCGCCGTTTGGCTGGGCCGATGCGGCTCGTAGGTCGGACATTGATCGTCTTGATGCCCGTATTGACAAGTTGGTTGCTGCAATGTGGGCAGTCGGTGGAATCTTTACAACCTGCTTTATCGGGCTGTTCACCTTGATTGCTACGAAGTTGTAGTCGAGTTAGGCGCGTTGGTCGTGGGCGTGGAACGCGACGGTGAGGCCTTCGTCGGGGTCAACGATCGCGAGCGCGATGTTCCAGCCGGTGAGTGGTGCATCGTTGTAAGTGAACACGTAATAGTCGAGCGATTCGATCACGTCACCTAGTTCGTCGGGGTCACAGGGCCAGTCATCGGCAAGGCCTGTGAAGGTGGCGAGGAACCACCACGC
>CAYSPE010000052.1:8262-12984 GCA_964432845.1 uncultured Bifidobacterium sp.
GGTCACAGGGCCAGTCATCGGCAAGGCCTGTGAAGGTGGCGAGGAACCACCACGCGTCGCTGCGTCCCGTTGCGGTACCCCTGCGCTTGCCGTGTGCACCACCACTGGCGCCGGCCCACGCAAGTTGCGCAATGGCTTCCTGGGCAGAGATGCGAGCGACGCGTGGGTTGTCGAGATTCAGTGCGCCAAGCACTTGTTCGAGGTTTCCTTCAACGATGGCTATTTGCGCGGATCCGTTTGACTGAGAAGTCCATGACTCCACCAGTCGCCGAAATGCGGTCACTGTGTCGGGGTCGTCAATGGGTGACGTTGATTCCGCCGAGACGCGTTCGTTCGGAGTGGGAAGTGCGGGCGCGGGGAATTCCACTCCGTCGTCGTTGTAACTGGCGAGTTCGTAGTGCGGTTCCCATGGTTGTAGTTCAAAGGGAAGATCGAGTACCGAGGTTTCAAGTTCGTCGATGGTGTCGCCGTGCAATGCACGTTCGTGTGCAATGAGTGAGCGGTCGTGTCCTTCATCGAGAAATGGTGCTAGTTCTTCCCACGAGTGGTACACGGCGATGATTTCACTCACGGGGCCCGGCATAAACGTGCGCGCTGTGTCATCGAGTGCGCGCACTGCTAGCTCGGCGGGTGCCCATAATGCGAGTCGGTAATTAGCAAGTGTGGCAATCGGCCAAAGTTGACGTCCGCTGCTCACAGCTGCCTTCGCTTTGTTGCGAATTTCCAATAGGTGCTCCCAATCGCGAGCGGAGCAAGTGGCGTCTACATGGCGAACGAGTTCGTCAACATCTGCTCGATAAATCAATTCGTCGAGGTATTCGCTCACAGAATGGGCCAGGGGTAGTCGTAGCGGCTACCCGGTGATGGAAACACCCGATTTTGTAGTAGCCATTCGGTGCGTTCGAACATTGCCTCAATCTCTGCTTCATGCAGAAGTTGGTGGAATACGGGCGGCAGATCTTCCATGAGAACTTCTAGAGGGGCAAGCAATTCTTCTGGAATGTCTTCGCCAGCGAAGTCCCAAATCACTGTGCGTAGTTTGAAATCTGCGCTGAAGCACACGCCGTGATCGATGCCCCACACATGGTCGTTTGCATCGAGTAGAACGTGACCGCCTTTGCGGTCGGTGTTGTTGGCGACCACATCGAACACTGCCATTGTGCGAAGTTGACTGTGAGTATCGGGGCGTTGCTCCAGCAAATGGAAGTAGTGCTCGGTGTGGTCGTACTCAACGAATAACTGCACTGAACCTTCACCCACCGGGCCATCGCGGTACACGGTGGGCGGAACAATGTTGTAACCCAATGCTTCGCTGAGTTCGTATGCAGCTATTTCCCGCTTGTACAAACCTTCGGGAAAATCCCACAACGGACGTTCGCCCATGAGCGGTTTGTATATGCCGTGTACCTTCGCGGAGTCATCGCCCACTTCTACGAAGTAGGTGGCGTTACTGCTGTTGGGCATACGACCTAATACGGCAATGTCTCCCGAGGTAAGTACCTCTAAGACCGCTGGGTCATGTGCCATGAAATGAACTTCTTAATTGAACTTCGGACAGGCGTGACCGGCAGGGTCAACTGGAGCTGAGCACCACTTACAGATTTCGCGGCCCGCATTTACGAACAAATCGGCGGTGTCACAGAAAGCACGTGCTTGTGCGGGAGTAAGAAGAACGCGTACTACAGATGTATCAATGTCGTCTTCGTCTTCATCATCACCGAGGATTTCAAGAAGTTCTTCTTCTTCGGAATCGACAAACACCATTTCTTCCAATTGCACCACCATGCGCATATTGGGTCGGTCAACACCAAGGCCAACTGAGCCGAGAACAAAGTCTTGTTCCACTGGACTTTGAAGTGATGCCGAGGAAGTGTCAACACTGGCGCCTTCATCGGGCATATCGGCCAACATGCCGCGCAAGTACTCTGCCATAGCGGCCACTTGCCCTTTTTCGCACTTCACTGAAATCACTTTGCCATCGGCACGAATTTGAACATAGAAGGTGCGATTGCCGGGGCGGCCAATGGCGCCTGTTGCGAATGCATCTGCATTTTCGAAGTCGAAATATGAAGCCATGTGAGTACCAGTTTGTCAGACGATTCAGGAAGGACGCAGGTCGGCGAGTGAACCGCCGGTGGAGTTCACGGTAAGAACTGTGGGGCCGAACGACGAATATGCAATGGCGCTCACAGAACATGTGCCGATAACAATTCGTTGGAACAGATCGAGGTGTGTGCCCATGGCGTGGGCAACTGCTGCCTTGATGGGGTCTGCGTGGGACACGCATACCACCACTTGACCAGGGTGAGCGGCACGAATGGCATCGAGAGTTGACACCATGCGCGTTTGCATTTCTGTGAACGATTCACCGTTGGGAAAGCGAAAAGTGCTGGGCGCACGTTGCACCGTATTCCACTCGGGCAACTTCATGAGTTTGCTGAGTTCAGCGCCAGTCCAGTCCCCGAAGTCGCATTCGAGAAGTCCCTTGTTGATCTTCACGCGTTGTTGCAACGCCTTTGCAATGGGGGCTGCAGTCTCGCGTGCACGCTCTAAGGGCGATGCGTAAATGGCATCTACTCGTGGGAGTTCCGCAATGCGTTCGGCTACAGCGTGGGCTTGCGCGTTTCCCGCCTCGGCCAAGTGAAGACCTGCAGCTCGACCTGGTAGCACTTTGCCCGTGGTGGGCGTTTGGCCGTGACGCACCAACAAAATGAGCGTTGACGATGGATGAGCAGTTTTCTTTGCGGTTGCCATGCAGACATCAACCTACTGTTCTGCGTACCTCAGGCTCCAATGAAACGCGAGAATCCGAATGCCAGGGGTATTCCCACAATCAAGTTGAAGGGGAATGTGACTCCTAATGCGAGTCCGAGTGACAAGCCAGAGTCTGCATGTGGAAGTGCTATACGTACGGCAGCCGGTGCAGCGATATAAGAAGCGCTCGCCACCATCACGCCAAACACCGCGGCACCACCGACTGAAAGCCCGATGGCGTGCGCGGCAATGATTCCGATGGAACCAGTCACGATGGGAGACACAATTGCAAAGATCACCAATCGAAGTGGAAGTCGACCATTCGTTTTGAATCGATTCGCCACGGTGGCGCCCATGTCAAGCAAGAACAGAGTGAGCAAGCCAGAGAACATTCCGACAAAGAAGGGCTCCACTCGTGCGAATGAATTTGCGCTGCTGACGAATCCCATGATGAGGCCACCAATGAGAAGCAACACGCTCTTGCCTGTGAGCACCTCATGCACCGCGGTGCGCCACTGCACGCCATCGCTCTTCATGCTGGCGAGTACGAGTGCCACCACAATTCCTGGAATTTCGAGAATCGCCACGAGCGACGTCATGAATGGCTCAGCAACAAATCTTGCTTCCGTTGCAAAAATCATCGCTGCAGTGAAAGTGACGACCGAGACGGATCCGTAGTGGGCCGCAATGGAACCAGCATTCTCCGCGGAGAGTCGCAGCAAGCGAGTGGTGATGAAAAAGACAGCCACAGGAATGGCGAGTCCGAAGGCGATGGTGAGAAGTGCTGGGCCACTCACATTCGCTAGGTCGGTATCGCGCAGGGCGTGGCCACCTTTCAGGCCTATTGCGAGCAGCAAATAGGTGGAAATCCATGTGTGAATGGGGTCAGGAAGCCTCAGGTCACTGCGTACGACCACGGCGAGGGCGCCGAGCACAAACGCGAGGACCGGGGGCGATGTGAGGTTCTCGATGGCGAGGTGGAAGGAGTTCATATGCCTCAGAATACATGAAAAATTTTTCATGTATCAAATTACAAGAAATATGCCAAGATGGGGGCATGACGACAGCGCCCGAGACGTCCTGGACCTTTCTCACCAACCACGCTCATGTCCTTTTGTGTATTGCCTCAGAGCCAGAAGTGCGTATTCGAGACATTGCTACGGAGGTGGGAATTACAGAACGCGCAGCGCACCGAATTGTGACAGACCTTGAGGAAGCGGGATACCTCTCGGTGACCAAAGTGGGCCGACGCAACGAGTACACGGTGCGACGTGACCTGCCACTTCGTCACCCTGCCGAGCGTCACCACCGCATTGGAGAGCTGTTGAAGGTTCTTGCTCATGACTCGAAAAAGTGACACTTCTGATTCTCTGACGCGAGTGTGCAACGACATCGCGTCGTGTCGCGATTGTCCTCGACTTGTGGAGTGGCGCGAATCTGTTGCGCGTGACAAACGAAAGTCGTTCGCCAACGATGTTTATTGGGGCAAGGGAGTGCCTGGTTTCGGCGATGAGAATGCCGGGTTGTGGGTCATGGGTCTTGCACCCGCCGCACATGGTGCAAACAGAACCGGGCGAATGTTCACGGGTGATCGCAGTGGTGATTGGTTGTATCGCGCCATGCACAAAGCTGGTTTTGCCACACAAGCCGAAAGCGTTGGTGCCGATGACGGGTTGCAACTCACGGGTGCATGGGTGTCAAGTGTGGTGCGTTGTGCGCCGCCCGATAACAAACCCACCAACGACGAACGCGACACATGCATCACATACCTGCAACGCGAACGCGCACTGTTGAAGAACGTGCGTGTGGTGGTGTGCCTCGGCAGTTTTGCCTACGAAGCCGTATGCAAGGAGTGGGAAGTGAAGCCTCGGCCAAAGTTTGGTCACGGCGTCGAAGTCACTGCAGCCGATGGCACAGTGATTGTGTGTTCGTTTCACCCCAGCCAGCAAAACACCTTCACAGGCAAGC
>CAYSPE010000053.1:0-12435 GCA_964432845.1 uncultured Bifidobacterium sp.
GTGGTGCCGTTCCACTGGCCGGTCTTCGCCTTCTCGTAGAGCTTGCGCAGACCCGGACGCGCGAGCGAGTAGTCCCAGGTGAAGATGGAGTCGGCGTTGTTCTTAACGATGTGCTCCACCTCATCCACGTCTGTGTTGGTGATGGCAAGAATCGCTTCGATGTCATTCAGTTCGTCGCGACCAATGATTTCTTGATTGGACTTGTCGGTCAGGCTCATGATGCTCCTTCATGGTGCGGGTGTGACCCGCTTCACTACCAACACTACGGCTACCCGCGGGTAGGGCGCAATCCCTTGTGGCACCTCGGAACAGAAGAACCATTTTCAGCCCGATTCTGCCCCGAGTAGATTCATCTCGGCTTGAAGCCACCCGAAAGGACCACACATGCGTAAAACACTCATCACATTGGCAGTAGCCGGAACATTGGCTCTGTCCGCTTGCGGCGGATCTTCATCGAGTGACACCACCGCTGCCAAAGCAGCTGGTGCTGGCACCGGCAACGAGTGCACCAGCGGAAAGACACTGAACGACGGTGTTCTCACCATTGGCACCGGCTCACCCGCCTATGCACCATGGGTCATTGATGACAAGCCCGAGAGCAAGCAAGGATTCGAATCTGCCGTTGCATACGCAATCGCATCTGAACTTGGCTACTCAGACGCAAACGTAAAGTGGGTACGCACCACATTTGATGAGGCAATCCAGCCTGGCAAGAAGAACTTCGACTTCAACTTGCAGCAGTACTCCATCACCGATGAGCGCAAGCAGTCGGTGTCATTCAGCGACGGCTACTACACCACCAACCAAGCAATTGTTGGACTCACTGGTTCAGCCGCAAGAGGTGCCACCACATTGGCCGACATCAAGAAGCTCAAGTTGGGCGCACAGGCTGGCACCACCAGCCTTGATTTCATCAACAACGTCATCAAGCCAGATACTGAGCCGTTTGTGTACGACGACAATGCCGGCGCAAAAGCCGCATTGGAAGCAAAGCAGATTGATGCAGCCATCTTCGACCTCCCCACCGCTCTCTATGTATCGGCAGTAGAAATTGAAGGCTCATCAGTTCTTGGCCAATTCCCAGCCGATGCAACTGCAAAGGCCGACGAGTTTGGTTTGGTCTTTGACCTTGGAAGCCCATTGGTGAGCTGTGTGAATACGGCGCTCGCAGCAATCAAGAGCAGCGGGTCACTTGCGGAAATCACCACCACGTGGTTGTCCAGCAAGGCAGAGATTCCCGTCATCAAATAAATACCCGTTTCGCAGCAGACAGATTGACTACTGATGGCCACCACCACTAGTCGTCGTGCTGCGTACGAGCAGTCACGGAAACGTCGCAGCATCGCGGTCGCCACAGTTAGTTCGCTGATTGTGGTGACCGCGATTGTGCTGACGGTCCCCAACATGCCGCGCTGGGACCGTGTTCGTCATTCATTCTTCAATGGCGAACGATTCCGCGATTCGCTTCCACACCTACTGCGAGCTTTTGTTCTCGACATCAAGATTTTCGCTTGGTCAGCACCGCTCATCTTGATCTTCGCCATGTTGGTGGCCATGGCACGCAATTCCCGTTCACCTGCGCTCTTTCCTCTGCGGGCTATCACCATCGCCTACACCGACATCATGCGTGGAGTGCCCGTGATTCTGTGGATATACCTCATTGGTTTTGGCGTTCCGGGCTTAGGAATGGATCGCCCGTGGAACAGCCCCTTGTTGTGGGGCTCAGTGGCTTTGGTTCTTACCTATTCTTCGTACGTCGCCGAAGTCTTCAGAGCGGGCATTGAGAGCGTGCACGAATCGCAGCGCGCCGCTGCGCGATCACTTGGTTTATCGAACTGGCAAACCATGCGATTTGTGGTGATTCCACAAGCTGTGCGACGAGTAGTACCACCACTCATGAATGACCTCGTCAGTCTCCAAAAAGATGTGGCGCTTGTGAGCCTGATTGGCCCGATTGAGATTCTGCGCCAGGCCGGCATTGATAAATCGAAGTTTGCGAACTTCACTCCGTATGTAGGTGCGGCAGTGATTTTCTTATGCATCACTATTCCGCTCACACGCACCACCGACTATCTCATGGAACGCGAACGTCGTCGCACCACAGGGACACGAGTGCGATGACCAGAATCAAACTTTCATTGCGCAATGTACATAAGTCGTACTCATCAAACATTGTTCTTGACAACGTCTCACTCGATATTGCTGAAGGATCTGTTGTCACATTGATCGGCCCCAGCGGATCGGGTAAGAGCACACTTCTTCGTTGCATCAATCTTCTCGAACCAATTGACGATGGCGAGATCTACCTTGAGGATCTCGATATATCACTGCCTGGTTTGGATGCGAATCCCGTGCGTCGCCGCATTGGCATGGTGTTTCAGAATTTCAATTTGTTCCCACACATGTCGGTGATGGAAAACATCATTTTGTCTCCCACCCGCACTATGGGCATCGACAAGTCCATTGCAACTGCAAAGGCAACAGAGCTATTAGAGCGATTCGCATTGGGCGACAAAGCACATTCGTACCCCGATCAGTTGTCTGGCGGACAACAACAACGTGTAGCAATTGTGCGCGCACTCGCCGTCGAACCTGAAGTGTTGCTGTTAGATGAAATAACGAGCTCGCTCGACCCGGAACTCGTGGGCGAAGTTCTTGACGTAGTGCGTGAACTGAAGGCATCTGGCATGACTCTTGTGCTTGCCACCCACGAAATGGGATTTGCCCGTGACACCAGCGACGTAGTGTGCGTTCTTGATGGCGGGCGCATCATTGAACAAGGTCCACCTACGCAGGTATTTACCAATCCGCAGTCTGAGCGTGCGCGTCAATTCTTGCAAAGCATCATCAACTCGGGCCGCCTGTAATTTTCATGAAGTTCCTTCGGCGTAGTCTCGGAATCTTCTTGGCGTTCTTCGCCACATTTGCCCTTGTAGGGGCACTCGTGGTGCGCGTCGCCTACAACACGGCCTTCGATACCGACACGTACGTTCACACCGTGACCGCCATCGCCGAAAACCCCGACTCGCTCAGCCGAGTCAGCAACTTCATCTCCAATTCATTCACTGATTCAGCCAACCTTGGAAACCCTTCCCTCGACCGCGTCTTTCGAAAGGCCGACATCGACCCATCAGTGTTTGAAACTCGATTGCGCGAAATACTCCAAGAATCGGTCTACACGTTTCTTCAGTCAGACATATTCAAGACTCTGTGGGCAAACACAAACCGCACTGCCCACGCTCAACTGATGACCCTCATCCGCAGCGATTCAACCGTTACACAAGATTTCATGATTGACATGGGACCCATTGTGAAAGCGGCTGCCACTTCTATTCAAGATTCAAACGGCTACATCGCACGAATTATCCCACTCACCACTTTCGTTCCCACAAAGAGCAAAATGGAATTCAAATTGGTGCAAGCAAGTGGCGTGGAAGATCTTCGCACGGCAGTCAACATTGCTGGCGCAGCTCGCACCGGATTGCTGAGTAGTGCAGTTGTTCTCTACCTATTTGCGTTCAATGTGTTTGGGCGCAAGCGATCGTCACTGCTCATGGTGTCCATTGCCATCGGTGCAGCAGGCGTTCTCACGCTCATCCTTCGCGCTATCGGCAAATCAGTGGTGGGCCATGTAGTCACAGCAGAAGCCAAGCAATCAGCCACCACCATTTACAACATCACAACAGCACCACTGACTGGGTACGCAGTTGGAGTGCTCCTAATCGGCGTTGCCGGAGTTACTGCGACGTTTTATCGCCGCAACTCGCTTTAGGCGTCGGGAAGTTTGTAATCCTCGAATTGTTCGCGCAGGGTCTTCTTCGAGAACTTGCCAACGGACGTCTTTGGCACTTCGGGGATAAACACAACGTCATCGGGCAACTGCCACTTCGCCAAGCGAGGTGTTAAATGCGCAATCACTTCTTCCTTGGTGAGTGTTTCTCCGGGCTTCACCACCACACATGCAAGTGGACGTTCGCTCCACTTGGGGTGAGGCACACCAATAACTGCAGCCTCAGCAATCTTGGGGTTGGCCATGAGTTCGTTTTCCACGTCAACCGATGAAATCCATTCGCCACCGCTCTTGATGAGATCCTTTGTGCGGTCGACCAAACGAATACGTCCCTTGGGGTCCACCACAGCAACGTCGCCCGTACGCAACCATCCGTCTTCGGTGAAGCTTTCACCGCTGCGAGGGTCGTTGTAGTACGTAGAAGCAATCCATGCGCCTGAGGCCTGCAGTTCACCGCTTGTTTCGCCGTCCCATGGTTGCGGCGTGGTGGTGCCTGGCTCCACTACACGCATCTCCACACCAAACGCGATAAGGCCGACGGTGGTGCGAAGATCTGCCTGTTGCTCTTGTGGCAATTCGCGATCTGCCTTCGACAACGTGCAGACAGCGGCGATAGGACTTGTTTCAGTCATGCCCCATGCCTGCAAGATGGGCAATCCAGTTTGTTCGCGATATGCCTCACTGAGTGCCTTGGGCACTGCGGAACCGCCACAAGGAATGCAACGAAGTGCCGATGTATCGCGGCCCTTCAATTCAGGAAGAACGGCCATCCAAATGGTGGGCACACCTGCGGCAACCGTGACTTTTTCTTCCACAATCAAATTGGCTACTGCAGGACCAGAAAGATCGGGACCAGGCATCACGAGGTCGGCTCCACTGGCAACACCAGCATGTGCAAGACCCCACGAGTTTGCATGGAACATAGGCACAACAGGAAGAATGATGTCTGATTCACCCACACCCACAGAGTCAGTCATCATGACTCCCATGGTGTGCAAGTAGGTACTGCGATGGCTGTACACCACGCCTTTTGGATTACCCGTGGTGCCCGAGGTGTAACACATGCTCGCGGCCTGATTCTCATCCTTGATGGTGGGCCATTGCGCTGGCTGCACTGACCCAATGAGTGATTCATATTCATGCACTTCAAAGCCAGGGACCGAAGCAGGCACTTCACCTTTGCCGTCGTTCATGAACACCAGATGCTTCACGGTGGTGAACGTAGAAAGCAATGGTTCGATGAGGTTGTAGATGGATGTATCGATGAAGATCACTTCATCTTCGGCATGGTTCACGATGTAGGTGAGCTGTTCTGGGAACAAGCGAATGTTGAGAGTGTGCAACACACGTCCACTACAAGGCGCGGCAAAATACAACTCAAGGTGGCGCTGTGTGTTCCATGCAAAGGTCGCAACACGACCTGTAGCTGAAATACCCAACTTGTCGAATGCGGCGCCCAAACGGCGGGTGCGCTCTGCCCATTCGCCATAGGTAATGCGCTCGCGACCATTTGCGGTGGCAGTAACAATGGTCTTTTCGCGGTGGTACTTCTCCGCGCGATCAAAGAGATAGTTGATGGTCAACTGGGTTGGCTGCATTAAACCTTGCATGGTGTCCCCCTTCACAATGTGTGGCCGCGCCACAGGAAAACCGTAGCAATTCCCCTCCGTCTCCTAATACTCCGTTGCCTGTACGGTGGGTCAGATGCGCAGGCTGCTCGTTATCTTCACGTCATTCCTGTTTGCCATTGGCACCATCGGCACCAATATTGGGCCCGCACTGGTCGACAATCACCCCGCCATGGTCATTGCAATGTCGGCACGTAACCGCAACCTTTTTGCCTCGGTCCCCTACATCGACCCCTTCCCCTTTTTCACCATCGGTTTCTTTCGTCTCTTGGCTGCGGCAGTTGCCCTGTACTTCGTGGGTCGCATCTACGGCGAAAGAGCTCTCCGCTGGACAGAATCGCAGGTGGGCGAAATGCCTCGCATTTACCGCTGGACAGAAGCAGCCACAGTGCGGGCGGGCTGGCTGGCTGTGCTCGTGATGCCCGGTTCAAACATCGTGTGCCTGTTGGTGGGCCATCTAGGGATGACACCCAAGAAGTTCTTCACGTTCATCACCACCGGCATCGTGATTCGACTCATCATTCTTTGGTACGGCGGCAAGGCTTTCGAAGACCAAATTCGGGCCGCCCTCAAGTACATCGACAAATACCAGTGGTGGGTGGTGGGTGCTTTGTTCGCCATTTCGTTTTTCCAAACCGCCCGTCGACAATCTCCTGGCGCCCCGCAATCGTGAGTCAATTCTCGCCATAGGCTGTCGCCCATGGCAACAACAGCATTCGGCGGAAACCCCGTCAACACCTCTGGCGATCTTCCTGTTCCAGGAAAGCCACTCCCCTCATTCACTCTCACCGGTGGCAACTTGCAAGACTTCAGCAACGACGCACTTGCCGGCAAGCGCGTGGTGTTCAACATCTTCCCCAGCGTCGACACACCAGTGTGTGCATCGAGCGTGCGCAAGTTCAACGAACTTGCCTCATCACTCGACAACACCGTGGTCTATTGCGTGTCTGCAGACCTGCCGTTCGCCCAGGGTCGCTTCTGCGGTGCTGAAGGTCTCAGCAACGTGCAGAACGCATCATCGTTCCGCGGTGGATTCGGCGAAGCATTCGGCGTTCAGTTGAACGAAGGCGCATTCAACGGCCTGCTTGCACGCGCCGTCGTTGTTGCCGACGAGAACGGCAACGTGCTGCACACCGAGTTGGTTCCTGAAATTGGTCAAGAGCCCGACTACGACGCAGCAATCGCAGTACTCAAGTAAATCCTCTTATGAAATCGCCCGTCTCGCTTCGGCGAGGCGGGCTTTTTTTGTTTAGAGATATTGATCGATACCGAAAGTGAGGCCGGCGCTCTCATGCACGCGACGACATGCAAGCACGACGCCCGGCATGAAACTGACGCGGTCGTTGCTGTCGTGACGAATCACCAAGGTTTGACCAGCGGTGCCGAGAATCACTTCTTGTGAAGCGGTCATGCCCACCATGCGCACACCGTGCACATGGATTCCACCAGGACCCACGCCACCGCGAGCTCCGGGAATTACTTCATGCTTGGTGGGGTCGGCTGCCCACTCATCGCTAGCAGCTGCCATGCGCTGTGCAGTGGCCATGGCCGTGCCACTAGGAGCATCGGCTTTCGCGTTGTGATGAAACTCGATGATCTCGGCTGTTTCAAAATATGGCGCGGCCTGTTCGGCGAACTTCATCATGAGCACTGCTCCAATGGCGAAGTTGGCAGCAATCACACAATTGCTTCCGGTGAACGCCTTTCGAAAATCAGCAAGATCCTCTTCAGTGAATCCAGTTGTGCCCACCACCGCATGCATGCCATGCAACGCGAGCCACGGCAACGTGGTACGGGCGGCAGCGGCAACAGTGAAATCAACCACCACTTCAGCCTTCGCGTCTGCAAGAGCCTTGAGATCGTGTGAGATGGTGACGCCGTGCACCACTGCCCCACTGTTCTGAGTATCGACGGCAGCAACAAGTTCAAGGCCGTCTGCGGCAGCAACGGCATCACACACCGTGGCACCCATTTTTCCGGCAGCACCAACAACACCAACACGAATCATGTGTATGACCGTAGTCGCTACAAAGAAAAAGACCGGCGACACTTTCGTGCCACCGGCCTTTCTGGTTCGTTCGGATGAACGATGTGTAGTACTTAACGACGACGACGAGGTCCGCGATCTTCGCGGGTGTCAGGTCCGAGGTTGCCAATTTCGTTGCTGAGTTCGCTGTCGAACTCTGCCTCGAAAGAAACCTCAACAGGTGCATCGCTACGTGATTCACGCTGTTCGCGTGGTGCACGGTCACGACCTCCACGGTCATTACGTCCGCCACGATCACCGCGGTCTTCGCGTGGTGCACGCTCACGGCGCTCGCCGCCACCTGCACCGCCGCCACCACCAGGAAGGTCGTTGCCGTCTGCATCGACTGGGGTGAGGCTGACCTTGCCCTTGTCATCGATGTCTTCAACACGAACGCTGATTTCCTGACCAAGCTCGAGCACGTCTTCCACGTTGTTCACGCGCTGACCATTGCCAAGCTTCGAGATATGCACCAAACCGTCGCGTCCGGGAAGGATGTTGACGAATGCACCGAACTTGGTGATGCTCACAACGCGACCCAAGTAGATGGCGTTCAACTCTGCGGTTGGAGGATCAACGATGGCAAGAATGCGAGCCTTGGCCTCTTCCACACGGAAGTTGTCTGGTGAACCAATGGTGATGATGCCTGTTGCACCATCGTCGCTCACTGCAATGTCTGCACCAGTTTCCTGCTGGATGGTGTTGATGACCTTGCCCTTAGGTCCGATGACCTCGCCCACCTTGTCCAATGGAATGGTGAACGAAACAATCTTCGGAGCAGTAGCTGATACTTCTGCGCGAGGAGCAGCAAGAGCCGAGTTCATCGACTTCAAGATCTCCATACGTGCATCACGTGCCTGCTGCAATGCTGCTGCAAGAACATCGGCGGGAATGCCGTCGATCTTGGTGTCGAGCTGCAACGCGGTGACTGCATCTTCAGTACCGGCAACCTTGAAGTCCATGTCACCGAACGCATCTTCTGCACCGAGAATGTCGGTGAGTGTGAGGTACTTGCCCTCTGCATAGATGAGACCCATTGCGATACCAGAAACAGGAGCCTTGAGAGGCACGCCTGCGTCCATGAGCGAAAGGCTTGACGAACACACAGAAGCCATTGATGTTGAGCCGTTGGAAGACAACACTTCGCTCACCAAACGAATGGCGTATGCGAATTCTTCTTGGCTAGGAACCACTGGCAACAGTGCGCGCTCAGCGAGTGCACCGTGGCCGATTTCGCGACGCTTTGGTGAACCAACGCGACCGGTTTCGCCGTTTGCCCAAGGAGCCATGTTGTAGTGGTGGATGTAACGCTTCTCGGCATCAGGGCCAAGAGTGTCGAGCATCTGGTTCATGCGAGGCATCGCCAAGGTACATACGTTGAGCACCTGGGTTTCGCCGCGCTGGAACAAACCAGTGCCGTGTGCGTTTGCAAGAACACCCACTTCGCTGCTGAGTGGGCGAAGGTCACGAGGACCACGTCCGTCGATACGAATGCCCTCTTCGACGACGCGCTTACGAACGAGCTTCTTGGTGAGGCTGCGAACTGCTTCCTTCACGGCCTTTTCTTGGCCAGCGAACTTGCCGTCTGCACCGCACAACTCAGCAACAGTTTCTGCAGCGGCAGCATCTGTTGCTGCGTTGCGGTCTGCCTTGAGCGCGATGGTGATTGCGGTGGCCAACTTTGATGTTGCAACGCGCTCTACCTCGGCGAAGATTTCGTCGGTGTAATCGAGTACTGGTGTGTATTCAAGTTGCGCGATAGGACCGCGTGTTGCGATGACGCTTGCCACCAATTGACGCTGCAATGAAATCGATTCCTTGATCCACTTCTTTGAAGCTTCAAGACCATCGGCAATAACCTGCTCGGTCACCTTTGGTGCACCGTCTGCGTAGTACTCGTATGCCTTTTCGGTGCCGCCTGCTTCCACCATCATGATGGCAACATCGCCGTTGTCGAGTTCGCGACCCGCAACAACAATTTCGAATGTGCCGGCGTTGCCCTCGTTGTACGTGGGGTGTGGCACCCAGTCACCATCTTGTGAGTACGCCATACGAACAGCACCGATTGGGCCTTCGAATGGAATACCACTCACCATCAGCGCAGCAGATGATGCGTTGATTGCAATGACGTCGTGTGGGTTTTCCATGTCGACACCGACAACGGTGATAACCACTTGGGTCTCGTTGCGGTAGCCGTCGGGAAATGCAGGGCGCAAAGGACGGTCAATGAGACGGCAGGTAAGAATTGCCTGCTCGGAAGGACGGCCTTCACGACGGAAAAACGCACCGGGGATCTTGCCGGCAGCGTATGCACGCTCTTCGACATCAACGGTGAGTGGGAAGAAATCGATGCCGTCACGTACGCCGCGAGCTGCGTTTGCAGTTGCGAGAACGGTGGTGCCACCGATGGTTGCGATTACGGCGCCTTGCGATTGCTGAGCAAGCTTGCCGGTCTCGAAGGTAATGGTCTTATCCGTGCCGGATACCGGCGCGGATACACGAATGGCGTCTGCCATGGGAACTCCCTTTTATGTTGTGGAATCACTCCGCCAACTAAAACGCCGGTTCCCAGTTGGCAACCCCGCCCCATGGCGCGGAGAAATCAACTGACAACCGACAACAAAAGCGTTGGCGGTAGTGAATGTAGTTAGCGGCGAAGGCCGAGTTTTGCGATGAGCTCGCGGTAGCGAGTGATGTCGCGATCGCGAACGTAATCGAGCATGCGGCGACGGCGACCCACCAACATCAACAGACCACGACGGCTGTGGTGGTCCTTGGGATGTGTGCGGAGGTGATCCGTCAAGTGATTAATACGGTCAGTGAGAAGTGCGATTTGCACATCGGGTGAACCGGTATCGGTGCCGTGCTGGCGGTACGTTGCAATGGTGTCGTTCTTCGGCAACATGTGAGGCCTCAAATTCCTTTGTGAGAGAGGGCGCCAATTCCACGAATTGGAACTGGCATCGATCGTGCGCCGGAGCCCACGAGGACCCCTTCAGACTATGAGCCACCCTCATTGTCCACAACCCCCCGCCCGTTTCGCCCTACGAATATGGACCCTTGTGGCACTAGTCTCGGCAGGGTGTTCACAGGAATTGTTGAGGAATTGGGCTCCGTCAAGGCCCGTGAGGGTGCTCGGCTCACCATTTCAGCCTCCACAGTGCTCTCCGACTCCGGAATTGGAGCCTCCATCGCCGTCAACGGCTGTTGCCTCACGGTGGTGGAAAAAGGTGCCGATTGGTGGGTAGCCGATGTGAGCGACGAAACCTATTCCCGCACCAGCCTGGGCCAATTACAGCCTGGTGA
Organism: uncultured Bifidobacterium sp.; assembly: GCA_964432845.1. Taxonomy (GTDB): domain Bacteria; phylum Actinomycetota; class Acidimicrobiia; order Acidimicrobiales; family Ilumatobacteraceae; genus UBA2093. Next base: position 10,751 of record CAYSPE010000053.1, read on the forward strand.
CCCCGTGAATCTTGAGCGCCCCATGCAGGCCAACGGCCGATTTGGCGGCCACATTGTGCTTGGCCATGTTGATGCAGTGGGCGAAGTGGTGTCTCCAGCACCTCAATTAGTGGTGCGTATTCCTCGCGAACTCATGCGATACGTGGTGGAGAAAGGTTCTTGCACTGTTGACGGCATCAGCCTCACCGTGTTCAATCTCACCGACGACACATTTGAAGTGGCCGTCATCCCCCACACTGCAGCCGTCACCACCCTTGGTCATCGACCAACTGGTGCGAAGGTCAACATTGAAATCGATGTACTCGCAAAACACGTTGAGCGACTTCTCGGACACGCCGAATAATCATGGCTCGCGAACTTCCTGAACTACGCGTATCTATCGACCAGATTGATAACGCGATTGTTGAATTGCTCGCGCAGCGAATGGAAGTTTGCCGCGAGGTTGCCGAAATCAAAGAACAAACTGGTGCAACTGTTATTCAGCCACAACGAGTGCGTGATGTCATCGCAAGTCGTCGGCAATGGGCCATCGACGCCGGAGTGGACGCCGACTTTGCCGAACAACTCTTTCGCATTCTTCTTTCGGAAACGCACCGCATTGAAGTGGCCGAACAACGTACCGAACCTGCACCAGTGAAAGCTGCCGGAAATGCGCAGCGCAGCGAACTCGACACCGTGGCATGTCGTATTGATCATGTTGTTGTTGCAGTTGCCGACTTGGAAGCAGCGGCTCAGTTCTTCTCAGGCATGGGCTTCACCATCTCGCCCACCGACGACACCAATGTGGTGAATGCCGAAGCAGGTGGCGTCACTGTGGTGCTGGTGGGTGGCAATCACAATCCGGCCGTGCATCAGCAACTGGCACAACACGGTTCGGGCGTACAACAAATCGCGATTGAAGTATTGAATGCTGGCTTCACACGCGATGCTCTTGAAGCCGCTGGAGTTCCCCTTCTCACCGACGTTGTTGTCGACGCGGAAGGGCACGAACAGGTTTTTGCTGCGGTTGATCCAGCATCTGGTGTGCAATTGAGTTTCATCAGTCGCACCGGACATCGCGTGCCCATGAGCAGCCACAATGTGGCCGCCGTGTTCCAGGCAATTTCCAACACTGAAACTCAGCAGTAACACGTATACGCTGATGGTGCTTGGTCATACGTGACCTCACCGAACATTTTCTTGCTCGTTCGGTCAGGCCCGACCAGCACTGGCACAAATCATCCGTCTCTGTTCACCTGAAAGGTGCTGCCTTGTTGCGCCAGTTCTCTCGTCACGACCTCATGTCGTACGCACCCATCGACGACTCGTTCATCAACGAACTCATCAATGCTCCCCTCGCCGACGTCATGTCCCGCGCCCGCACCATTCGCGATGCCGCGCACGGAACACGCGTCACGTTCTCGCCAAAGGTATTCATTCCACTCACCATGTTGTGTCGCGACAAGTGTGGGTATTGCACGTTCGCCCAGCCGCCCGCGCGTCTAGAAAAGCCGTACCTCACCGCTGACGACATCCTTGCTATTGCTCGCCAAGGTGCGCGCACCGGGTGCCACGAAGCATTGTTCACGTTGGGCGAACGTCCTGAGCTTCGGTACGACGTAGCCGCACAGTGGCTGCGAGACAACAATTACGACAGCACGGTGCACTATCTGCACGACATGGGTCAACTTGTTCTTCAGGAAACC
>CAYSPE010000054.1:0-12378 GCA_964432845.1 uncultured Bifidobacterium sp.
GTGGCGTAACAGGAAATCCCAGTACAGCGTGGTGAACGGGCAGGCATCATCGCCCACTCGGTTCTTGCGGTTGTAGGCGCATGGATTGCAGTAGTTGCTCATGCGATCGATATAGGCGCCGCCTGCCGCATACGGCTTGGTAGCAACCACGCCCCCATCTGCATATAAGGCCATTCCCACCACATTGGGCACCATGACCCACTCAGCAGCATCGACGAACGATTCCCACATCCAGTTAGTGAACTCCTGCGGATTGATCCCGGCAATGAGAGCAAGATTGCTCAACACCATAAGACGCGGAATGTGATGCACCCATCCACGTTCGCGCACATCGCGCACTATCGACTTCACGCAGTTCATGTGTGACGCCTCTGGTTGCGTGAACACGGGAGGCAACGGCATGGTTGCATTTAGATGATTGCGTTGTGAGTATTCCGCCGGTTGTGACCAATACACGTTCCACACAAACTCGCGCCAACCAATGATTTGTCGAATGAATCCTTCTGCCGACTGAATGGGGATGAGGCCAGCTCGGTACGCCGTCTCCACTCGATCGCAAATTTCTTGCGGAAGCAACAAACCGATATTGAGAGCGGGCGACAGAAGGGAGTGTGCAAGATGCCAATTATTCGACAACATGGCGTCTTCATGCGGGCCAAATTGCGCAAGCGTGTTGCCAATGAAATAATCAAGACGACGGAGTGCTTCGCTTCTGCTGGTAGGCCACAAGCCCACGGGGGCTTCACCATAGGACGTTGATTGAACATCTGCGACAACAGCAGAATCGAGTTCATCTAATTCTTCAACCAAGGGGACGGCCCATTGGTCAGTTTCTTTTTTCGGTGGAGGATTTCGATTGAATTCATCGAAGTTCCACCGACCTTCCACTGGTTCGTCTCCGTCCATGAGGTATCCGAGTCGACGACGTTGCCAACGGTAGAAGTCCTCCATCTTCACGCTCTTGCGCGTGGCGCTAAACAATGCGAACTCTTCAGGGTGGCACAGAAACTGATTGGATTTCTGCATCGCCACACCCACGTCTTCGAGCAGCAATCTGGCCGCACGCGAGTTAGGTTCTGTGGCAATTACTTCTGTAGGTGCGAACTCTGTGCAATGTTCTGTGAATCCACTGCGCATTGATGATGCGTGGCGGTAGTCCACATCAAATCCGGCGTGTTCCAGTTGTTTTGCAAAACGACGCATGGAGGTAACGAGAAGATGCGAGCGTTGAATGTGCCAACGACGGGATGAAATTTTTGCGCGTGATTCCACCATGAGAATTCGGTGGGTGGACGGCTGAGCCTGTGCGAGAGCACCAATGCTCACGTTGAGTTGGTCACCAAAGACCCACACCGTTTTCATGTGGAAATAATTGGGTCAGATTTTTTCAAGAAAGACCACAGGGATCTCGCGTGTGGTCTTTTCCTGATATCCCGCATACCCCTTGTACTTCGAAGTGATGGTGGGCCACAGGTCTGCCCGCTCGGCAGAAGTGGCAATGCGGGCGCGTCGCTGGTGTTTTGGCTGACCCTTGGTCTCCACCCACACGGTGGGGTTTGCTTGCAGGTTGAGGAACCATGCGGGGTGAAAGTCATCTCCGCCGCGGGAAGCCACAATGACGTACGTGTCACCCTGAACGATGGGGCAGGTGAGCATGCTCTCGCGTTCCTGGCCCGATTTGCGTCCAGTAGTGAACAGTTTGATGGCCACCATGCCGGCTGGTTCCCAGCCCCACTTGCCGAAAGTGACGGCGATGCCCACTTTGTGGACGAGGTTCATGGTTTTGAGGACGCGATTGCTAGGCATGCCGTAAGGCTACCGATGGCGAATGGAGCGGGTGACGGGAATCGAACCCGCATAATCAGCTTGGAAGGCTGAGATTCTAGCCATTGAACTACACCCGCGTAGTTGGGTGCCCATCCTACTAGTGGACAGGCAAGGGGACTACTTCAATGGAAAGAAGACTTGTCAGTGTCATGAGTGAACGTATTGGCAGGAATAGAGGTCACTAGGGCTGCCCTCTCGATATCTGTAGAGCGCAAGTACGATGGGCAACCGCATGCTGAAACGACTTCTCACTGAATCTCTCGGCAAGTACAAGAAGTGGCTCCTCATCGTGGTGCTCTTCCAGGCCCTTCAGGCCGTTGCTGGCTTGTACTTGCCCACGTTGAACTCCGACATCATCAATAACGGCGTGGTGGGGAAGCCAAATCCGGTGACGCACCAGATGGTCTCCAATGTTCCATATATATGGCGAATGGGCGGCGTCATGCTGCTGGTCACGCTGGCTCAAGTCACGTTGTCGGTGTCGGCGGTGTATTTCGGTTCGAAAGTGGCCATGGGGTTCGGGCGCGATGTTCGCGAACGCCTCTTCCACCAGGTCAACAATTTTTCATCCCGTGAAGTCGCACTATTTGGCGCGCCATCGCTCATTACGCGCATCACCAACGATGTGCAGCAGGTGCAAATGCTTGTGCTGATGACATGCACTCTTATTTTGAGTGCACCGTTCACTGCCATTGGCGGAATTTTTATGGCGATGCATCAAGATCTTGGGCTCTCGCGAATTCTTATGGTCTCCATCCCGATTCTCGCGGTATTGCTGAGTGTCATTATCTCGAGCATGGTGCCCACCTTCCGCAAAATGCAGGAGCGCATCGATCGCATCAATGAAATTTTGCGCGAGCAACTCACGGGATTGCGCGTTGTGCGCGCCTTCGTGCGCGAACCCGAAGAGGCGCAACGATTCGCAGCGGCAAACGAAGCAATCACACAAACTGCCCTGAAGGGCGGACGACTGCAGTCGCTCATGTTTCCCACTGCAACGCTCATCATTAACTTCTCGAGTACCGCTGTGGTGTGGTTTGGCGCCGACCGAATTTCAAAAGGGCTCATGCACCCGGGTGCAATGATCGCGTTCCTTACATACCTCACACAGATTCTGATGTCAGTCATGATGACTACGTGGATGGCTGCGCTCATTCCTCGATCGGCAGTGAGTGCCGAGCGAATAAAAGAGGTTCTCAATACCTCAACTTCCGTGGTGATTTCCGAAACACCCATTACCGAAGTAACGGCTGCGGCTGAACTTGTGTTTGATCATGTGGGGTTCAGTTATCCGGGTGCTGAACAGCCAGTGTTGAAAGATGTATCGTTCACCGTGCGAGCAGGTCAAACGCTTGCTGTCATCGGAAGTACGGGATCAGGAAAGACAACCCTGGTCAACCTTGTGCCGCGACTGTTCGACGCCTCAAGTGGAGCAGTGCTGCTCGATGGCGTGAACGTGCGCGACCTTGCGCCCGAAGCGCTGTGGTCACGAGTTGGCATCGTGCCGCAGAAGCCGTATCTCTTTAGTGGAACAGTTGCGAGCAATTTGCAATATGGCAAAGAAGATGCCACAGAAGAAGAGATGTGGCACGCCTTGCGTATTGCACAGGCAGAGGATTTTGTGCGGGCCATGCCGGGTGGATTGGAAGCCACTATTGCCCAGGGCGGTTCCAACGTGTCGGGTGGCCAACGGCAACGTTTGGCGATCGCTCGTGCGCTTATTCGCCAACCAGAAATTTATTTGTTTGACGATTCGTTCTCCGCGCTCGACTTGGCAACGGACGCGCGATTGCGCGCAGCATTGGCGCCGCACGTGAGCAATTCAGTGGTGGTTGTTGTAGCACAGCGCGTGTCCACCATTCGTGAGGCGGACCAAATTTTGGTGTTGGAAGACGGGGAGTGCATGGGTCTCGGAACCCATGACGATCTGTTGGCTACATGTCCCACATATGTGGAGATTGTGGAGTCGCAGGCAACGGTGCAAGGAGGTGTGCAATGAGCGAGAAGTCAAAGAAGGCGCCGGCCATGTCCGGAGCTGATCTTCGCAACAGTCGCATGCACGTTGTGGGTATGCCCGTTGAAAAGTCTGAGAACTTCACCCTCACCGCCAAGCGGCTGATGGGGCTGATGGCGGGCGAAAAAGTGTTGGTGGCATTCATCATGTTCCTGGCCATCACCAGCGTTGCCTTGGTGGTGTCTGGGCCTCGCATCTTGGGTCATGCCACGAACATTTTGTATCGCGGCATTCGTTCGAAAATGACGAACCCGCAGTCTGGTGGCATCAATTTTTCGGCATTGCATCACACATTGGAATTCGCAGCGGTGGTGTACACGCTCTCATTTCTTCTCTCCTATGCACAGACGTACATGTTGGCCGGTGTGGTGCAACGCACCATGTACACACTTCGTAAAGACATTGAGACAAAGATCCACCGCTTGCCGCTGAGTTACATCGATGCTCAGTCTCGCGGTGATCTATTGAGTCGCGTCACCAATGACATTGACAATATTTCACAGAGCTTGCAGCAATCTTTGAGTCAGCTCATTACGTCAATGCTCACCATCGTTGGCGTTCTCATCATGATGTTCGTGGTTTCACCGTTGTTGGCCGTCATCGCCATTGTCACTGTTCCGTTGTCAATTCTCTCCATGAAGCAGATTGCCAACAGGTCAAAGAAGCGGTTCATTGCACAGTGGTCACATACTGGTGCGTTGAATGGGCTCATTGAAGAGACGTTCACTGGGCATGCCATCGTGAAAACGTTTGGTCGACAAGCAGAAGTTGAGCGCCGCTTTGCTGAGACCAATGAGAAATTGTTTGATGCTGGATTCCACGCCCAGTTCATGTCGGGAAGTATTCAGCCAGCCATGATGTTTGTTGGCAACCTGAACTATGTAGCCATCGCCGTGGTAGGCGGAGTGCGTGTGGCATCGCGCGCCATGGGATTGGGCGACGTTCAGTCATTTATTCAGTACTCACGGCAGTTCACACAACCGCTCACTCAAACTGCGTCCATGATGAATGTGTTGCAGTCTGGCGTTGCTTCTGCCGAACGTGTATTTGACGTATTGGATGCTCAAGAAGAGAGCCCAGAGCCTGAACTCAGTGGTGTGAGCGAAATTCGCGGCCGCGTGGAATTTGAACACGTGAACTTTTCCTACAACCCAGAACGTCCGCTTATTGAAGATTTGTCGTTGGTAGCTGAACCCGGAACAACGGTGGCCATTGTGGGCCCAACTGGCGCAGGCAAGACCACTTTGGTGAACCTCATCATGCGGTTCTATGAACTCAACGGTGGCCGCATTTTGCTTGATGGTCGCAATATCGCCGACATGTCGCGCCACGAACTGCGATCGCATATTGGCATGGTGTTGCAAGATACGTGGCTGTTCGGCGGCACCATTCGCGACAACATTGCGTACGGAAATCCGAATGCCACTGAAGAACAAATTCGCACGGCTGCCAAGGCAACGTACGTTGACCGATTCGTGCACTCACTGCCGCTTGGGTATGACACCGTCCTCGACAATGAGGGAGGAGCGGTGAGTGCTGGTGAGAAGCAGTTGCTCACCATTGCCCGAGCCTTCCTGGCGGACCCATCCATCTTGATTCTCGATGAGGCAACCAGTTCGGTTGACACACGCACTGAAGTGCTCATTCAGCGTGCAATGGTGGCGTTACGTCAGCAGCGTACGAGTTTTGTCATTGCACACCGCTTGAGCACCATTCGCGATGCCGACATCATTTTGGTGATGGAGCAAGGACGAATTGTTGAGCAGGGCTCACACGAAACGTTGTTGGCCGCACAAGGTGCTTACTACCGCTTGTATCAGTCGCAGTTCGCCGGAGCCGCTGCCGATCTCGACCAGTAATTACGGAATCAAATAGATCTCAGCGCGACGATTGAGATTTTGATCTTTGTCAGATTTTGAATTCGTAACGGGAAGAGAAGCGCCGAAGCTCCAAATTGCAATGGTCTTTGTCACGCCCTTGCCGCGCAAAAGTGCACGAACCGATGCGGCACGCTTGCTTGAGAGTGTGACGAGGTTGGCTTGTTCGCCGGCAAGGTTGCCAGAGTGTCCTGTGACCAAGATGGCGTCTGAGGTCTTGGCTGTTGGTGCAAGTGAGAAAATGTCTTTGCGAGACGAATCTTTCACGCGAGAGTCTCCGCCAACGAAATAGGCGATGGTGGGTTCAGCGACTGCCACCACGGTGTCATTTGGTGTGACCGTGCCGGAAATGACTTTGGTGGTGGCCATGCTTGACACCTTGCCATTACGTCGAAGAACTATTTGAGCGGTGCAACGACCAGTATGAATAAGCACCAAGTTTCGACCTGCACCCAAGCACACTTTCGGAGTCAATGGGTTGATGACGTACTTCTTTGATTGTTCGGGGGTCATCATTCGAATCGCGGAGCGATTGATGCTCACCGAGTCAAGCGCGGTGAACGCTGCGTTGACCACAGTTGTTGTGCCGGTGGCTGATCCGGTGGACTTGTTTGACTCGCCTTTGAAAGCACTCCACGGCGTAGTGGTAGTGGTTGTTTTGGGCACGGTAGTAGTGGTGGTGGCTGCTTTGGCTGCAGCCATTGCCGATGATGCGCCTGGTGGTAATGCTCCGGGAACGCCTGCGCCAGTGAAATAGATGCCGTAAAACTTGCCAGCAGTTAATTGCGCATTGTTAAAGGTGATGGAAGTCATGGCAAAGTCAGATGACTTAAATGTCTTGCCTTTCCATGTAGTGGAAGTGGGGCACTTGCTGAGATTCACCAAGTTCGCCCCCAACGGTGAGGGGCTCACCAACGTTGTACCGTCAGCAGAAAGTTCATACAGCAGGGCGTACAACTCGTATGGCGCGGAGCCACTTGGCGTGAGACAAGTAAGCGCGAAGCGAGCCTGTGTAATGGGGCCGGAGGCCTTTGCGTTGAATACCTGGCCAAAACTGCTGGAGTTGAAGCAGTCAAACAAGGTGAGTGGAGCTTTACCGAGGTTGCCGGCACCGCTCGTTGGTGAACTGCAACCGGTGGCCACGGGTTTTCCACCGGTGTATGACGTGGGGTTTGTCCAAGTAATCCATCGTGCGGCGTGAGCAGTGGAGGCCTGCAAAGCACCATTGATGCGGTAGTCAAATACGAAGTTGCACGTTTTTGTGGTGGCAGTGAGATTGGCGCCTGAACAGTTGTTGGCGGTGGTGCCGTCTGTTTCCAAGAACGATGCGCTGGTACCCAATGGGTTAGCCACATCGTCCCATGTGAAGTCGAAGCCCACGTTCAAACCATTGGGCCCGGCTTCTGATGCCGATGCGGAGTGAATGGCGATGGGCGCAATGGTGAGAACCACGGCAGCGGCCACCAGGCTGCGTAGGCGGCGCTTAAAGGCGGAAGTCATAGGAGTTGTGTTTAGTCGTTTCATGGCAAAGCCTCAAATTTAGGGTGTTAGATCTGGTTAATTCCGGCGGTGGCGACTACTACTTCGCGGTCTCGTTGCAGTTCCCATGCCGAACCGGTGGTTTCTGCGCCATGGAAGGTAATCCACTGACGTACACCCAACTTGGCCAGGTATTTGGCGACTGCTTCAGCGCGAGCGCGCGCCAACGAATCAAGAAGCCATGCACTGCGCAACTCACCAGGCGACGCAAAACCAGTGACGTACACAAGTCCGCCACGGGCTTTGGCAACGGCCGCCACATTCTTCAGGCGGTTCTTCAGGTCGTACGACAGCATCGCTGAACCTCGAGCGAACGTGAGTGTGCCCGGGACAGCAGTGCCCACAATGCGCGGCGCACCGGCCACTGTGGTGGATTCAAATGTGTTGCCTTCGGCGATGTTGACACCAACAGGGCCACCAGCTGAAATACCGATGTCATTGGCGAACTGCACAGTGACGCGCACCTTACGTGATGCAAACGGAACTGAAACGGTGGTGGTGGGGTTAGCAGGGTCCACTCGCACTTTGATACGCGTGAGCAGTTTGTTGTTGGCGCTCAACGAAACCGAGATGAGCGCGAATGTTACGGGGATCGCTGCATCCTTGGGCGCGCGAACGGCGGTGACCAATGTGCGCGACGCACTGACCGACTTCGCCGTTACTCGTGCTGGAGCTGGTGGCAATTGATTCAGCGATTGCGAGGTGGCAATTGCCGGTGAAGCTTTGCGGTAGTTGTCCCACTCAGATGTGTTGATCGGAGTCTTGGGTGTATCAACTGAGAATTCATTTGTGTATGCGCTGGCGCCCACACTGTTGAATGCACGAATCTTGATGCGGTAGTTGGTGTTCTCAGTAAGGCCAACAAGTTGACACGTGGTTCCCACTGTGGAGCAGCGCGCAATGTCGGCTGAATTGGTGAACGACACGGCAATCACTGAGTAGGCAAAGATGGGTCGACCGCCAGTGATTTGTGGTGCATTCCACGACACCGTTGCGGTGGTAGTGGTAGCAGTGACGTACGTAATGGTGGGTGTCCCTGGCGTATTCGGTGTTGTCAATGTTGCGGTTGTTGCAATTGATTGTCCCACTGAGTTGTTGGCAACCACTGCCACGCTCAATGCAGTGCCTGGGTCAAGCTGTGAAATAACGCATGAAGTAGACAGCGCAGATGCCCGTGTACACGTTCCGGTGTTGGTGGTAACTGTGTAGCTGGTTATTGGTGAACCGCCATCAATCAAGGGTGCAGACCAAGTTACTTTTGCGGTTCGTCCATCAGGTGCGTCGATGTTGAGGAATCGTGGTGCGCCAGGAACGCGCAGTGGAAGAACCAAGGCATTCGCGGTGTTGGTGGTCGTTTGGTATGTCCGCGTAGTTGTGATGGTGACGATTCGCGTTTCGTACGTGACTGCGGGGTTCAGATTGGTGAATCGAACGGTGCGGTTTTGTGTAGTGGCGGCACGAATGACGCCTTCATTGCCAATCCAGTCGCTGTTGGGAACAAATGTGGTGAATGAGTTCAGGGCGCTCTTTGAGTTGCGAACTGACTGCACCGTGACTGGTTGGTCGTATACGCCATTTCGTTCACGAATAGCTACTTCGTAGCGAATGAAGGAACCATCACCGAACGAGATGGGGTCATCCCACGTGACATCCATAGTGGTGAGGTCGCGAGTACCCGAAACAGAGCGCACTGCCTCAAGTGTGGGCTCAGGAATGAGAACTTCTGCGGTTTCGGATACAGGTCCAACTCCGGCGATGTTGTTGGCCGCAACTGTGATGGTGTATGAAGCACCGTTGACCAAACCAATCAGTGTGCATGAAAGCGGGGTTGTGCCGCAGTCTGACTTCTGAACAGTTGGCGCTGTGCTGGAAACGGCCGTCACGGTGTATCCAAGAATTGGTGCGCCACCGTTTGATGTTGGAGCAATGTAGCCCACGGTCAAGGTGGAGTCGCCTGAGCTGATTGATGCGATGTGTGGCTGGGAAGCCACGTTCGCAAGAACGCTAACGGTGCGCGTAATTGTGCTCGCAGCGCTGAAAACAGAATCACCAGCTTGAGTTACTTCCACGGTGCATGTTCCGGCTGTCAGCGGAGTTGCGATGCCTAATGAAGTCACCGAGCAGACCGATGCGCCCGAGGTAACGGAGTAAGTAACCGCAAGCCCACTTGATGCCGATGCACCGAGTTCAAAGCTTGAGCCACCAACGCGCAAAGCGGCAGGCTGGTCAAAGGTGATGGTTTGGTTGATCTTGCCCACCTCGATTGTTTGCGTCACCGGAGTTGCAGCGAGGTAATCGTTGTTGCCCGACTGGGTTGCGGTGAGGGTGCAGAGTCCAGAAGCAAGGAATGTAACGACGCCATTGGAGAGAGAACATGTCACTCCGCTTCCACTGGTGATCGCGATTGTGGCAGAGAGTGATGAGGTGGAGACAGCAGTTGGCGTGTACGTGGAGTCCTTCACTGGGTTGGAAGGAACGAACGAGGTGAACGACAGTGACTGGGATCCCTTGGCAATAGACATGGTGCGAATGCTGCTGTTCGCTTCCAAGAAGTTAGAACTTGATGCGCGGCTCGCTTGCACCACGCATGTGCCTGCACCAGTGGGAGTCAACAGTCCAGAGGAAGGGTTGATTGTGCAAGAGCCGCTGACTCGTGAGTAGGTGAGCATTCCGCTTCCTGAGCCGCCCACGGCGATGAGCTGGTGACTATTGCCGAACTCAACGTTGCTTGCGTCAATGAATGTGATGGCCGACTGGCTTGCTTTCGCAATTTCAAGATTGGCCGTTGATGTGCCAGAGAAGTTGCCCTCTTCCACCATCGCGGTCACCGTGTATGTGCCGGCGTTAACGGGGGCAAAGGTGGAGTTATAGGTGGTGTCATTGGTGCCCACATAGGTGACGACCAAATTCTTGCCGGAAGGCGACGTTGATGCGGACAGTGCGTGCGTTGTTCCGTTGAATGTGGTGCTTGCCCCGGTGACCAGAACACTCACTACTTGTTTCTGAATGGTCCATGACGAAGTTGCTGAACCTTGGTAGTTGATGTCATTAATCGTTGCGAGCAACGAGTATGTGCCGGCATTCGTGGGTGCCGAAGCAGTGGGGCCGTACGAAGTAGCGCCAGTGCCGTTGTATTCATTAATGATCGACAACGATGCAGGAGTAGTGGAGACTGCAAGAGACTTCGGTGACGCGTCGTACACCGCGGTACGGTTCGACGCAAAGTTCACGGTTCCATTGGCCTTCACTATGAAGCCCTGAAGAACTGGTTGAGTAAGTACGTAGTTTTGGGAGTCAGCACCTGACAATGCGAGTCCCGACACTGTGACGGTCTTTGCCGATGGGGAAACGTTTGCGTTGGCAAAGGTTGCGACATAAGCAGAGTCGTCGAGGGTGACCGCGTCACCAGGCACTACATCGGTGAATGAGTATGAACTTGTGGAAAGTGTGGCGATGTTGGTGGTGTTATATGCACGAGTAGGAACTGTGATGCCCAACACCGTGATAGGCAATGCCGTGACGGTGGCGGTGAGACCAGTGGGTTGGGTTAATGAGTAGCGACCTGCGTGTGTGCCGCCCAAGACGAGACCCGACACGGTGATTGGTTTGTTGGCACCAACAACCTCGCTTGCGAATGAACCAGTAGCGGCGCCGGTAGACAAAGTGACCGTGTCGCCCTGAACAACACCCACAAGGGCGGACGAGTTGAAATTGAGAAGTGATGTTGCGTTGGTAGAACCGTTGTACGCACGACCAGTGGTGGTTGTTCCGCTGACCGTAAGAACTTTCTGGGCAACTGTGAAAGTGCGGCTATCGGATGATCCGACTGCAGTAGTAGCAGCGAGCCAATTGCTATCTCCCGACTGTGTGGCCGAAATGGTGCAATCACCATTGGCCACGATATGGACGGTATGGGACGACACGGTACATACCGACGACGGGCTTGCGCTGAGCGAAACAACCAGTCCAGATGAGGCACTGGTGGTGACTGCAAAATCTGCATCTCCGTATGTCTTGGCGCTGATGGAATTCAGTGACAGCGTTTGAGTTGCTTTGTCAATTGAAATGGTGACCGCGGCCGAGGAGCGAGCAAGGTGGTTGGTGCCAGTTGCCTTGGTCGCCGTGACGGCACAGGAGCCTGCACCGTCGACAGTGAGCGTGGAGCCATTGATGGTGCAGGGATCTCCATTGGCAACAGCATAGGAAACCACACCATCGCCAGAGCCGCCCGTTGTGCCCAACGAAACGGTCGTCTTGTTGGGGGACGGAGCGTAGGTCACAGTGGTGCTAGCTGGAACCGCCACCAACACTGCCTGTGTTGCCTTATTAATGGTGAGAGTTCCTGCCACATATGTAATGGAGTAGTTCGAAGTTGTTCCGGTGCTGAGCGTGAGCAAAGAAGGCGTTGCTGAATATGAGCCCGCATTGACTGGTGCGGTGGTGCTTGAAGGGTACGAAGTACCTGATACTCCTGCATATGTATAGGTGGCGGTGCTTGCAACATCGCCAGAGGCCAGGCCGTTCACGTTGATCTGTGAATTCACTGATGCGCCGTATGTAATGGCTTCGTTGATGGTCGTGACGGTGATGGCTTTTGTATTGACCGTGAGCGACACCGTAGTTGTGGCAATTGCATAGTTGCCACTGGTTGGGGTGAAGGTCACTGACAACGTATGTGTTCCGGCATTCAGGCGAGTGCCTAAGGCTGGTGTGTATACGAAAGCACCAGGCTGAGAGGCAGTGGCATTGAGTTCAGTGTTGCTCAAAGAATCGCCAAATGTGATGTCCGTGGGATTCGACCATGTAAGACCAGCTGATGCTTGATTGATGGTGGCTGTGGCGGTTGGTTGTGTGACCACGTAGTTGCCGGCGTCAGTGCCTGTGACTGCAATGCCAGAAATGGTGATGAGTTTGTTGGTTCCAACGTTCGCATCGGCAAAAGAGGCAACGAGTGATGCATAGTTGGCCACGATGATGTCGGCGCCTTGCTTGCCCACCACGCTTGCGCCACTGGTGCTGACGAGTGCGGTAGCCGAGGTCGACCCGTTGTACGCGCGGTTGCTGGTGGTGATGCCGGTGATGGTGAGTTCTTTTGCGGTGATGGATGCCGTGGTGGTGGGT
>CAYSPE010000055.1:0-12206 GCA_964432845.1 uncultured Bifidobacterium sp.
GTCGGCACGCGCATGAGCTTTGGAAAATGTTTGCCGATACGCAAGCGAACTCGGCGCTGCCACGGCACATCCATCGCGGGCCCGCCCCACGGTGGGGCATCAAACGGACTGCGCATCATCATCGCAAGTTCTTCGGCATCTACATCAGGAGGTTCGGTGGGGTCATAGAACGTACGAAACAAACGGTGGGTGATGATGTCTGCACCAGTTTCGGCACGTAGTCGCGCCGCTCCGCCGTAATGGTCGGGGTGACTGTGAGTAACAATGACCGAATGAACCCGCTTCAACGGGATACCAATTTCTGCCAGGCGTTTGTTGACTGCAATCCAGGATTCTTTGGTGGGTAGACCCGGGTCGACGACAGTGACTCCACGATCATCTTCCATCACGTACATGTTGACGTGACCAAGCCCTGTGATATTTGCAGGTAATTGAGTGCGCAAGACGTTCGGCGCAACCTCGGTGATGTCGTCCGTCGCTTGTAGTTGCTCTGACTTAACAGGCTTCGGCGATTCGCTGCTCATTTACCAGACTTCTTTGTTTCTTCGGCTGAACGAAAAACTCGCTCGCGATAAAACTTCAATTCGGCCACGCTGTCGCGAATATCGTCCATGGCGCGATGCGTGGTGCCTTCGCTCTTTGGGCGTGCGTGTTCAAGACCAGGATTCCAGCGCTTCACAAGTTCTTTCACTGTGCTCACATCAACGCAGCGGTAGTGCAACCAATTTTCAATATCTGGCATGTACTTCGCCAGGAAAGTTCGATCAGTGCGAATGGAGTTGCCACACAGCGGAACTTTCATGGGTTCGGGACTGTATTCCTTGATGAAATCCAGAGTGCGTTGCATTGCCTCAGCCTCGGTAATGGTGGAGGTTTTCATCATTTCCAGCAGGCCGGAAGTGGTGTGCATGTTTGTAACGAAATCATCCATATGCACCAGCAATTCCTCTGGCTGAGCAATGACAAGATCGGGACCTTCAGCAATGATGTTCAGTTCATCGTCGGTGACCAATGTGGCGATTTCAACGATGACGTGAACGTCCGGGTTGAGGCCCGTCATCTCCAAGTCCATCCAAATCAGCATTTCTCCAATCTATTGGAGGCGCCTGATTCTGCAGGCAGTGGGCGAGCCCCGTAGCGTGTAGATGTGCCTGACATTCAGATTTTGCGCCTCGACAAAGAACTGCCGTTGCCTCAACAGGCACATGCTGGTGATGCAGGACTCGATCTCTATTCGGCGATTGATTGTGTGCTCGCACCAGGTGGCGGACGTGTATTGGTACCTACCGGACTTGCGCTGGCGATACCCCTTGGATTTGCAGGATTCGTACTTCCACGTAGTGGTCTCGCGCTGAATCATGGCATCAGTGTGGTGAATGCACCTGGTCTGATTGATTCGCACTATCGCGGAGAACTGAAGGTGGTGTTACTGAACACCGACCCGATTCGCCCGTATCACGTGCAACGGGGAGATCGAATTGCACAAATTGTCATTCAGCGCGTTGAAGACGTTACGTGGTGTGAAGTTGAAGAATTGGACGAGAACAATCGTGGCGGCGGTTTTGGCCACTCGGGTCGATAATTACTTTTTCGGAAGACGAATAGACAACACGCCGGCCTCGGTCAGTTGAACTACCTCTTCGTGAGTCAACCCGGCAAAACGGGAGAGGACTTCCTCGTTGTCTTCGCCTCGAAATTTTGGAATACCACGGATGCCGGTGTTCGAGCCAGAGAACATCCATGGGGCATTAGGAACACGGAATGATGATCCTGATCGATCATCGGCATTGACGATGACGTTGCGTTCCTTCGCCCAGTCAGTTTCTGCGATTTCTTTCATTGTGCGAACGACGCCCATTGCAAGTCCGGCTTCAGCCATTACATCTTCGGCTTCTTGCGCCGTAAGTTCACGAGCCCACGCCCGCAATTCGTCCTGTAAGGCCGGCAAATTCGCCAAACGAGACGCAACATCAGCGAATCGAGGATCGTCGTACATATGTGGCCGCTTCATCGCGTTCACAAACATGTCAAACGTTCCACGTTCGGCTGGATGACCACTGACAACAATCTGTTGGCCATCCTTGCTTTCAAGGATGGGGTAGTCGCCTGGTTGAAATGAACGAATCTGATCATTAGGCACTTCACCTTCAAACAATTCGTTTTGTACGTGTTCATTGACGTACAGCATTGTTTGCGCCATTGAGACGTCAATGTATTGACCAGCTCCAGTTGACGTCCTTTGAAAGAGTGCAGCCAATACCGCGGCTGCAGTTTCCATTCCTGTGTAAACATCTGCGTGACTGTGTGGGTCGTTTGAAGGGAAAACTCCTCGGGCACGTGCCTGAATGCCAGTGAGGCCAGTCTCTGCGTTCACTACCGTTGCATATGCGCGACGATGCATCCACGGCCCGCTATTGCCGTATCCGCTGATGGCTGCATAGATGAGTCGTGGATTAATGGCTGACAACACTTCATAGCCAATGCCCAATTTGTCCATCACGCCACCGCGATAGTTCTCGACTAATACATCGCATTCAAGAACTAGTTTCTTAATGAGTTCAACGGCTTCAGGTCGCTTGAGGTCCATTGACACGTTGAGCTTTCCAATGTTCTGTTGCGCAAAGTACGTGGACATTGAACCAACACGAGGAAATGCAAATCGCGTGAGGTCACCTTCTGGGGGTTCTACCTTGATGACTTCAGCGCCTAAGTCGGCCAGCATGCGAGTGCAATGGGGACCAGACAGAACACGAGTGAAGTCGAGAACACGGATGCCCTCAAGTGGGCGAGGGGCGGTGGGTGATGGAGCCACGAACTATTGACCCGTGAACTTGGCCGGGCGCTTTTCAACGAATGCGGCAGCTGCTTCACGGTGATCGGCGGTCGACATCGTGCGCATCATGGCGACGGCTTCAGCATCCAATGCCTGTTGAAGTGAAACGTCTCCAGCGCGATTGACGTTCTCCTTCATGTAACGAAGTGCAATGGGTGCGCGCTCGGCAAGATCGTGGCACCACTGCAATGCAGCAGTGGCGAAGTTCTCATCGGGCAACACCACATTCACGATGCCGTATTCCTTTGCTTCGGCGGCAGAGAGTCGTGGTGACGTGAACATCAGTTCTTTTGCTCGTGATTCACCAACAAGACGCGGCAAGAACCAGGATGTGCCGAAGTCTCCGCTGGCACCAATGTTTGAGAATGCGGTCATGACGATGGCCTTTTCAGAGGCAATACGAAGGTCGGCGGCAAGAGCAATGGAGAGACCTGCGCCGGCGGCGGCACCAGGAAGAACAGCAATCACGGGCTGGGGCAGTTGACGTAACGCCAACGACACCAGGTTCTGCCGACGGCGCAATCCGTTGATGCGCTCTTCCATTGACATACTCACGCCACCTGTTGCTTTGTGGCTTGCGTTCATTCCCTTCACGTCACCACCGGAGCAGAAGGCATTACCTTCACCGGTGACCACCACGATGCGAATGTTGGCGTCAGCGGCTATTTGGGGAATGGCACGCTCGAATCCCGCATACACGCCTTCCGAAAGTGCATTACGCACGTCGGGTCGATTGAACGAGAGAATTGCAATATTTCCCTCAACGCGGCCAAGCAGATCATTCGTTCCCGTTTCAAGTTCGCTCATAGGTGCCCAATTCTTCTGTGTCTACATCACAAGCCTGCCACGGTCTTGCTGACCCAGCGAACTCCGAGAATGGCTACCATCTGTCCATGAGCACCATGAATCATGATCGCAAGAACCCGTTCCTCGAGGGGAATCTTGCGCCCGTGACGGAAGAAATGACGGTTGCTGACCTTGAGGTGGTCGGAACTCTGCCGCCGGAGTTGAACGGCAGGTACCTGCGCAATGGGCCGAATCCGATAGGAGACGTGAACCCGGCGAAGTATCACTGGTTCACGGGTCACGGCATGGTTCATGGTCTTCGTCTCCGTGACGGAAGGGCCGAGTGGTACCGAAATCGTTGGGTGCGAGACAAAGAGGTCGCGTCCTTGTTGAATGAAACGCCGCCAGTGTCGGATTGGCCGTCCGATCACCAACAATTTGCTGCCAACACGAATGTGATTGGTCATGCAGGCAAAACTTTTGCAATCGTTGAAGCAGGTGCACCGCCTGTGGAACTTTCATATGACCTGGAGACGGTTCGTATTTCCAATCTTGGGGGAACGCTCCCACACGCATATTCTGCGCACCCAAAGCGTGATCCGCTCACCGGCGAATTGCATGTCATGACCTACTTCTGGGGTTGGGGCAACCAAGTGCAGTATCTGGTGGTGGGAACCGATGGTCGAGTTCGACGCCACGTTGACATCCCAACTGCTGGTGGTCCAATGATCCATGACATTGCGTTCACACAGAAGTATGTCTTGGTTTTCGACCTTCCAACGGTGTTCAATCTCGAGGCGGCGATGGCCGGTTCACGACTTCCGTACTACTGGGATCACAACTATCAGGCTCGTATTGGGCTGTTGCCTCGGGAGAGAACGGCAGAAGATGTGAAGTGGATAGACATCGACCCCTGCTACATCTTTCATCCAATGAACGCATACGACGACGGTGATGAAGTGGTTCTCGATGCGGCTCGTCACGAGAAGATGTTTGACAGGGAACGCAGAGGACCAAGTGAGGGTCCACCCACCCTTGATCGTTGGCGACTGAACGTTGTGACAGGAACTCATACGTGTGAACGAATCGATGACAGACCACAGGAATTCCCGAGAATCAATGAGGGCCTCGTGGGTCTGCGCAACCAATTCGGATATTGCGCCGGCATCGGACAGAACTTCGCTCAGGACACGTTGTTGAAAGTGGATCTGGACAATCGCGTTGTGGAGACGCGGAAAGACACCCATCGATATGGATACGGTGAGCCAGTCTTCATACCACGAGAACATTCAAGGGCCGAAGACGACGGCTACGTGATGGCTCTGCGGCTTGATACCGACTCGCAAAAATCAGAACTTGCAATCTTTGATGCACAGGCAATCACAGAGGATGCAATTGCGGTGGTGCGTGTTCCGGCGCGAATCCCCAATGGTTTTCACGGCAATTGGATTCCCGATTAGTCGAGAATCCAATTGGTCAACTGAGCGACACTCCGAGATGGCGGAGGGCCATTGCTGAGTACACCGCTGTTCCTCGACGCATGTAGTTCTCTTCATAAACAGCACGGTTGCTGTGGTTTGGCGCGGCCTTCATGATGTCCATTCCCTCAGGCATGAGACCAAGGAACATCATGGCGCCTTGTACGCGATTGAGAACGTAACTGAAGTCTTCTGCTCCCATCACGGGATTTTCCATTAGGCGCACATTGCGATCACCAGACACAGCAGTGGCAACATCGGCCGCAAATGATGCGTACTCATGATCGTTGACCGTAACGTCATAGCCAATATTGAGTTCCACCTCAACATCCATGTCATGTGCAGCGACAATTCCTTCTGCAACACGCTTGATTCCTGAATGGATTAGCGAACGCGTGCGTTCACTCACTGCACGCATGGTGCCATTGATCATTGCTGTTTCGGGAATGACGTTGCTCGTGGTTCCGGTGTGAATTTGAGTCACGGTAATCACGCCTGGGTCAAAAACATCAATACGTCGAGTGACTAACGTTTGCAATGCCTGCACGATTTCGCAGGCAACTGGTACAGGGTCAAGAGTGAAGTGTGGAGCACTGCCATGCCCTCCGCGGCCCTTCACAGTGATGACGAAAGAATCGCTCGAGGCCATCATGGTGCCACCCTTGAGACCAAGGAAACCGCCAGGAATATTGGAAGCTGCGTGAATAGCGAACGCACCCGTCACTGGCGACTCCGTCCCTACATCGAGTAGACCCTCGTTCAACATCTCCGATGCGCCGTTATATCCCTCTTCACCAGGCTGGAACATGAAGAGCACTCGACCAGGTATCTCTGCCTTACGTGACGACAGAATCTTTGCAGCGCCCATCAACATGGCGGTGTGCGTGTCATGGCCACATGCATGCATGGCATTTTCAACACGTGACTTGAAGGCGACGTCAGTGTCTTCTGGCATAGGCAGCGCATCCATGTCAGCACGCAACAAGACTGTCGGACCTGGCTTATCTCCAGTCAGCATCGCGGCAATTCCGCTTGTTGTCTCATGCAAAGTGATGTCGAGAGGCAAACCTTCTAGTGATTGCAACACGCGCTCACGAGTACGCGGCAAATGGTTACTGATTTCGGGCCACTCATGAAGATCGCGCCGCAACTCCACCATGTCGTCAAAAACATCGTTGGCTTGCTCCAACAATCCAGCGGGGTTGCCGTGCTGGTCGCGTGCGTCGTCTGTGGTCATCGTGTTTTTCGACATGTCACATGGTAGGCACAGAGGAATGGACACTTCTAAGGTGGCGCACCCAGAAAATTCTCCTGATGAGATGGTGGAAGAGGTTGATGCCCTCGGAAACGTTCTTCGGCTTGTGACTCGCCGCGAAATGAGGTCGCACGTACTCTGGCACCGAGCTGTCTTTGTTGCCGTTCTGTCAGAAAAGGGTCAGATATTGGTGCATCGCCGCGCTGAAACAAAGGACGTGTGGCCTGGTTGCTGGGATGTGGCCGTGGGTGGTGTGTTGGCCCCTGGCGAGAAATGGCACACAGCCGCTCTTCGAGAACTAGAAGAAGAACTCGGAATTACAGGGGTGCAAGTTGAGCCACTCGGTACCGGTGTCTACATGGACAACGACGTCAAATTGGTGGCCTCAGTGTTTTGTTGCAGAACTGACGGTCCTTTCGTGTTTGCCGATGGCGAAATTACTGAAGCGCACTGGGTTACAAGTCAGGAGTTGCCCATTTGGTTGTCGGCCAAAGAGTTCTTGCCAGACAGTGTTGCGCTCGTGTTGCCACGTATTACGTGGGAGTGAGCCTCGATCGTCAGCCTTAGGCTGTGAGCTATGGCTACCAACATCAAAGTTGAGTTCACCATTGAGCCATGGGTCGACGGTGATCCACCAGAGCGAGTCAATCTGTGTATTGCTGCCGTTGAATCATTTGGCATCAAAGTAGAACTTGGACCATTCGGTACCTCATTTATTGCTTCGTCAGAACAAGTGGGACCTGCGGTTTCGGCCATTATCACTACGGCATATGCACACGGCGCAACGCATGTGTCAATCGACGTAGAGAAGGCCGAATAGCTGATGGCCTTCATCAATCATCCACTTCTCACTGCAGTAAAGCCATTGCTGGACGCCGTTGGTGCACACCTCATTTCCGTTGATGATGCAAACATCAGCGACATTGCGTTGGAGTGGGACGGGGAAATTGTTGCCGCAGTGCGATTACCAAAGCTGCACGGCGCACTTGATCGATTGATTGAACAAGTAGAAGCTGAACTAGGAGCTTCACTCCCAAATTTGTCGCGAGTAGATAAACAAAATGCAGTACGACTTCTCGACCAACGCGGCGCATTCATTTTGCGTCGTGCGGTTGAAGATGTTGCCGATGCCATGGGCGTTTCGCGCATCACCGTGTACAACTACCTCAACGCACTTCACCGCTAAACCCCGCTCTTAAAATTTGAGCATGGTTTTCGTACCTTCTTGCGATGCCTCGCAAGACAGCACGTGTCGACGCCTTTGTCGATGAATCAATTCGTGGTCAGACCTATTACTTGTGTGCAGTCTTAATCCCATTTGAGAACCAGGCATTGTTGCGACAGGAACTTCGCCGCATCTCAAATCAGTTTGGTCGTCGGAGAATTCATTTCCACAATGAGTCTCGACAACGCAAGGAACTCGTGTTAACAGAAATTTGTATCAAAGTATCAAGTGCCTTAATTATTCGGACTCGAATATCTCATGGGTTGAATGAAGAACTGGCTAGGCAACGCTCCTTGTCCCTTTTGATTCAGCGATTACAAACGTTAGGCATTCGACGATTGACAATTGAGACCCGAAGCGATAATCGCTTAGATGAGCTAACAATCTTGGATACCCGTCGGAATGGACCAGTTCTTGATTTCCTTCACCTCGACGCACTTGACGACGAACTACTGTGGGTTGCAGACGCAGTTGTGTGGGCATTCGGCGGCGGATCAACTTGGAATAAGAAACTGCGCGGAATCTCTTTAGAAGTAATTGATGGAAGGTGAGAAACGCGAAACCCGGCTTTCCACCAAACGGGCGGTCAACCGGGCTCACTTCAACCCCTTACTTCGGGGAGCAACTTCATTATGCCGATAGTCGGCAACATTTTCAAGTCGCGCTAGAGGCGGCGAAGATGCACGTTGGTCACGCGGTGGTCCTCACCCTTCTTAATGATGAGTGAAGCACGAGACTTGGTGGGCTCAATGTTTTCCACCAAGTTCTTCCCATTAATCTCTCGCCAAATTCCGCGAGCAAGTTCAACGGCCTCTTCATCATTGAGATGTGCGTAGTGCTGGAAGAAACTGTCGGGATCGCGGAACACAGTCTCGCGGAGCTTTTGAAAACGCTCTACGTACCATTGCTCAATGTCGCTCTCTTGCGCATCAATGTAGATAGAGAAGTCGAAATAGTCAGATACGAATTCGTTTGCTTCTGATCCAACTTGCAAAACATTCAAGCCTTCAAGAATAAGAATGTCTGGTTGGCTCACTGTGACCTGTTCGCTCTCTACGATGTCGTACACCACGTGGCTGTAAACCGGTGCGACCGCAGTGGGTGCCCCACCCTTTAGATCACGCAAGAATTGAAGAAGATTCTTCGTGTCGTAGCTTTCGGGAAAGCCTTTGCGGTTCATAATTCCGCGGTCCTCAAGAACTGCGTTCGGAAAAAGGAAACCATCGGTGGTGATGAGGTCAACACGAGGGTGCTCTGGCCAACGAGCTAGAAGAGCCTGCAAGATACGAGCAAACGTGCTCTTGCCAACAGCCACAGATCCTGCGATGCCGATGACGTAGGGAACCTTTGGCGCCATCGCACCGAGGAATGTTGCAGACACTTTATGAAGGTTTTGAGTTGCGCTCACATAGAGGTTTAACAAACGTGTGAGTGGCAAATAGACCGCTGCAACCTCATCTAGGTCAATGTTCTCGTTGATGCCTTGCAATTCCAAGAGGTCCCGCTCACGAATAGTGAGCGGAGTTGCAGCACGAAGGTCTGCCCATTCGGACCTATCAAAAGACAGGTAGCGATCCGAGTTCGGAAGGTTGATCACGACAGGAGACGCTATTGGGAAAAGGTCAACGATTCCAAGGTGCGGCGGGCGAAACCGCCCCTGGACCTGCGGTGAGAACCTCTACGCCATCGGCAGTAACCACCATGGTGTGTTCGTATTGGGCGGTACGGCTGTAATCAGCAGTTACTGCGGTCCACTGGTCTTTCCATGTCTTGTGGCCAGTTTCGCCACTTGCCGTAATCATTGGCTCAATGGTGAAGGTCATTCCTTCACGAATGATGGTGCTGTCGAATTTGTCGAAATAGTGCAGCACTTGAGGTTCAGTATGGAACGTTTCGCCAATGCCGTGACCGGTAAACATTCGGACTACACCAAAGTTCGATTCGTGTGCGTGCAACTGAATTGCACGACCAATTTCGTTCATAAGCATGCCGGGCTTTACAACTTCAATTGCTTTCCATAAGCATTCTTCGGTAACGCGCATCAATTTCTTGTCATCATCCGAAATGGTTCCGACTGCAAAAGTTGCGTTGGTATCACCATGTACACCGTTGAGATAAATGGTGACGTCAATGTTGACGATGTCGCCATCTTCAAGAGCACGGTTGTCGGGAATGCCGTGACAAATAACTTCGTTCACACTGGTACATACGCTCTTCGGGTAACCGTGGTAATTCAGCGGGCTTGGATACCCACCCATTTGAATAGTGAGGTCGTGCACGAAGATGTCGATTTCTTCGGTAGTGATACCAGGGCGAACCAATTCACCGGCTTTTGCAAGAATTTCTGCAGCAGCTTTTCCTGCCACGCGCATACGATCAATGACCTCGGGTGACTTCACAGCACTCTCACGCGTATTGGGCACGTTGCCCGTTGCTGCATAGGGCGGTTTCACGATGTGGTCGGGCACATAACGCATGGGGCTGATAACACCTGGCATGACGCGACCTGCATTAGCCAAGTGGCAACGCTTGAACTTCTTGCCGCTTCCGCACCAACACGGATCGTTCTTGTTGGGCAGTACCTCTGGCGCCTGACTCATGGCTTAAAGGCTAGGGGTGAAACCGTGACGCGCAGGGTGACTGGTATTCGCATTATTCCTTCCGTACTTTGCTCGCCCACACATGGCGAGCATCGCCAGAGAGATAAGGGAGTACACAATGTCAGACCAGACCGGCGGCTATGGCTTGCCAACACCAGGCGACCGCTTGAATGCACTGCGAACACCACCAAACAGCGTTATAGCCGCCCCCGAGCGAAAGAAACTTCGCCCTGAAGTAATTGTGGCGATTGCAGTCTTTGCAGTCGCCCTTCTCTTTGGAGCCCAACGGGTTGTCGTTCGTCGTGCCATGTCAACTCCAAATGCGCAAACTCAGATTGCCCAGCAACTAGGCGCCGAAATGCAAAAAGAAGCCGGCTTACCTGAGGTCCTTGATGGTGATGTGCTGTTCGGAGTCTCACTGAAGCCCGGCAATTACCCCGCAGAATTGAAAGTGGGCGACATCGTTCGGGCAGTCACTACACCACCAATCAGTGGTGGCGGAGAGGCAATCGAACTTGAGGGCCGTATGACGGTGATGTCAATTGATACATCGGCCGACATCGGCGGCGACACCATCGTCACTCTGAGTGGTCCACAGTCGGCAACAACCGAAATTGCCAACTCCGGACCGATACATCTCACCATTGTAGAAGTTGGTCCAAAGTGACGTACGGGGCGTTACAAGTCAACGACATTGCAAAAGCAATTGCATCTGCGCTAGCAGATGATCGAGTCCGTAGACATAACGAAGATCTTCCGTCTCCCACTCTGGATGAAGAGCGTCAACTTGCTCGCGCAACTGCTTCGTTTGTCCTCACTCAATCACGCGGCATTGATTCCTGGGGATTTGATGCGTTACCTGGACAAGAAGATCGGTACATCATTGAGCAAGCCATAGCGCAGGTGCTCGGACTAGGGCGTTTAGAGCCACTACTTGAAGACGATGAAATTTCTGACATTCACGTGCGCGGAAACCGTCCTGTATGGGTGAAGTTACGTACTGGTGAACGCAGAGAATTGCCACCAATTGTGGACAATGACGAAGAACTCATCGACCTCATTCGGCGTATCGCTTCTCGCAAGGGACATCGTGAGCAACGCTTTGATCCCGCGCATCCAGAATTGAATCTGCAATTGCAAGACGGTTCACGGTTATTTGCGGCCATGGAAGTGTCATCGCATCCAACCATGGTCATTCGACGTCACAGGTTTGATTACTCGTCGTTGGCTCAACTGGTTGAATTAGGAACTCTTCAACACGAAACCGCACGATTCCTCGCAGCATCTGTTCGCGCACGCTTAAACATCATCATCGCTGGTGGCACTGGTTCAGGAAAGACCACCATCTTGCGTGCACTAATGAATGAAATCCCGCGTCACGAGCGAATTGTCACCATTGAAGACGCCTACGAATTGGGGATCGAGCACTTTGAAGATGCGCATCCGGACCATGATGCGCTTCAAGCACGTACTGCAAATATCGAAGGACACGGTGAAGTTTCGATGTCTGACCTCACCAAGATGGCCCTACGCATGGACCCAGACCGTGTTGTGGTGGGTGAGGTGCGTGGTGGCGAAGCTTTCCCCATGCTCCTCGCTATGAGCCAAGGAAATAACGGCTCAATGTGCACAATTCATGCTGACAGTGCGCGATCTGTGTTCCCGAAGTTATTGGCATACGTCTCCATGGCTTCCACTGGTGTACCTGCGGAAACAGTGAACCTGTTGGTAGGTAGTGCTGTCCACCTAGTGGTGCACGTGCAGGTAATAAATAATGCGCGACGAGTTAGCAGCATCCATGAAGTCGTGGCAGCCGACGGCACTTCCATTATTTCAAATGAAGTGTTCTCGCTTGGCTCTGAATTATCTCCTTTCACTGCATTGCGAGGAGCTACTGCTGAATTGTTGGAACGCCATGGGTTTGGTCGCCAACGGGAGATGGCATGGAGTTAATTCATTCATTGGTAAGTCTCTATGGCCGGCCAGAAGGTTCGGACAATCGACCTATTGTTGAGGGAGTTGCAACTTG
>CAYSPE010000056.1:0-11979 GCA_964432845.1 uncultured Bifidobacterium sp.
AATGAGCAAGGCAAAGTTTGAGCGTAATAAGCCTCACGTGAACATCGGAACTATGGGTCACATTGACCATGGTAAGACCACGTTGACAGCAGCTATTTCAAAGACTCTCGGTGATCGTGGGTTGGCTGAGTACACACCTTTTGATCAGATTGACAAGGCTCCTGAAGAGAAGGCTCGTGGTATCACGATCTCTATTGCTCACATTGAGTACGAGACCGAGAAGCGTCACTATGCACACGTTGACATGCCAGGTCACGCTGACTACATCAAGAACATGATCACTGGTGCAGCTCAGGTTGACGGTGCAATTTTGGTGGTTGCTGCAACTGATGGTCCTATGCCTCAGACTCGTGAGCACGTGTTGCTTGCTCGTCAGGTGGGTGTGCCATACATCGTTGTTGCGTTGAACAAGTCTGACATGGTCGAAGACGAAGAACTTCTTGAACTTGTTGAGATGGAAGTTCGTGAGTTGTTGAACGAGTACGAGTTCCCTGGTGATGATGCACCTGTGGTGCGCGTGTCTGCGTTGAAGGCACTTGAAGGTGATGCTGCATGGCAGGACAAGGTCATGGAGTTGATGACTGCTTGTGACACTGCTATTCCAGAGCCTGCACGTGATCTTGACAAGCCTTTCCTTATGCCTATCGAAGACGTGTTCACCATCACTGGTCGTGGCACCGTTGTGACCGGCAAGATTGAACAGGGCAAGGTGCACACCGGCGACGAAATTGAAATCGTTGGTTTGCGTGACACGCAAAAGACCACCTGTACTGGTGTTGAAATGTTCCGCAAGCTTCTTGACGAAGGTCATGCTGGTGACAACATTGGTGCGCTCCTTCGCGGCACCAAGAAAGAAGATGTTGAGCGTGGACAGGTGTTGTGTGCTCCTGGTTCCATCACTCCTCACACCAACTTTGAAGGTCAGGTGTACGTGTTGACAAAGGAAGAAGGTGGCCGTCATAAGCCTTTCTTCAACAACTACCGTCCACAGTTCTTCTTCCGTACAACAGACGTAACGGGCACTGTTCAGTTGCCTGCTGGTACTGAAATGGTGATGCCTGGTGACAACGTTGTGATGACTGTTGAGCTTGGTAAGCCCATTGCTATGGATGAGGGTCTTCGTTTTGCTATCCGTGAGGGTGGCCGTACTGTTGGCGCAGGTCGCGTCACCAAGATCATCAAGTAAGAGACAGAACGATGGCAACAAACAGCATTCGTATCCGCCTCAAGGCATTCGATCATGAGATCATCGACAAGTCGACTCGCATGATCGTGGAAACGGTTCTTCGCACCAACGCAAAGATTCGTGGACCAATTCCGCTTCCTA
The DNA here is from genome assembly GCA_964432845.1 of uncultured Bifidobacterium sp. Classification (GTDB taxonomy): domain Bacteria; phylum Actinomycetota; class Acidimicrobiia; order Acidimicrobiales; family Ilumatobacteraceae; genus UBA2093. Next base: position 1,328 of record CAYSPE010000056.1, read on the forward strand.
CCGACAAGCACCGCTACACGGTTATTCGCGGACCACACATTGACAAGGACTCTCGCGAGCACTTCGAAATGCGTATCCACAAGCGCCTTATCGACATTGTCGAGCCAAACAACAAGACAATCGATTCGCTCCAGCGCATCGAGCTTCCTGCAGGCGTCGACATCGAGATCAAGCTTCAGGGTTAATTTTCTGAATCTCAGAATTACAAAAAGCGGGGTGACCGGAGGGTCACCCCGCTTTTTGTTTATCCAATCAACTTCTTATGAAATTCTTGACCGTCTCGCAGGAACTGGGGCCAACTCGAGATACATACTTGTGACATGAGCTTTGATTCACATTGGGTAAATACCCCTCCTCAACTACCAGCTAGTCGTCCACGTAAGCAGCGTGTCGCAGCGCTCGCTTTGGTGTTGGCCATGTCCGTCGGAGGCGGAATGGTGGGTGGCTACATTGCGAACTCAACGTCTTCGAATTCCTCCACCAACAATGGTCCTTTGGTGACTGCACCAAAGATTGACCAGAGCAAAGTAGGGAACACCAGCGTTGCAAAAGCCGCTGCCGCAATTGCACCAAGTGTTGTCACCATTACCAACACCACTGCACAGGGTGGCGATACGGGTACTGGCATCATCATCTCCAGTGACGGTGAGATTGTTACCAACAATCATGTGGTGGAAGGTTCCACCGATCTGAAGGTTCGTCTTGCGGGCGCAACTGACGCAGTGAAGGCAACCATTCTGTCCACTGATCCTGGTAACGATTTGGCGCTCATCAAATTGGTCAATGCAACAGGGCTCACAGCTGCAACGTTTGCCGACCCAGCATCAATCGCCGTCGGCGACACGGTTGTTGCTGTGGGTTATGCGCTTGCACTTGATGGTGGACCAAGCGTGACATCCGGAATTGTTTCGGCACTGAATCGCACACTCACCGACTCAAATGGCGCACTTGATCATCTCATTCAAACGGACGCTGCTATTTCGTCCGGCAACTCTGGCGGCCCACTCATCAACTTGAGTGGTCAAGTTATTGGTATCAACACTGCGGTCTACAACAGTGATGGTCAAACCGCCGCAAACAATATTGGATTCGCAATTGGCGTTGATGAAGTACAACGTGTCGTGAAAATTCTGCGTAACGATGCAACCGGTTCTGCTTCACATAGTGCACGTACGCAAGGATATTTGGGTATTGCGCTCGGTGACCGTACAGACGGCGGTGCTGGCGCTGTCATTACCGAAGTACAAGCAGATTCACCCGCAGATAAAGCCGGATTGAAAGTGAATGACATTGTTGTTGAAATCAACGGCACATCAGTAACAGGCCAAGGATCACTGATTGCTGTGATTCGAGATGCATCACCTGGAGACAAAGTCACTCTCGTTATTGATCGAGATGGAGTGAAGAAGACACTCACTGCAACTTTGGTTGCACGACCTGCGCAATAGTTACAACGCGATAACGGGAAACCGTTCGTTATCCAAAACATCCCCATCGTTCAAACCGTTTGGTTCGAATGGTGGGGACGTTTTCCATGGGCGAGTGATCCATCGAACGTCATCACCCACATAACGGAAACTCACAACACGACGTCGATGTGCATGTCCGGTTGTTCCTGGTGCTGAATGCAACGTGCGGTAATGAAATGCAATTGCATCGCCAGGCTCCACATCGCACACCACAATCTCGCCGAGTGCCTCCAATTCTTCGAGTGACGGAAACAATTCGAACCCGGCTGCCGCAGCAACATAAGGAGAGTCGTCAACAAAACGATTTGGAATGAAGCGACGAGGGATGAGGTGACTACCGCGCATGCATCGCAACGCCACTGATGCGGGCGCTGGATCGAGCGGCACCCAGATGCTCACATTGTCGAAACCTTCCACTCCGTAGTAGGGGTCGTCATGGTGCCACGGGGTAATGGTGACGGTGTTTGGTTCTTTCACCAGCACGTGCTCGTGGAAGAAGCGAGGCTGACGGGTGCCCATGAGCTCGCCCGCAATTTCGGGGAGGCAGCCCGACAGCGCCAGTGACCGAAATTGGGGGATGTGAGACCAGTTCACATAATCATCGAAAAATCTGCCTCCGGACCCCTCGGGGGTGTAATCGTTCGACCATTGGCTGGGGTGGGCCATGTTCTCATCCACGCCAGAGGCCAATTCGGACAACATTTCGGGCGAAATGACGCCTCTTAGCACCACAAAACCATCTTTCTTGTAGGTTTCGACCGATTCAGGGGAGAGCAGGGTCATTTCCTCATGGTATTCCGACCACAGTAAAGGTCCCCATTCCCCGTTCTTGAGCATTTTTTCACTAATTCACAAACTCTCAGGGAGTGGCCGGTCTCTTAGCAGGAGGTGCCCCTGGAATGGCGGATGTCCGCGTTGGTTCGGGCTATTCCCCCGATAGCGTTTCAACTCCGTGCGATTCAGGCCTCCAGCCTGATGAGCAAGTTCGATCGTCGAATTCAACAATCGACGTCCGTGAAGGCCAATGCGAGCAATCGCAAAGGAACCACACGGCAAAACCCAGACAGGTGCTCCGTCAACAGAAATGTTGTCGGAGCATTTGCGTGAGAAACCAACGAGAAAAAGGGTTGCCGCCATGGCACAAAAAGCGATCGTCGGCGAAAAAGTCGGCATGACACAGGTGTGGGGAGATGACCAGCGCGTCATCCCTGTCACCGTTCTTCGTGTAGAGCCTTTGCGCGTCGTACAAGTCAAAACAAATGACCGCGACGGATACACCGCATTGCAAGTCACATACGGACATAAGAACGCATCAAAATTGAGCAAGCCAGAACAGGGTCACTTCGCAGCTGCGAATGTTGAGTCTGGTCGTCGCCTTGTTGAACTTCGCCTCGACTCTGTCGATGGATACGAAGTTGGTCAGGAGATCGCAGCAGATCTTCTTGCAGCAGGTGAAATGGTCGACGTCACTGCAGTGAGCCGCGGTAAGGGCTTTGCAGGTGGCATGAAGCGTCACAACTTCAATGGCCAAGGTGCAAGCCACGGTAACCACAAGCACCACCGTGCGCCTGGTTCCATCGGTTCATGCTCTTTCCCTGGTCGCGTGTTCAAGGGCTTGCGCATGGCAGGTCACATGGGCAACGAGCAGGTCACCACACTCAACCTCGAAGTTGTTTCTGCAGATGCAGAGCGTGGCTTGTTGTTGATCAAGGGTTCAGTACCAGGTCCTAACGGCGGCGTTGTCATTGTTCGCAACGCAGTGAAGGCGAAGTGATTCACATGACACAGATCGCACTCAAGAATGCATCAGGCGCAAGTGCTGGCAACGTAGAAGTTGCAGACGCACTCTTTGCAGTTCAGCCAAACGTTCCAGTGATGCACCAAGTTGTTACGGCACAACTTGCACACCGTCGCGCAGGTACGCAGGCAACAAAGACTCGCTCAGAAGTTTCTGGCACCGGTAAGAAGCCGTTCAACCAGAAGGGCACCGGTGGTGCTCGTCAAGGTTCAACACGCGCTCCTCACTACACCGGTGGTGGTATTGCTCACGGCCCACAGCCTCGCAAGTACTCACAGCGCACACCTCGCAAGATGATTCGTCTTGCACTTGCTTCTGCACTCAGTGACCGCAACAACGAACAGCGTGTTGTCGTTCTTGATTCGTGGGGCATCACAACACCAAGCACAAAGAGCGCCGTCAAGGTTCTCGATGCAATTGGTGTCAGCGGCAAGGTTCTCGTTGTTGTTACTCCAAACGAAGAAGCAGCAATCAAGAGCTTCCGCAATCTTCCAGACGTGCAACTCATCCTTGTTGGTGAGCTCAACGCATACGACGTGTTGTGCAACGACTGGATTGTTTTCTCGAAGGACAGCCTCCCCGGCACGAAGGAAGCGAACTGATGAAGGATCCACGCGACATCATCATCAAGCCAGTTGTTTCTGAAAAGAGCTACTCGCTGATGGAAACAGATGTGTACACATTCCAAGTACATGTCGATGCAACCAAGCCCGAGATTCACGATGCAATCGAATCCATCTGGGGCGTCAAGGTGCTGAAGGTCAACACCCTTAATCGCAAGGGCAAGTTCCAGCGCACCCGTAATTCAAACCGAATCGGTCAGCGTCCGTCCACCAAGCGGGCCATCGTCACCCTCGCAGCGGGAAGCAAGATCCCGTTGTTCGAAAGCTGAGTTCATCATGGCAATTCGTAAGCGCAAGCCAACTAGCCCAGGTCGTCGTTTCCAGACGGTTTCTGACTTCTCAGAAATCACAAAGACAACTCCGGAGAAGACACTTCTTCGTTCAAAGTCAAACACTGGTGGACGCAACGCGTACGGTCGTAAGACTGCACGTCACAAGGGTGGCGCACACAAGCGTCAATACCGCATCATCGACTTCAAGCGCACCAAAGACGGCATGCCCGCCAAGGTTGCAGCAATTGAATACGATCCAAACCGCACCTGCCGCATTGCACTTCTTCACTACGAAGACGGCACCAAGGCATACATCCTCGCCCCCAAGGGTCTCGAGGTTGGCATGCGCGTAGAGAGCGGCCACGGCGCCGACATCAAGCCAGGTAACGCAATGCAATTGCGCTACATGCCAGTCGGTACCGTCGTGCACAACGTTGAACTTCGTCCTGGACAGGGCGGAAAGATTGGCCGTTCAGCCGGTATGGCTGTTCAGCTCGTGGCAAAAGACGGCGACTTCGCAACGTTGCGCCTTCCTTCCACGGAAATGCGTCGTGTCCTTCTTGATTGCCGCGCCACAGTTGGCGAAGTAGGCAACTCAGAACACGAACTCGTCAAGATCGGTAAGGCTGGTCGTAACCGTTGGAAGGGTGTACGTCCGCAAACTCGCGGTGTTGCCATGAACCCGGTTGACCACCCACTTGGTGGTGGTGAAGGAAAGACCTCTGGTGGTCGTCCTCCCGTGTCGCCATGGGGCAAGCCAGAAGGCCGTACTCGCAATACCAACAAGCCGTCGCAGCAACTTATTGTTCGCCGTCGCCGCGCAGGAAAGGGACGGAGGTAATACATGTCTCGCAGCCTCAAGAAGGGTCCATTCGTCGACGATCACTTGCTCAAGAAGGTCGATGCCGCAAACGCATCGGGCGATCGCAAGGTCATCAAGACATGGTCACGTCGTTCAACAATCGTTCCCGACATGGTGGGTCACACCATTGCCGTACACGATGGTCGTAAGCACGTTCCCGTGTACTGCACCGAGTCAATGGTTGGCCACAAGCTCGGCGAATTCTCACCTACCCGTACGTTCCGCTACCACGCCGGACAAGAGAAGAACGCGAAGCGATAAGCCATGACTGGACCAAAGCTCAACGAAGCAAATCGCGTTGCTGGCTCAAAGAGCGGCAGCCGCGCAGTTAACAAGTACCACCGTTCATCGGCTTCCAAGGTTCGCGTTGTGTTGAACCTCATTCGTGGCCTCGATGTTCGCAGCGCAGATGAAATTTTGCAGTTCACCGACCGCGAAGCAGCACGCGTTGTTCGCAAGGTGCTTGCATCGGCAGTTGCCAACGCAATCACCAATGACAACCTTGATGCAGACGAATTGTTTGTTAAGGCATGTTTTGCCGACGAGGGTCCAACGCTCAAGCGTTTCCGTCCTCGCGCAAAGGGCCGTGCCGGCAAAATCTTTAAGCGCACCTGCCACATCACAGTCATCGTTGATCGCATGAGCGACGAGGCTCTCGCAGTGCGTGAAGCAAAGACCATGGCAAAGGGTGCACCAACCAGCAACCGCCGTGCTCGCGTTGCAGCAAGCCGCAAGGCTGCACCTGCTGCTGAAGCACCTGCTGCTGAAGCACCAGCCGAAGAAGTCACTGACACGAACGAAGAAGGCAACTGATGGGTCAGAAGATCAATCCGTACGGATTCCGTCTCGGAGTAACCACCGATTGGAAGAGCCGCTGGTTCAGCGAGCGTGAGTACAAGGACTATCTCACAGAGGATTGGAAAATCCGTGAGTACCTCATGACCACACTCGAAGACGCAGCAGTGAGCCGCGTTGAAGTAGAGCGCACACGCGACAAGCTTCGCATCGATGTGCACACCGCACGTCCTGGCATTGTTATCGGTCGTAAGGGTGCAAAGGCAGATGAGCTTCGTGCTGGTCTCGCACAAATCACCGGCAACAACCGTTTGCAGTTGAACATTGTTGAAATCAAGCAAGCCGAACTTGACGCTGCTCTTATCGCACAGGGTGTTGCAGACCAGTTGGTCAACCGCATCGCTTTCCGTCGTGCAATGAAGCGTGCGGTGCAGAACGCACAGAAGTACGGCGCACTTGGTATTCGAGTTCAGTGTTCCGGTCGTCTTGGTGGCGCAGAAATGTCTCGTACCGAGTGGTATCGCGAAGGCCGCGTGCCCTTGCACACTCTCCGTGCCGACATCGACTACGGATTCCGTGAAGCTCGCACCTCCTCAGGTCGTGTTGGCGTCAAGGTGTGGTTGTACAAGGGCGACATCGTTCCCTACAAGACCACAACACAAGACAAGATTTCTCGCGAAGCTGCAATGGCAGTGGGCGACACCTCCGGCCAAGCTGCTCCCGAAGCAGCAGCACGCAAGGTTGTATCGTCCGCCGGCCCACGCGCAGCTACAGCTGAGGTAGTGGAAGAAGTAGCACCACTCGTGAAGCCTGCTGATCCTGAGTTCGAGCGTTTGCTTGAAGAGGAAGAGGCCATCGAGCGTCGCATGCACGATTCGCATGAGACTCCAAAGCTCCGTGGGGAGGATTAATCATGTTGATGCCTCGTAAGGTCAAGCACCGTAAGCAACAGCGTGGTCGTATGACCGGCGCATCAAAGGGCGGCAACGCACTTGCATTTGGTGAGTACGGCATCCAGGCTCTTGAGCCAGGTTGGATCACCGCTCGTCAGATCGAAGCAGCACGTATTGCCATGACGCGTCACATCAAGCGCGGCGGCAAGGTGTGGATCAACATCTTCCCTGACAAGCCAGTCACGAAGAAGCCAGCAGAAACCCGCATGGGTTCGGGCAAGGGCAACCCAGAGTTCTGGGTGGCAGTTGTGAAGCCTGGTCGCATCCTCTTCGAATTGTCCTATCCAAATGAGGAAACTGCTCGCGCTGCTCTTGAGCGCGCCGTGCAGAAGCTTCCTATTAAGGCTCGCGTCATTTCACGCGACGAGCCCATCTGATTCGAAGGAATAGAAAATGGCACGTTCAATTTCAGAACTTCGCGACATGGATCTCGCAGCCCTCGTGGCCGAACTCCGTGCAAGCAAGCAAGAAGCACTTAACTTGCGATTCCGCAACGCAACCGGTCAGCTCGACGCACATAGCGAGTTGAAGAAGGTGCGCCGTCAGATCGCACGTATCAACACCCTTATTCGTCAGCGCGAAATTGTCGCCGCTGAGGCAGCTGGGAAGTGAGTAGTCACATGACAGTAGAAACCACCACCGAGCGCAACTCACGCAAGATCCGCGAAGGTCTCGTCGTCTCTAACAAGATGAACCAGACCGTGGTTATTGCAGTGATCGAGCGCGTCCGTCACGCGAAGTACGACAAGTTCGTTCTTCGTACAAAGAAGCTCTATGCACACGACGCTGCAAACGATGCAAACGTTGGCGACCGTGTACGCGTAATGGAAACCCGTCCGATGTCAAAGCTCAAGCGCTGGCGCATCGTAGAAATCTTGGAGCGTGCAAAGTGATTCAGCAAGAGTCTCGCCTCCGCGTTGCAGACAACAGCGGTGCAAAAGAAGTACTCGTCATCAAGGTGCTTGGCGGAACACGTCGTCGTTATGCATCAATTGGTGACGTCTTCATCGCAACAGTGAAGGATGCAATTCCTGGCGCTGCTGTGAAGAAGGGTGAAGTTGTTCGCTGCGTAGTCGTTCGCGTCAAGAAGGAAAAGCGTCGTCCAGACGGCAGCTACATCCGCTTCGACGAGAACGCAGCAGTGCTCATCAAGGAAGATCTCACTCCACGTGGCACCCGTATTTTCGGACCAGTGGGACGTGAGCTCCGTGACAAGAAGTTCATGCGAATTGTTTCGCTCGCACCGGAGGTGCTCTAACCATGAAGTTCAAGAAGGGCGACACCGTCCAGATCATCACCGGCAAAGAAGCCGGTAGCCAGGGCGAAATCATTCAGGTTTTGCCAAAGGTGAACAAGGTTGTTATCGAAGGCCGCAACATTGCAAAGCGCCACACCAAGGCTCGCAGCGCAACACAAGGTTCAGAGATCATCGAGAAGCCAATGCCGATCGACGCATCAAACGTGATGCTCGTCGTCAAGGGCAAGCCAACTCGAATTGGTTACAAGGTCAAGGCAGACGGCACCAAGGTGCGCGTTGCTAAGAAGTCAGGAGAGGAAGTCTGATGACAACCGCAACCACTCCACGTCTCAAGGCTCGCTACGAGGCAGAAATCAAGCAGGCTCTTATGGCTCAACTTGGTCTCACCAACGTGATGCAAGTTCCCAAGCTTGAGAAGATCGTCATCAACATGGGCGTTGGCCGTGCAACACAGCAGCCTTCATTGCTTGATGGCGCAGTTGCCGACCTCACCAAGATCGCCGGCCAGAAGCCAGTCGTTACAAAGTCACGTGACTCAATCGCAAGCTTCAAGCTTCGCGAGAACCAAGCAATTGGTTGCAAGGTCACACTTCGTGGTGATCGCATGTGGGAGTTCTACGACCGCTTGTTGTCCATCGCAATTCCACGTATTCGTGACTTCCGCGGCCTTCCCGCACACTCATGGGATGGTCGTGGCAACTACACGTTTGGTCTGAACGAGCAAACAATGTTCCCTGAAATTGATTACGACAAGATCGATTCCCCTCAAGGAATGGACATCACCATCGTGACAACAGCAGCGACTGATGCACAAGGTCGTGCATTGCTCGACGCATTCGGTTTCCCATTCAAGCGTGGCAACGAAGGCGGAGCACCCGCCAAGAAGAAGCCCAAGGGTCGTGGTCCTGTCCGCGGCAAGAAGAAGTAGTCAGGTAGATAACCATGGCAAAGCAATCAATGATCAACAAGGCAAACGCCAAGCCAAAGTTCAAGGTTCGTGCGTACACACGTTGCCGCAAGTGCGGCCGTGCACGTTCGGTGTACCGCAAGTTCGGTTTGTGCCGCGTATGTCTCCGAGAAATGGCTCATGCAGGAGAAATTCCTGGCGTGACCAAGGCGAGCTGGTGAGGTAACCAACATGATGACTGATCCCATCGCCGACATGCTCACACGTATCCGCAACGCAAACACTGCGTTGAAGGAAACAGTCGTGATGCCATCCTCGAAGCAAAAAGTTGCACTCGCAGACGTTTTGAAGAAGGAGGGTTACATCGATGACTACACCGTGACTCCTTCAACAAAGGGTCCCGGCAACGAGCTCACCATTCAGATGAAGTACTCCATCGACCGTCACCGCACCATCAGCGGACTCACACGTGTGTCCACTCCTGGTCTGCGCGTGTATCGCAATTCCAAGGAAGTCCCACGCGTGTTGGGTGGTCTTGGCGTCGCAGTTCTGTCCACCAGCCAAGGGCTCCTCACCGATCGCGAAGCGCGCAAGCGCAAGGTCGGCGGCGAAGTTCTGTGCTTCGTGTGGTGATCCCGGGACGAAAGTAGGAAACGAACATGTCACGTATCGGCAAAGCCCCCATCGCAGTTCCAGCTGGCGTTGAAGTCACCATTTCTGGTCGCACTGTCACCGTCAAGGGTCCTAAAGGAACATTGTCTCGCGATATTCCTGGCGACATCATTGTCCGCCAAGAAGAGAACACCATCTTGGTGGAGCGTCCAAACGACGAGCGCCAAAACCGTTCACTCCATGGCCTCTCACGCACACTCGTGAGCAACATGGTCATCGGTGTTACCGATGGTTTCGCAAAAGAACTCGAAATCGTTGGCGTTGGTTACCGCGCTGAAGCATCAGGTTCTGACCTGCGCCTCGCACTCGGTTTCTCACACCCAGTCATGGTGCCTGCACCTGCCGGAATTTCTTTTGAAATCCCAGCGCAGACTCGCGTCATCGTGAAGGGCATCGACAAAGAACTCGTCGGACAGGTTGCGGCCAACATCCGCTCCATCCGTAAGCCAGAGCCCTACAAGGGCAAGGGTGTGCGCTACCTCGGAGAGCACATCGTTCGCAAGGCCGGCAAGACCGGCAAGAAGTGATTCGGTAGTTAAGGAACTCACATGCCAAACATCGCAAAGATTCGTCGCGAGTCACGCCTTCGCCGTCACCGTCGCGTACGTAAGAAGATTCACGGAACAGCAGAGCGTCCACGTCTCGCTGTGCACCGCACCAACAAGCACTTCAACATGCAGCTCATCAACGACGACCTCGGTGTCACGGTTGCTGCTGCATCGTCAGTAGAAGCAGACATGCGTAAGGCAAGCGGCGCAACAGTTGCTGCTGCAACACAGGTCGGAACATTGATTGCACAGCGCGCTAAGGCAGCAGGTGTCAACACGGTCGTATTCGATCGCGGTGGCTACGCATACCACGGCCGCGTTGCTGCAGCGGCACAAGCCGCACGTGACGCAGGATTGGAATTCTGATGAGCAACTTCAACAACTCTTTTTCAACAGCAACACCAGAGCCAGGTGCGCTTCGTGAGTCACGTGTGATTCACATCAACCGCGTGGCAAAGGTTGTGAAGGGTGGACGTCGTTTCTCGTTCACCGCAC
>CAYSPE010000057.1:0-11964 GCA_964432845.1 uncultured Bifidobacterium sp.
TCAATTTCCCCGCAGGCGGAGATGCTGAGATCGAAGTCAGTGCGGAGCTCGCTGACGCGGTCAACCTGGCAGATGGAATTGATCTCAGTGAAGCATCACTCAAGATTTCAAACGATTCCATTGAGGGCAGCGGAACCTTGTCGGTTGCTCGAGGAGGAGTCGACCTTGAACTAAAGACCTCCATCAGCCTCTCTGATGAGAAGAAAGAATTCTCCTTTACTTCAAAAGTTCCAGAACTAAATCTGGTTGATGGGTTCACTCTTTCTAACGCCCAATTGTCAGGGAAAATTTCATATACAACCGACGGTTTTGCCGGCAGTCTCAATGCCAAGGCAGATGACATTGTGTTCGGTGGAGGAATCGTCAAGGTCTCGGATCCGTCTATAGATCTCGGAATTGATTGCACCGGTGATACCGCATCGGTCAAAGAATCGCCAGACAATGAAGATGTAAAGGCCGAAGAAGACAAGAACGGTTGCAGTGTTGCATTCGGAGTTACTGCCGGCATCGAAGTCGGGAAACAAAATCCTGTCACCGGTTCGCTTTCGTTTACCGCCAACACCGGAGAGAAGACCGCCGAATTTGCGGGTGCTTTGAAGTCAATCACTCTCGCTGATGGAGTGGTTCTCGACGGAGTTGATGTCGCAATCAAGTACAAGTCTGGCGAACTGTCATTCGAAGCCAATGGCGAATTGTCCATCTTTGATACAGCCATCAATGCCTCTGTAGTCGCTTCGAGTGACAACATGGTGATGCGCGCCGCCATTTCTAACTTGTCACCATTTGGCGAATACAACGTTCGACTAATAGCGGGCGAAATCATCGTTGTCGCGAACTACGCAGATGGCGAAAAGTACGCCTGGACTCCAAAGAACGTTGAATTGCAATCGATGCTTGGCAATCAGGAACTTGAGTCTGGTGACATCAAATTAGGTGCCATTATCGGACTTCCATCGACGCTTGCGCAGGTTGACACGCTGACAAAAGGAGTAGTTGACCTTCCAACAAAGGTTGCTGTTGTCGGTGAATTCAATTTCTCAACCGGCGCGGCGAATCTCAAAGCAAAGGGCGAGTCACGAACATTTACTGTTGAAGGTGAACTGTCTCGCAAGGATTCCGATTCCGATTGGGCCTGGGCGATTTCATTCAATACGAATCAATCAATCAACTTGATTCCAGGATTCGATCGCTTGTTGCTTGACGAGTTGACTCTTAATCTCACCAACAAAGACGACAAGGGCGAAGTCATTCCGGTCACGTTGACCGTCAGTGGCGCGCTCACTCTCAACGTCACGAGCACCACCACGTTGAAGGCCGCGGCCGAAGTGCGTTTTGCTGGAACTGACGATTGGTCGCTGAAGGTCACTGGTGCGATTGACGGTGAAGACGGCGGATCGTGGCAAATCATTCCTGGTCTTACATTGCCAGCCACGAAGATCACTGGTTCGGTGTCGAAGGTTGCGGGAGTGTTCTCTGCCAACTTGCGTATTGAGCAAACCTCCACGTGGACACCCATCACGGGTCTCACATTGCGCGACATGTACATCGAAATCGGTGTCGGCCGTAAGACCGGGGAAGGATGGGATTTCAAGTTCCTTCTCGGTGGAAAGTTGAAGATTTCCGTCGGCGGATTGGTTGTTCCCGAACTAGCAATCTCTGGCGGCTACGAAGAGGGAATCTGGTTCCTTCAAGTAGACGTTGGTGACGAGACCTGTCATAACGTGCCAGTTCCTGCTTCAGAGAACACGAACAAAGCTGCGAATTCATCAGCTTCAGTTGACGCCACTTCAAAGAACGTGTGTGAACGAGTCATCAAGGTTTCTGACGGAGTTGAAATCATTGATGGTCGATTCCGACTGCAGTACGACACCAAGCAGAGTGAGGTATCGGCTGCGGTATCGGGTGGTCTGAGAATTCTCGGATTCCAAATCGATGCCGAGGCACGTATCTCTAATCGCGGACTCTTCATGGTTGCCGGTGTGAAGAATTGGGAACTGTTCAAGGGCGGCCCAACCTTCTCCGAGTTGGCGGTCATCTTCTCCACGTATCAAACCAACTACACGCTGGCTGGTGGATACCGCACCTCTGTGCCTGGAATGGATTTCACTCTCATCGCTCAAATGGCGGTACCAGAGGGCATCCGTGCAACGGTGGGTGATGTTCAACTTGAACCACTCAAGATCTCAATGCGCGGCCTTCTTACGGGCAACATTGACTTGCGAATTGGAATCGTTCTTCCTCCCGATGCATGGATATTCAAGGCAGACGGTTACGGCCTGCGACTTGCATCGGTTGGGTTGCAACTGAGTATCCGTAATTTCGCCGACATCACCGTCGGTATCTACGGAGAAGCTCGCTTGCTTGTTCCAAAGCAAGCAGACCAAGTACCTGGTCGTATCGCAATTTCATTCTCGGCGTCGGGAACATTGTCCATCAATGTGTCCATTGGGCTGGATCAAGACGGCGTGTCAGTGCCATGGCAGAACGTGTTTGGAATTGACGGTTTAACCATCAACTTCGCTGCGTTCAGCATCGGCATCAATTTTGCGAGCACACCAATTCCAACACCTGAAATCGGTATGGCGGTGTCATTCCAGTTACCGCGAGCTCTCCGAAATCTCGTGGGCATGGATGATGGAATCGACATTGAAGGTGCCTTCTTCTTCTCCACGACACGAGGAGTCTGTCTTGTCGTCAGTGTGGGTCGTGAGCCGGCAGTAGGGGACACCGCACGCACCTTGCCGAAGGCCATCAACATGTTCAGTGGCAATCTGGTCGGCAATTACATGGGTCTGAAGTTCGCGCCGATTGGTTGCACTATTGCTGAGAAGAAGTATGAACCCGGCATCTCCGTCGGATTCTCGGCCGCGATCATGGGTGTTTCATTCACTGCATTGGCAAAGATTGACATCAGTGCTTTGAAGTTCCAGGTGTATGCCAATTTCGATGCCTTCACCATTGGTGGTCTGCGAATGAAGCAGACATACCTCGACTTGTTGGCGTCTGGCACGAACCCGCTTGATAGTCACATCATCTTCACCGGTGGATTCGCGCTCGATTTACCCGCGGGAACTACCAACGTTGACTTAACAGTGGTGGCGAAGTTGGGTACAGATCCGATCTTTGCGATCGATGGTCGTGTCGACAACCTCATCATCGTGCCGGGCATTCTCGAGGTGCGTAAGGTTCGAGTTCAGGGATTAGTACGGCCAACACAACTGCAACTGTTCGTCAACCTTGAAGGCGACGTCTTGTTGCTCGGTGCAAAGTTGAATGGCGCATTCCGCCTTGACATCGATTCAAGTGGAGTACGTGAAGTATCTGCCCGTCTGAATGCAGACGTCCGACTTGCCGACAACACAATTGGAGTAACTGGCAACTTTGATTTCGCTTACCTGAGAGGCGGCTTCCCGTCGCTTCGCTTTACAGGAGCGCTATCGGTAGCTAACCAACAATTGCTCGCAGCGGAAGGTTCATTCGACCAATATGCGTTCTCCATCAGAGCGCGATTGAACCTTGGCAACGTCTTCAATGGACAAGTGGAAGGAAAAGTCGTTTTCTGTAACCCAGATTCAACTATCAAGGTTCAAAACCGAGCTGGTCAGTTGGTGTCTGGTTCTTCTGGCGACTTCTATTTTGCAGCGAATGCAAACCTCAACGTGGGCGTGGCAACTGCTGCAGGTTCAATACGTCTTGGTCGTTCGGCAAACGTCGACAGGGTTGTGCGCGAGAACTGCCCAGTGATGGCACCAACCGTTGCTTCGCAAAATGCCGATCAAGTATTGAGCAACGCAACGGGTGCGGCTCTGCGCTGTGCGCCCGGCTTGAACACCACTACAACAGTTGCGCCTGCTACCTCCGCCGGCCAAACAACCACCACATTGGCACCTTGTCCTTCCACGACAATCGCTAATGCGGCATCGACAACTACGGTTGCGCCAACGACAACGGTGAGAGCCGCAGGTCAGTCGTTACTTTTCGATCAACCAAGCTCACTTGAGACACCAGTTGCGCCCACCAACACGCCCGGAACAGTGGTGTGGGGTACTGCACCAATGTTGGGAACTCTCACCATGACTGCGCCCGCAGGCCTTGTCTTTACCGAAGTTGTGTTCGCAAGTTACGGCAACCCCACGGGGTCTGGTTCAACATGGCAGATGGGTTCGTGTAATGCCACTGTGACGCAACAGAAAATTTCTGAAACGTTCATTGGTCTCAATAGCGGATCCATAGGCGTGAACGACACGATTTTTGGCGAGCCATGCCCAGCAGTGGGTAATAAGCAACTCGTTGTCGGGCTTCGCTTGGGACTTCCTACTGCAGCCAACATTCCAGTGGTGCGGGCAATTTGGGGAACCATCGACGTCAACGCCGGGCTCAACCTCGGACCGTTGCGTGGACAAGCTCGACTGAACGGATCGTTTGATACATCAGGCAACATCAACCTTGCCGCAGCCGGAACTCTCAACATTCAGCCTCTAGCGAACGTGAATTTGTCTGGTTCCTATATTCGTGCAGCGTCCGGAAACTATTTGGCGAACTTCGCGTTCTCGGCCACGGTTGCTGGCCTTGCTACCGCGAATTTTGCTGGGTACATCTACAACGGCATGTACGAATTCTCAGGCAATGGCACGTTGAATCTTGGGCCAATGGTGCGTTCCGGTGGAACATTCCGGTTGTCCAATATTCCAGGTCGCGAGGGTCTGCGTGCGTTCCTTACCTTTGAAGCGGGAGATCCGCGAACTGTTTATGTCGGGTCAAGCGGCCAAATCGTGTACTCCGGAAATTGGTGGTACGGCGCATTTGGTGCCGGCGTGCAAACACCAGTCGGTGTTGCATGGGCCGGAGTGAAGTTGGGCAACATTCGTCCTCAGCCACGTGCAGTCATCGCGACACCTCGCTATATCGGCGGTAATCCGATACTCGCGACGTCTTGGACAGTGGACTATCGAACCGACTATTACTCATGCGGCAACATCGGTTTGCCCGATCAAGTTGTTGCTGTTGCTGGTGACGTTTTCTGTGTGGTGCCATGGGGTGCCGCGGTCGACGTCGAAGCAAGCATGAGTTTGTTCGGACAGAACTTCGGCTTGTTTGGAAATGTGTCTGGTGACCGCTTTAAGTTCACCGCACGGGCGCCGGCATGGTTTGATGCCGCTGGTGCTGACCGCGGCGAGACATGGCGAATGAACGACATGGGTAGCTGGACCGTCTTCTGGTTCTTCTTCCGCAACGTCGATGTCCAAGTGTGGTGGGGCGGTCAACTCACCATTCAGAACGGGTATCCGGGAGAACCTTTCATTAGTTTCAACGGAAATGTTCGTGTGGAAATTCGCTGGTATTGCACCACGGTCGTTCGTGGATCAATTGCTGGTTCATTCAACCCCACCCGATTGCGCGGTCGCGTTGACGTTGGTGTGTGCGGACTTCCGAAATTCGGGGTCGACGCGAATGTGTGGGGCTGACATAGTGGGGAATCAAGGAGTAAGACCATGAACACTGAATTAACTAATGCAGTGGAGGTAACGAGAAAGCGTTCGATTGGAATCGCATCTTGCGTCCTCGTTGTTGCCATGGCGATAGGCGGATACTTACTGTTCTCAGGGCCTTCTGATGCTGAAAGTGTGAAGGTGGTGTGTGCGATGCGCACCACCACCAACACGCCCATCATTGATGCGACGAAGAACAACACCCGAGATGACCTCGCTCAGGGTCTTCGTGACAGGGCAAAGATCCTCGATGATGCGGCAGGAAAGACCGGCGGTTCCATCCATGATTCGCTCAAGAAGTACGCCTCGGTCATGAAGAAGCTCGCGGATTCCATCAAGAGCGACACCAGTGGTGCTTCTCTTGCAGAGATGGTAAAGAAATTGTCGACGAACAAGGAGTTGTCTTCGGCCAGTAAGACGCTCACCACTATTCTCGACACGAAGTGTTAATTCGGTTTCCACGCATCAAAGTTCTTGGGGTATTCCTCACACTGTCACTCTTTAGTTCGTGTTCGTTCTCGAACACCATTGCTCGCCCACAGGCCGAAGTTGGCCGTGCAAATTTTTCAGTTCCATTTCAAGAATGTGGGTTGATTGAATGTGGCGAGATTTCGGTGCCACTGGATTACGAAAATTTATCTTCGGGACGTCTGGATCTAGCGGTCTATCGCCGACGTTCAACCAATCAGAAAGAACATAATCCTGTGCTCCTTGTTCATCCTGGTGGACCCGGTGGAGACGTGAAACGAACCGTTTCGGAAATTGTTTCGTTGCTGGGTGAATCTGCGAATAAGTTTGATGTAGTTGGTCTCGCAACTCGCGCATCCCAAGATGTGTTGGGTGCCAACTGCGGACATTCTCTGGATGACTTTGAAAAAGCAATCGATGTTCCATCTTTGGCGAAAAAAGTTGCGTCAGGTTGCGAGAAATATTCTCGACAGTTAATCAACGCCTCTGGTACACGTGATTCTGTTGAAGATATTGAACAACTACGGCGACTACTTAATGTTGACAAGTTCTCGTTCTTGGGTTGGTCGTACGGAGCAACTCTTGGTGCGGCGCTCGTCATGATGTATCCAGCATCAGTTGCAGCGGTGGTTCTCGATGCCCCGTCAGATCCTCGCGAACCGTGGGCCACTTCCTTCCGGCTTGAAAGTAAGCAGCAACGGGAAAACATCGTGAACGCGACACTCGATTGTGACCAGTTGCCCGAATGTCCGCTCGGAGATTCATCCCTCCAACGAATCAGAACAATTCAAGACAAGCTTTTGAAACACCCACTGCTCATTGGCAGTGGTTCTCAAAAAGTAACTGCACGAAGTATTGCGATGGCGATGGAGTTGGCGTCCTACTCGGGCGACTATCGGGCACTTTTTTCAATGATTGCTGGTGTAGGTCGAGGAGATGGTTTAGAACTATTCCGCTTCGCTCAAAGTCGATTAGGGCGTAATGAACGTGGTGATGATGAAGGAGGTATGGAAACGCAGACCATTGTTCGGTGTAGCGACATATCTCATGCGGATGCATCTGATGTGGTGTCGGCGGACAATTCAATGAATCATCGAGTCCCTGTCATTGGCATTGGGGCGGTCATTGAAAGGATTTGCTTGTCCCTACCTGAATCATCTCGACCATTGCGAAGTCTTCGGGTGGACGAGAAGGCAATTGGAGCACGTGTGTTGGTAATCACGACCTCACATGATGCGGTGATGCCATCACAAATTTCACGACGATTGTCTGAAGATATGAAGTGGGCCTATCTCACGAGACAAGGGTCCCGCCACCTTTCTGTCGGAAATGATCCGGTCGGCACACGCCGTGCCGTTGCCTGCCTTCTGCAGTCTGTGTGTCAATGAATTTGATGAAGTTGGCGAACTAATCTCGTCGCCGTGACGACTTCAGTATCTTCTAAGAATTCTCGGTTTCGTTTAGTTATTCAGGCACTTCCGGTGGTGGCGATTGTGCTGCTTCTTCGATTCCTTTTGCAGAACATTGCCGGAATTGGTGAGGTGGCCACGTTTGGCGAAATTGGTTCCGTCATCACCGGTGTAACCCTGATTTTGGGTTTCATGTTGGGCGGCGTGCTGGCCGACTACAAGGAATCAGAAAAGATTCCCGCAGCTGTTGCGGGTGGTCTCGCTGCCTTCAATGGCACCACTTCTATGGCGCTTGCTGCAAAAGACATCACATATCCGCAAGCTTGTCAACGCATTGCATATGTTGCCACGGCAATTCACCAGTGGTTCCTGGGTGAAGTAACGGACAATCATATGTGGGCCGCTCACGCTGACTTCTCGAACTTGATTGCAGAAATCGAACATGAAGGAGCGGGAGTGCACTACATCAGCAGATTGCTCGTAGTGAATGGCGATCTCACTAACAACTTGAATCGCGTTGCAGTCATTCGCAACACATCATTCATTCAGTCCGGATATGTGTTGATGTGGGGACTGTGCGCAATTCTGCAAGTGTCACTTGCCGTGGTGAGTTTCCCATCCGCCGTGATGTCGTGGATTGCACCCGCAGTGTTGAGTCTTGCGTACGCATACCTCATGTTGTTGGTGCGTGACCTTGATAATCCATTTGGTCATGGCGAAAATGACGGAGAGGGAAGTGGCGCCGACGTGGACATCACGCCCATTCTCAAAATTGTCGACCAATTAAATAGTTAATGGAAATAAGCAACAATCAGTGCGATTGTTAGTGAGGCCATGTAGCCGGCGCTCCATCGTGCTTGGCTCTTGAAGCCCTTTTCAATTTCTGTTCGAAGATTCGCAAATTGGACATCGGTGGAAGCTGCGAGTTTCACGATGTCGGATTTGGTTGATGCGTGTTGAACGGCCATTTCGGATCGGAGTTGTTCCACATCGGATTTGGTTGATGCGTGTTGAACGACCATTTCGGATCGGAGTTGTTCCACATCGGATTTGGTTGATGCGTGTTGAACGGCCACTTCGGATCGGAGTTGTTCGATGTCGGACTTAATCGCTACGTGTTGAACGACCATTTCGGAGCGAAGTAGTTCGATATCAGACTTCGTAGCGACATCGCTCCAGCCGCCGGGTGGCAAGTGATCCATCAAGGTGTCAGCTGCGTCCACTGTTAGTTTCTCCCGAAGCACCTGATGCATGTTCGTTCGTCGTGTGTTTTCGATGATGGCCACGATGGAAACCTTTCACTGATTTTCTCGTGGCTCATGTGTGCGATCTGTCTCTAGTCGCGGAAGTTTTCGAACTGCAGAGGCAGTTCGAGGTCGGTGCCCTTGATGAGCGCCATTACTTCTTGCAAGTCGTCGCGCTTCTTTGATGTAACGCGCACTTGCTCACCTTGTGTCTGGCTGCTCACACCCTTTGGGCCTTTTTCTTTGATCAGCTTGTTGATCTCTTTTGCCTTCTCAGAAGTGATGCCCACTTTGACGGTCACCACTTGGCGAATGGTGTCGCCCGAAGCCTGTTCGAACTTGCCCCAGTCGATGCCCTTCAAGCTCATGCCGCGCTTCACGAACTTCTCTTCCAACAGCACGCGAACGGCGCGGGCCTTGTCCTCGGAGATGGTCTTGATGGTGATGACCAGGTCGTTTTGGTCGATGGAGGAGTTGGTGCCCTTGAAATCGAAGCGCTGCGACATCTCGCGCTGAGCTTGGTCAACGGCGTTTTTCAGCTCTTGGCGGTCTACTTCGGAAACAATGTCAAACGATGGCATGGGTGAAAGGCTAGTAAGCGCCGATAGCCTTGGCAGTCCTTGCGAAAGCAGGGGAAACATAGGGGTCGATGCCCGAGTGGCCAAAGGGAGCAGACTGTAAATCTGCCGGCAACGCCTACGTAGGTTCAAATCCTGCTCGGCCCACCACAACGAAAGTTGTGAACTGAGAGGCGAAAGCCAAACAGCCCAACCCGTATTCAAGCCTGCTGGACGAAATGCCAGCGGGCTTGAATATTTTTTGGCGGCCATGGCGTAAAAAAATTCTCTTTGAGGCAACGTCCGTTATCCAGACTTACATTCGGGAAATGTCCATTTCTCGCCGTTTCCGTAATCGCCTAACGGCAGCAGCCGTGATGTTTCTCGCCCTGTGCGCGTGCCTGTCTGCTTCATCTTTGAGCGGTGTGCGAGCGCTGCAAGGGACGAACGGAAGCTGGTCGTTTTCTACCACCGGAGCAACAACTTCTATTGACGCGTTCACGTGGTACACGCAGTCCACACGAGCAACAACACTTCCGAGCGGCCTCACCGTCAGCGTGGCTGGTACAAGTGGCATGGTGATTGCGGGCGCCGGAAACGATCAAGCGCTCAGCGTACGTGGTGGCGCCAACGGCAATTTCGTGTCAGACGGTTTGGTATCTGCAGTTGGTGTTCAACTTGCTACGACCGATGACGGTTGCACATACGGAAACTTGTGTGCATCACGTGGAACGCTCACTGTTTCGTTCTCGCAGCCGGTTACTAACCCCGTGTTGTCTATTTCTGGAATCGGAGGTGGTGGAGCCAACGGAAACGTCAGTGGTTCAAAAACGGTGACGTGGACTGAGTTGGAACTAACAACTCCGAACATCACAATGACCAAATTGTCTGGTGTGAACATGCAAATAGTTGGCCAACGAATTGAACCAGTTGTGAAGAATCCTTCGTCTTCGTGTTCCACTGCATCGAACGCAACATATGGCGCAACTAGTAACGCAATGTGCGGATCGATCCGTATGAACGGCACCATGTCTTCGTTCACTTTTACCGCGGATTTAGGCACTATTTGCAATGCAACCTGTTATGCCGGGCCAAGTGCGAACGAAGATGGATGGACACTTGTGGTTTCTGTTGACGAGGATTTTGGATTAGCGCCAAGTTCGTATGACACTTCGCCAACGAGTCATGTAGTGGGTGATTTGAAGATGGGTTCAAGCGTTACTGCCGATCAAACCTCTACCGCTAACCCAACAACAAATGTTGATGCAGTTGCATCGGGGTCACCGATTTCAAATGTGGACGATGGCACAACTGCGTTCGCAAGTCCCATCAGCCTCACACCAAATGGTTCTTTCAGTGCAACAGTGGCACTGACAGGTGTGACCGCGAACGCCACATTGTGCGGTTGGATTGATTTCAATGCAAACGGCGTTTTTGACAATCCGTCAGAACGTGCGTGTGCTTCGCCCACTGCGAATGCCAGCAGTGCCACTCTCACTTGGGCGGTGCCAGCGCAGGTTTCTCCAAGTGCCATGTACGCACGTTTACGATTCAGCTTCGACTCTGCGGCCAACAGCCCCGTAGGGAAGTTGGCAAGCGGCGAGATTGAGGATTACTCATTCTCTCAATCTGTCACCACCACCACGACACCATCTCCGTCAACCACTGTTGTGGCGGCGTCAACCACGGTGCCCTCGACAACTGCAGCCCCCGTCGCGGTATCAGCCACATCAACCAGCACCACGGTGGCCACATCATCGAGTTCATCCACTTCGACCACCGTGGGGGGTGTCGCAAACAGCGCCACGGGCACCACTCCGTATACGGGGTCACACCTCGGGTCACTCGTGTGGTTCGGGATCGCTGCGATTGGATTGGGATTCCAGCTGATTCGGGCCCAAAAAAGGCCGAAATTTGCGAAAAACTAGGGGATTTCGTGCAAAAGGCACTGCATGATGGCCACATCGAGCCATTTATTGAATTTTCGGCCGATTTCTCGCTCAATTCCCACCATCTGGAAGCCCAAACTCTGGTGGAGACCGATGGAACCTACCGAAAGAGTGGTAATTCGGGCCATTACTGCATGGAATCCGCCATCTTTGGCTGTCTGCAGTAGGTGACCCACGATGGCGGCGCCAATGCCTCGGCGGCCCATATCGCGGCGAACATAGACCGAATCCTCCACCGAGGTGCGGTATGCGGCCCTCTCTTTATAGGGCGAAAGGGCGCCAAAGCCCACCACGTCGCCGCTCAGCTCGGCAACGAACACACAAAATGCCCCTTGACGGGCGTTTTGCCAGGCCAATTGGTCGTCGAGCGATCGGGGCACCAGGTCAAAGGTGGAGGTTTCGTTCTCCACCTCATGGTTATAAATGGTGCGAATCGCCTCGGCATCGGCCGGGGTGGCGTGTCGTATTAATAGGTCTCCCACAACAGAAAACCTAGTGGAGTAACTGAGTTTCTCACCGATAGCATTTCTGCTCCGGCACATTGAGGCTTTGCTTCAGTGCGCACGCCCTCTTAGCTCAGTCGGCAGAGCGTTTCCATGGTAAGGAAAAGGTCGTGGGTTCGATTCCCACAGAGGGCTCCGCCATCTGGCTTGTCCAAATGGTTGAAACGACCAATACGCACAGGGCGTCGTAGCTCAGTTGGTCAGAGCATCCGGCTCATAATCGGAAGGTCATCGGTTCGATCCCGATCGACGCTACAAAACAAATCAACACAACAACTGCAAGGAGCAGCAATGAGCAAGGCAAAGTTTGAGCGTAATAAGCCTCACGTGAACATCGGAACTATG
>CAYSPE010000058.1:0-11533 GCA_964432845.1 uncultured Bifidobacterium sp.
GCCCGGCCCCGTCCACTCCAGAGGCCGAAGTGGTGAGTTGGGCCGATCGCATTGCATACGTGTGCCACGACTTTGAAGATGCTGTTGATGCCGGCGTCGTCTCGCCAAATGATCTACCTCAACTTGTTCGCACTCGTTGCGGAACAACACGCCGAGAACAACTGTCCGCATTTATAACGGCCATGATCGACGCCACTGCGCACACAGGCCGAATAGGCATGGTTCCCGACATTGCCGAGGCACTTGCACTGTTTCGTCAGTTCAATTACGACTCCATCTATCACCGCGCAGCATCTCGTGCGCAGGCTCAGAGCGTTGTCGACTTGTTACGAGCCCTCGTCGATCATTACATCGCGCATCCAACACTGCTTCCCTCTTTTGCCAACAACCCATTTGACGCTGGTTCATCACAAGCTGCAAACGAGGCTGTTACGTACGTGGGCGGCATGACCGACCGTTTTGCCTGCAAGCAAGCAGTACTACTGCTCGATTACCCCGTGCAAAAATTGCCACAGGGCATCGACACCTTTCTGGCCGCTGAATAATTCAGGCAAAGCAAAAGGCGCACCTTGCGGTGCGCCTTTTGAACGAAATATGTACTGCGAAATTACGCAGGGTTCACGTCAACGACCTTGCGGCCCTTGCGCTCACCAAACTTCACAGAGCCATCAGTAAGAGCGAACAATGTGTCGTCCTTGCCGATGCCCACGTTCTTGCCTGGGTGTGTACGAGTACCACGCTGGCGAATGATGATGGTGCCAGCAGTGATAAGTGTTCCATCGAACACCTTGACGCCGAGGCGTTGTGCATTTGAGTCGCGACCGTTCCTTGTGGAGCCGCCGCCCTTTGTCTTTGACATTCTGAATCAGCCTTTCGCGATTGAGGTGATTTCAACAACCGAGTACTTCTGACGATGTCCGAAGCGACGGCGCTGGTTGGTACGACGCTTGTAAGTGAAGCCATCGATCTTTGGTCCCTTTGCGGTTCCAATGACGCGGCCCTTTACTGAGGCGCCCTTCAACTGGTCGGGTGTGGAGAGAACGGTGGAACCGTCAACTACAAGAACTGGGGTGAGAGAAACCTCTGCACCGTCTTCAACGTGAAGGAGCTCAAGCTGGACTTGCTGGCCCTGGGCCACCTTCTCCTGCTTTCCTCCGGATGCGATCACTGCGTACATAGCGAGTTCCTACTTTATCTGCGAATAGGGGCTCTCTGACACCGTCAGGGCCATGGTTTCTAGGAAATATTGGGCTGAAAGGTCACTTCAGAAGGTCGTAATCGACCTTGACACCACGGCCTGCACAGTCGGGGCACCCTTCAGCGAACGCGGTGAGTAGACCCTCACCAATGCGCTTACGGGTCATCTCCACTAAGCCCAACTCCGAAATGTCGAAGACCTGGGTGCGGGTCTTGTCTCGTGACAACGCCTGACGGAAAGATTCCACCACTTTTTTGCGATTGTCCTTGATTTCCATATCGATGAAGTCGATGACGATGATGCCACCAATGTCGCGAAGGCGAAGTTGATGCGCCACTTCTGCCGCTGCTTCGAGGTTGTTCTGGAAAACGGTTTCTTCCAGGTTGGACGTACCCACGTTCTTACCCGTGTTGACGTCTATCACGGTGAGGGCTTCGGTGTGCTCAATAATGAGCGAACCGCCCGATGGCAACCACACCTTGCGATCAAGCGCCTTGTGCAATTGCTCGTGTACGTGATGAGTTTCAAAAATGCTGAGCGGCTCCGTGGACCGGTCGAAGTACTCCACTCGGTCGGCAAGCTCTGGGTTGAAGGCCTGAACGTAACTACGAACATCTTCATACAGTCGACGGTCATCGATGACCACGCCGCGATATTCAGCGTTGAATTCTTCACGAATGACACGCACTGCCAATTCTGGCTCGCGGTACAGCAATGCTGGGCCTTGCGCGTTCTTTGAAGCGTTTTCGATTTGCTCCCACTCTTCGAGCAAACGGGTCATGTCGGCGATGAGTTCATGTTCGGTTGCATGCTCGGCGGCGGTACGAACAATGACACCGTGGTGCGCCGGCTTCACCCGATCAAGAATGTTGCGCAAACGGCGACGCTCTGAATCGTCGAGTCGCTTTGAAATTCCGTAGGTCTTTGAATTCGGAATAAGAACCACGAAACGGCCCGGAATTGATACTTCCTGTGTGAGGCGGGCACCCTTGGCACCAATGGGGTTCTTGGTGACTTGGCACAGAATCATTTGGCGCGAACGAAGAATTTGCTCGATACGAGCGTTGTCTTTCTCCACGACATCTTCAGGGTCATACTGAACGTCGCCGCGGTACAGCACTGCATTCTTGGGAGTGGAGATATCAACGAATGCAGCCTCCATACCGGGAAGCACGTTTTGCACTCGACCGAGATAGATGTTGCCGTGAATCTGGCCGACATCGTCCGAAGGTCGGCTTACATAATGCTCGATGAGGTTGCGTCCCTCCATGACCGCCACCTGGGTGACTCCATCGCGCACCTGTACACACATCATGTATCGGCCGATAGCCCGCCCATTACGCTCGCGACCCTTACGGCGTTCGATAATTTCAGCCTCGATGGTTGCTTGGTCACGCTGCTGACCACCGTTGCCACCAGAGCGCGACTTTCCTCGACCACCACGGCGACGCTTCTTCTTGGCCTGAGAATCCCCCTGTGCCCCGCCTTGTGATTCTGATTTCGTGGCTGCAGGTTGAGCAGGCGCGGGACGTGTGTCGCCGATGCGAGGCTTACCGCCCGCTGGAGCAGACGCCTGGCGTGGCTGTGATGAAACTGGACGCGAATCGGACGAAGTGTCTGGTGCACCCTGACCTTCTTGACCTGGTTTCTTACGGTTCTTGCCCCCTCGCGAACCGCGACGACGCTTTTTGGCTGCGTTGCTGGCCTGAGAACCTTCGCGAGGCTGCGATGACGACTGTGCTGCTGTGGATGGCGCTGAAGCGCCGGTCCCGTTGGTATCCATTGAATTTCCTTCCCACGTCGCGCCGAAGCGCGCCATGTGGGCCCTGCTGCTGCCACATTCTTGGCGCAACCGACCCTTTCGGTCTTCCTGACAGGATATCTGCCTCGTTCACCTGAAACGGCGCATGTGAACGCTCTGCACAAGGCCGATCATCATGGCAAAGGCCACCATATGGGACCCGCCGTACGACACAAATGGCAACGGAACGCCCGAAACGGGGGTAATTCCGATGGTCATGCCGATGTTTTGGAAGGCCTGCCACAAGATCATGGTGAAGACGCCGGCACAAATAAGTACCCCCAACTTGTCGTTGGCGAGGCGGGCAATGCGCAGAATTCGATACAGCACAATCCCCAGCAACCCCAGCACCACCATGGCGCCCAACATGCCGAATTGCTCCCCCACAGCCGAGAACACAAAGTCGGTGGACTGGACGGGGATGAATCGTCCATTGGTGGATGGTCCGTTGAGATACCCCTTGCCAAAGAAGCCGCCCGCCGCTACTGCACGCTTGGCCTGATTCACCTGGTTCACCAAATTACGCACGGTGGCCGATTGCGAGTTGGGATTCGGGTCCAAGAAACCGGTGATGCGGCTGATTTGGTACTTCTTCACCACCCCAGAGACCGCACCCGCAATGGCCGATGCAACCGTCAGTGCGGTAATGGTGACGATGTACTTAATGCGTGCTCCGGCAACCAACAACACACCCATCGCTGCGGCCACAACGACGGAAGCAGAGCCCAAGTCTGGCTCGATGAGCACGAGGGCGAACGGGACGCCAACGATGAACAGAGCCTGAATGAATCGCTCCCATGCGAGCGTTTCCGAGTCGTCGTCGGCCAGGAAACCACACAACAACATCAAAGTGGTCACCTTGGAAAGTTCTGATGGCTGAATGGCGATCGGCCCCACGTCGAACGACAACTTGGCTCCGCCCTTCACAGCTCCGAGCAGGAAAACAAGGATGAGTAGAACAACAGTGGACGCATACAACAACTCTGCACTGCCCCGGATTTGCACGTAATCCATCCACATGACGAGACCCATCATGAGAATGGCAATGATGACGAAAATAATTTGGCGCTGCACCGACTGAAAAGGGTCGAGTCCGTTGTCGAGCAAACGTGGTCGCGTGGCGGAATAGATCATGAAGAAACCAATGATGGTGAGGAGCGACACGGCGCCCATCAGAATCCAGTCAATGTTTCGAGTGGGGTCGGCAAATCCTCGCTTGATATTTCCGAGCCCAGAGTCAGGTCGACGAGTGAAGATAGTTCGAGCCATTAGTCACGCACCGAGGATCCAGAACCAATGACGCACATCACGTTGTTACGAGTGAGGCTTTGCGGCGGTGCAACATCAAAACT
This sequence comes from uncultured Bifidobacterium sp., assembly GCA_964432845.1. Taxonomy (GTDB): domain Bacteria; phylum Actinomycetota; class Acidimicrobiia; order Acidimicrobiales; family Ilumatobacteraceae; genus UBA2093. The sequence goes on from CAYSPE010000058.1 coordinate 4,352, forward strand.
TGCCGTGTCAAGCGGGTCAGACGGAACCGCCGTATCAACATGCACCTTCCCTGCCAATGCGGTGAACTCACACTTAACAACAGGAGCCGCAGCACGTGAACCGAAACCACTTTTTTCCAAGTACGCAACAGCTGTATACGGCTTCGAAGGGTCTTTGCTGAATGCACCAAACGCAGATGAGTCGTTCCATGGCAAATTGCCCGCACCCTGCGCCGTGCCAGTTTTCCCCGCAATAGGAAGTGTGCGCTTCGGGTATGAGCGGAAGAGATTCTCGCCGGTTGTGGAGTGATAGATATCGGAGCGAACACCAGGTCCGTTCACTACACGTGTCAAACCACGGACAATGGGATCTACCACTTCTGGTCGTGCACCAATATCGCGCACAATTTCGGGCGCACTGAAGTCTTGAATCACTGTGCCCTTATCGAGATCGACTTGGCCCGATTTTCCGTTCGGTGTACCGGGTGCCCAAATTGCGCGCACCACATGTGGCTTCATCACCTTTCCGCCATTGGCCAAAGTTCCGTATGCCACAGCTAACTGCAATGGAGACGCGGACAACAAACCCTGCCCAATTGCAAACTGCACGTTGTCACCCACGTAGTAACCCTTGCCCTCTTCTTTGGCGATGGCTCCGCTTGCGGCGAGTCGTTGCTTGAGAGCTTTGCTTGGCACGGTTCCGATGTATTCGTATGGCAGATCTATTTCTGTGGGCGACCCAAAGCCAAACTGTCTCACCTGCTCCTCGAGAACTGGACGGTTTCCGCGAAGTGAGAAGATTTCTTCGCCAATCTTGTAAAAGAACACGTCTGAAGAAATGGCAAGTGCCGAAACAATGTTGATGCGACCGTACTTACAAGGCGCGCCGTTACCGCAGTTTGCATTTTTGAAAATACATTTCACGTTGAGCTGACATCGCTCTTCGGGAATGCTCTGCAACTTATACGTGCCTTGATCTTTCAAGTAATAATTCGTGCCACCAGCAAGTTGGCCGGTATTGAGCGCCGCGTACGCAACGAATGGCTTGAACGACGATCCCAAGTTGTAACGCCCCGAAATTGCACGGTTGACCAGAATTGATTGGTCTGGGTCGTCAGTTTTTGGAAATAGCTGGTTGAACTTCTCCGATGTGATGCCAGCGTTGAACCATCGGTTGTCAAAGTTCGGATAACTAGCCATGGCCACAATTTCGCCAGTGTTGTGATTCATCACCACGGTTGAGCCAGCGGGAGCTTTGTAGTAATTGATCTCCGGATAAGCAGGATCAGGCTCCCCATCTTTCATGATGGTGGGCGCTTCTGTTCGCCGACGCAACTTCAATTCCGTCTGCAGGGCCTGCTCCGCGAACTGTTGCAAGTCAAGATTGATCGTGAGCTGCACATCAAATCCGGGAACTGCTTCTTTGCGCTCCAACTGGCGAAGGATGCGACCGCGTGAATCCACTTCGTATTTCACATAGCCAGGCGTGCCTCGAAGAATCGACTCATAAGTTTGCTCTACTCCGAATTGCCCTACTCGTGCGTCTGGGTCGTAACCGAGATTCTTGTAATACGCGAGTTCATTCTTGTTGTTCTTAATTGCACCCAAGAATCCGATGACATGGCTTGCAATGGGCGAATACGGATATTCGCGACGCCAATCTTCTCGAATATCGATTCCTGGGTAGTCCTCACTGCGCTCTCGAAGAAACACAGCAACATCTTCGGAAATATCTTCTTTCAATGGAACCGGCTGCAGTTGGTCATATTTCTTTGAGATGTATCGATCTTCAAGTTGCGACACGGTCATGTTGAGCACCCCAGACAAGCGCTTCCACATATCGAGACGCGCGAGAGGTTTAGCGATCACGGCGCGATCTAGCGTGACCGTAAGAATTCGCTCGTTGTCGGCTACGACGCGGCCCTTCAAATCAAAGATGCGGCCCCGCTCGGGAGCCAACTTCACGGTTCGCGTACGAACGGCCATGATTTTTTGCTCGGCCTCGTCACTGCCGATTCCCTGAAGGAACCACAAACGCAAACACAACAAGGAGGCCAACACAATGGCCACGGTTCCGAGCACCGAGATGCGAGTGACTGAACGACCAGTTGCCATTAGCGAACCACCGTGGGCTCACGCAATGCCCATCTGCAGATCAATTCAGCAGGCACGCTGAACAATCCGTTGAAGACGGCAACCACCACAATGACTACAAAAATATGAGCGGTGAATAATCCATCTGTTCCGGTCATTGCAAATGCCAACGGCAACAACACCATTCCGACTCCACTGGCGGCGGCTCCCAAAATCATGCGCGACCACCACGTGGGTTCATGCACAAACGAGTGCGCGAAGCCCGCCAAATACCCGATGACGGCAAACACCGCAGCGCAGAGTCCGAGCGGTGTGGTGAGCACCAAGTCGTACAGCAGACCAACAATGAAACCAGCGATTGCGCCTGCCTCTGATCCCCGCGCCAAACCGCTTGCAGCAGCCAATAAAACCATGACCTGCAAACACACGCCAAAAGGACGCATCTCATTGAACAGGGTTGTTTGCAACGCGAGAAAAAACAGACCAACCAGAACAAGTCGGGTGTATCTCGCTTCTGAAAACGCAATTAATCGGTCAATCATGGGGTGGAAGAACGCTCTGTTGACGGCTGATACAACAAGATGCGCACAAAATTTAGATTGTCGAGACTGGCCGACAACTTCACCTCAAGAATGGGCCCAAGTGTTCCTGTTCTCTTCACTACTTTGCTCACGTAACCCACCACAACATCGGGTGGCGCGAGTGATGTTGCGCCACCTGCTGTGATGACGGGTGAACCAACAAACACCTCGCCGAATCGAGGTTGATTCTCCACGAATCTCACGATCGGAGCTTTACCAAGTCCACGTCCTTCCAACGCGCCTGTTTCACGAAGCGGCAAGTCAGCTCCCGCTGGCACTGTGATGGGTGACTTAGTGTTTTTCGCAGGCTGATTCGGACCCACCGTGCCAGTCGGCACTGATTCACCCGGCAACGGTGCAGCGGTTGATGCCACGGGAACAGTTGACCCTGGTTTGAATCCGGGAATTGTTGACGTTGTTGTGGTGGTAGTTGTTGTGGATGTAGTGGTGCTCGACGTTGTCGATGATGTTGATTCATCAACCGAGCCAGGGACCGTGGTGGTGGTTGTGGTGGGAGGAACGTTCACCACCTTGACAGCTAGTGAGTAGTTCGGGTCGGTAGCCATCATCACCACTGCACGGCGCACGTACACCTTTGTGATTTTGCCCACCAAGCCAGCCGCATTGAGCACTGGCATCCCTACCTTGATGCCGCATTCAGAACCGCGGTTGATTTCCACCGTTTGCGAATAATTGGACGGCGATTGTCCAACCACTTGCGCAGTACAAGACGAGATACCAGCCAAAGTGGGCAATCCATTCAATGCCAAAAGTTCTTGCGCTTCACGAACACTTGCCACTGCCGCAATGGTCGAGCCTTGACCGTAGGCAACGAGATCTCGAAGTCGCTTGTTTTCTTTCACCACGTCGTTGTAGTTCGTGATGCCGTGCCACGTATTTTCAAGTGGTCGGGTCACCACACGTGTTGCACTTTCAATGGGACGGAACACAACCCCAAAAGCAGAGCGCGTGAAATTAACGAGTGAACTTCCACGCAAATCCAGGGTGATCAAAATCACCGAGGTCAGCGAGAGCAGAAGAATTGCTCGGCGTCGCGTGAAGGGACTGACCGCCACGAGATTGTTTCTACTGCTGATCGAGTCCTGGAGAGGACATCATTCCGCGCATTGCCTCGATGTTTTCGAGTGCACGACCCGAACCAATGGCAACCGCGTACAGCGGGTCAGGGGCAACATAACAAGGCATGCCCGTTTCATGATTAATTCGTTGGGTAATGCCCGACAGCAACGCTCCGCCGCCAGAGACATAGATACCTCGGTCCATGATGTCAGCGGCCAATTCAGGTGGTGTCCGGTCGAGTGTTGACTTCACAGCGTCAATAATTGCAGCCACCGGTTCGGCAATGGCTTCACGGACGTTTTCTGAAGTGAGCTCCACCGTTCGTGGCAATCCGGTAACGGTGTCGCGACCTCCGACATCTGCGGTGAGTTCTTGAGCCAATGGCCATGCGGATGCCATTTGAATCTTTATTTCCTCGGCAGTGTTGACGCCGATGTCTAATCCGAATTGAGTACGTACATACGTCACAATCGATTCGTCAAGTTCATCACCTGCAACGCGTGCGCTCTGGGCCACCACAATTCCGCCCAGCGAAATGACGGCAACTTCAGTGGTGCCACCACCAATGTCGACGATCATGTTTCCACTTGGTTCATGCACAGGAAGATCGGCACCAATCGCAGCAGCCATGGGTTCTTCAATGATGTGCACTGGACGACGAGCACCGGCATATTCAGCCGCATCTTGCACCGCGCGTTGCTCTACTCCGGTAATGCCCGAAGGGACACAAATAACCATTCGCGGCTTGCTCCACCTGCTGGTGGTGATGCGTTGAATGAAATAGCGAAGCATCTTCTCGCAGACGTCAAAGTCGGCAATGACACCATCTTTCAATGGTCGAATTGCTTCGATGTGTTTGGGGGTACGGCCCAGCATTCGTTTGGCTTCCCACCCAACAGCTACAGGTCGCCCATCACGCATGTCGATGGCAACCACCGATGGCTCATTGAGCACAATCCCCTGCCCGCGCACGTACACCAACGTGTTGGCGGTGCCCAGGTCAATCGCGATATCGCGACCAATGGCCAAGGGATTGTTACGACTCATAGAAATATCTCCTCGGGGCAACGGGAACCGTCGACCAGTGGGAAATGTTAGTGACCCTCGCCTTAAAGGGCGGGGAAGAAGATTCCGAGTTCGCGGGCAGCAGAAGCAGCAGAGTCACTTCCGTGCACGAGGTTTTCGGTGAAGAGTGTTCCGAAATCGCCACGGATGGTGCCAGGGGCAGCCTTTGCAGGATTGGTGGCGCCCATCATGTTGCGCACGATTTCCCAGGTGTCTTCTGGTCCTTCTACGGCAAGTGCCACAACGGGGCCACGGGCCATGAACGCCACGAGTTCGTCGTAGAAACCCTTCCCTACATGCTCTTCGTAATGCTGAGCCAAGATCAATGGGTCGAGCGAACGCAATTCCATGGCCACCAAGCGAAGGCCCTTGGACTCAAAACGAGCGAGGATTTGACCGACGAGACCGCGCTCAACGGCATCGGGCTTCAAGAGTACGAGGGTGCGATTTGACATTCCAACAGGCTACGGGCGCTATTCCCCATTGCCCCGCCCAACTCAAATTGGCGCAATCCCTTGCTATGGAAGGATTTTACGTAAATGAGATCGGGCGGCGCCCACGACATAGAGCGAACCAGCGATTAACACTGCATCGTCGCTAATGGCGTCGGCCAAGGCCAGGTCGCACGCGCGTTCCACAGTGTCAGCCACCACCACATCGCTACACCCCATTTCGAGGGCCACCGAGGCAATCTCTTTGCCTGGTCGGGCCCGTGGAGAAGGAGCCGTGCAGCAGACGACCTTTTCAAACTCATCTGCTTTCAGAGCCGAAAGTGTGTCGCCAATGTCTCGACCGCCGAGTGCGCCCACCACGAGAATGCGGCGTCCGTGTGGATCAAAATCCTCGAAAAAGACACTGGCGCACACGTCTGCACCCGCCGGATTATGAGCACCGTCAAGAATGACCAATGGCTGGTGCCCCACCACTTCGAATCGACCAGGCATCACCACCTGCGCGAAGCCTTCGTTGACGACGTCCAAATTAAGGGCCGCACCGAAGAAGGCCTCCACAGCGGCAACGGCGACCACGGCGTTATCGCCTTGATGCCATCCGTGCAAAGGAAGGAACAGGTCTACATAATCTGCTCGTGGCGTGCGTAAATGTAACTGCCGTCCGCCCAAAGCCAGATGGTTGTCGACTACTTCAAAATGCTCACCACGCAACAACAATTCATCGTGGGGCTCAGTTGAAAAGATTGGCCAAAGGTCTTCGTTAGTTTTACCAACAACGGCGACACAACCTTCTTTGATAATGCCAGCCTTCTCCGTTGCAATATGGGCAAGTGTGGGGCCGGCGAACTCGGTGTGATCAAGAGCGATGTTCGTAATGACAGCGACATCGGGACGCACCACACTTGTCGCATCCCAACGTCCCAACATGCCAACTTCAATCACAGCAACTTCAACAGCCATGTCGGAAAAGCAACGAAATGCAGCGGCCGTCATGATTTCGAAATATGAAGGCCGCACGCCCGCAACACCCTCGGCTTGCGCAACGGCAGCTACTGAATCTGCAAAATCTTCCTCTGAGACAAGTTCGCCATCAACCTGAATGCGTTCACGAATGTTTTCAAGGTGCGGGCTTGAGTAAGTACCCACCTTCAGACCGTGCGCCATTAATAAACGCGTGATGATTTGAGAAGTTGATCCCTTGCCGTTGGTCCCCGTGACGTGAATAACGCGGTAATCAAATTGCGGGTCACCCAAAACAGAAAGCATCGCCTCGATTGTCGCGGTGGAAGGCTCTTCTACTCGTCCAGTTTTTTCATACGAGGCGTGCTCGTCAAGATAGACGAGCGATTCGGCAAAGTTCACAGCAACTAACTGGCAGCGCGACGTTGACGTGGCGCACGGGCTGCGTTCTTTGTGACAATTTCTGGCGCTGCAGTTTTGTTGACACACTCTGGCGAAATAACGACCTTTGCCACGTCGGTGCGACCAGGCACCTCATACATGACATCAAGAAGGGTTTCTTCCAAGATTGCTCGAAGTCCACGCGCACCAGTTCCACGTGTGAGGGCGAGATCGGCGATTGCTTCAAGAGCATCCGGAGTGATGTCGAGCTCCACATCGTCGAACTCAAAAATCTTTGAGTACTGCTTCACCAGAGCATTTTTTGGTTCGGTAAGAATTTGCATGAGGGCGGGCTTATCGAGCGCATGCACTGCACCGACCATTGGCAATCGACCAATGAACTCAGGAATCATTCCGAACTTCAGCAAGTCTTCTGGTAACACCTGCGCAAACAGCTCACCAGGGTCCTTGTCGGCCTTGGATGTGACAGTGGCATGGAAACCCATTCCTTTGTGACCGATACGTTGCTCGATGATTTGTTCGAGGCCGGCGAATGCGCCACCGCAGATGAACAACACATTGGTGGTATC
>CAYSPE010000059.1:0-7024 GCA_964432845.1 uncultured Bifidobacterium sp.
AGACCTTGAAGAACTCATGTCGCTTTCCGATCGCATTCTTGTGATGTACGAAGGCCGCATTGTCGGAAATCTCTCCACACACGAAGCAACGAGAGAATCTCTCGGTCTTCTTATGGGTGGCGCAACTGTCGGAGGACACACATCATGAAGTCTCCCCTTCGTCTCGAACGACGACTCACCCAACCGCGTTCGCTGGGCTGGCAAGTACCACTTGTTTCAATCGGCGGTGCACTTTTGCTGGGCGCAATTGTGTTGTTGCTCACGGGCAAGAACCCCATCGATGTCTATTGGCGCATCATCGAAAGTGGTTTCGCGTCAAAGACCGCATTACGCGGAACACTTGTAGCCGCTACCCCACTTGCCTTCACCGGCATGTGTGCTGCTGCAACGTTCCGCATTGGCATCATCAACATTGGTGGTGAAGGCCAGTTCTTCGTTGGCGCAATCGGCGCCGCCTTTGTTGGCATCGCCATGGATGGCGCCCCCACCACCGTCATCTTGCTCAGCATGATTCTCATGGGCGCTCTCATGGGTTCTGCGTACGCAGCTTTAGTGGGCGTGTTGAAAGCAAAATTCAACACCAACGAGATCATCACATCTCTCATGCTCAACTACATCGCTGGCATCATCCTCGATTACCTCATCTTTGGCAGCAAGAGCTACCTGCGCGACCCACGCTCAATGGGATTCCCCACAGGCAAGCCATTGCCCAAGGGTTCATGGTGGCCCACCTACAACATTGGTGCAGCAGTCATTCCATTCGGATTCCTGCTTGCCGTGGTTATCGGTGGCGCAATCTTGTTCATGTACAAGCGCACCCGCTTCGGTTTTGAGGCCAGCGTTATCGCCGACTCACCTGCAGCAGCCCGCTATTCAGGTATGCGCACTCGCGCAAAGATCGTGTCCGTCATGGCCATCTCTGGAGCGCTCGCAGGTATGGGTGGCGCCACCGACGTTGGCAACTTCCGCCACGTGATGGACGCAAAAGGTTTGCAGTTGGCTGGTTACGGATACACCGGCATCGTGGTAGCGGCGCTTGCACGCTTCAATCCATTCAGCGCAGTGTTTGTCGCCATCATCATTGGTGGTCTCACCAACGCTGGATATGCATTGCAGGGCCCCAATTTCCAGAGCGGATTGGTGGGCACACTGCAGGGTCTCATTTTGTTTACTGCAGTCGCAGGTGAGGTACTCATGAGGTACCGCATCCGTGTGCGCAACAACGAGAAGAACGTGGCGGTGGCATCATGAACTCGAACATCTTTGTCATCATCGCTGCATCAGCGATTCTCTACGGAACTCCGTTGTTCTACGCAGCTCTCGGCGAAGTCTTTGCAGAGCGCAGCGGCGTTCTGAACTTGGGTGTTGAGGGCATGATGCTCATTGGTGCTGTCACTGGTGCATGGGCATCACAACACTTGCCTGGCACCAGCTGGTTGGTGGTATTGCTGTCCATCCTTATTGGTGCATTGGCTGCGGGATTGGTTGCATTACTGCACGCATTCTTGGTGATCACATTGCGCACCAACCAAACAGTCGCCGGCTTGTCCATCACTATTTTCGCTGGCGCACTCGGTTTGTCTAGCTACTTCGCGAACGTATGGCACGTTGCTGCACACCCTGTTAATCACCCCATTCGCATTCTCAATGTGGGTGGCTGGGCAGATGCGCCCATCGTTGGTCCCATCTTCTTCAGCCAAACCATCCTCACGTACGCATCATGGGTACTGGTAGTGCTCTCCAGTGTGTACTTGTTCCGCACTCGCATTGGCCTCAACCTTCGTGCTGTGGGTGAATCACCTGCCACTGCCGACGCCATGGGTATCAACGTCATCAAGTACCGCTACTGGCACACCATCTTTGGCGGCATGTTGGCCGGCGTTGGTGGCGTGTACTACAGCCTCACCATTGTTCCCACATGGGTCGACGGCATGACAAAAGGCGCCGGCTGGATCGCCATTGCGTTGGTCATCTTCGGCTTCTGGCGTCCCGACATGACGCTCATGGGTGCATATTTGTTCGGTGCTCTGCAGTCACTGTCTCTCACATTGAAGGCCCGCAACGTGCATATCAATGGAGACATTCTGAACGCACTGCCTTTTGCTCTCACCATCATCATCTTGGTGGCATTGTCGAGCGCATGGGCACGCAAGCGCCTTGGAGCCCCAGCAGCCTTGGGTGTTCCGTACGAACGCGAAGAGCGCTAACAGTTACAACGCAACAGGAATTGGCGCGAAGAGATTCACGTCAATCAAGCCATGATCGGTGATTCGCAGATCAGGAATTACTGACAATCCCAAAAATGACAATGTCATGAATGGTGATTCCAGCGTGATGCCCAATTCTTTTGCGGTGTGCTCCACCGAATCCATTTGCGCAGCAACTACTTCCAGAGGCTGGTCACTCATGAGTCCGCACACTGGTAGTGCCACTTCGTTGATGACCTTGCCGTCGAGCACCACTACTTGCCCGCCACCAATTTCAGCAACGCGTGCAACTGCTACTGCCATATCGGCTGCGCCTTGTTCGTGACGAGCACCCACCACCATGATGTTGTGTGCATCGTGCGCAACGGTAGACGCAATGGCACCGCGTTGAATGCCGTAGCCCGATACATACCCAAGGCCGATACGCCCCGTTGCCTTGTGGCGCTCTACTACTCCAATACGTGCAATGTCGTTGTTCGCATCGGTGACATCTAGTTGCAATGCTCGGGTGCGTACAGTGCCGTGTTCTACGCCAATCACATTTGCCATACCGTTTGCTGGTGGCTCAATGGTGAGTTCGGCAACAGTGGGATTGTGGTGCAGGCGCACTCGGTTGTACAACGATTGCGGCGGTGACACTTGCGGAACAACTCCATCAAGAACTTTTCCATCGCGTGCAACAAGCTTGCCTTTCTGAAACACCATTGCTGGCTTGAATTCATTGAGGTTCTTGAATACCACCACATCGGCTTGGTAACCGGGTCCAATTTGTCCGAGGTGGAAAAAGTTGTGATACATCGCTGGAAAGAATGAGGCCACTCGGAATGCATCAATCACCGAGAGACCTGCATCTACTGCCAGTCGAATGCAGTGATTGAGATGTCCCTCGTCGCGCAACAAGTCTGGTTCGCGGTCGTCTGTGCAAAATGCGCTTCCAATGGGGCCGTTCGTAAGAACCGTGGGCAACAATCGAACAAGGTCTTGGCATACGGAACCTTGACGCAAAAACACCCACATGCCTTTCTGGCGCTTTTCGTGTGCTTCATCAAGCTCAAACACTTCATGATCGCTCTCAACACCGGCGGCTAGGTATGCATCAAGGCTGTTGCCTCGTAGACCGGGTGCGTGACCGTCAACCTTGCGCCAATTTGCCGAGGCGATAATGTCGCGAAACTCTGGGTCGCCGTTAATAACGGCTGGATAATTCATCACTTCAGCAACACCGATGGCGCCGAACTCTTCAATGAGGGTCCGCACGTCGCTTGGGGTGAACGCAGCTCCGGAACTAGCAAACGGTGACTCAGGCACACATGACGATGCGGCAACTCCGAAAGTGAACGGCATGTGCTCGGCCGATTCAATTAATGCCTGAATACCTTCAAGTCCCGCAACATTTGCAATTTCATGGGGGTCAGCAGCAACGGCGGTGGTGCCCATGGGCAACACAGCGCGCACGTACTCGCCCACCCACATCTTCGATGACTCCAAATGCATGTGGGCATCTACAAACCCGGGTGTGAGATAGCAACCGGTTACATCAATGACTTCACGCGCCTCTCGGTGACCCCACCCCACCACGGCACCGTCGCAAATGGCGAGGTCTGTCTCTACCCATTCGCCAGTAACAGGCGCAAGGACCTTGCCACCCTTCAACAAAATGTCGGCTGGTTCATCACCGCGTGCAGCAGCGAGAGCTCTGAGAGAAACAGGAGGGCGTGCCATGGGCAAATGATAGTTCTTCATATGTTCTCTCGTTCCTGTGAGAACTACCCTTGGTACATGTCACAGGTCTTGACCAACACATCTCCTGGTCTCAACAATGCATGGCATCCGGTTCTGCATGTGGCCGAACTCGGCGATGACCCTGTTCGCGTTGAGCTTCTTGGTGAGCCATGGGTGATCACACGACTCAATGGTGCCATCACTGCCTTTCTTGATAAATGTCCGCATCGCAACGCTCGTCTCAGCGATGGAAAGGTGGTGAACAACTCATTGCAGTGTCCGTATCACGGCTGGGAATTTGATGGCACCGGCCGGTGTGGCTTCATTCCTGCCTTGGGAAAAGACGCCACTGTGCCTCCCACTGCACATTTGCAAGCGCGAAAGGTGCAGGTGAAGTACGACCACATTTGGATTGCGGTTGGTGAACCCGTGTGCGACATTCTTGATGTCGCGGAGTGGAATGACTCATCTCTCTCACATGTGTGGATGCCCACGGTTGATCTGCGCGCTTCTGCCGCACAATTCATGGACAACTTCCTCGACTTTGGGCACTTTCCATTCGTACATGCCGGCACCTTTGGTAGCGGCGAAGACGAGCACATCACTGATTACGAAGTGCAACGTACCGACAACGGATTCGGTTTCCGTGTTGACTACCCACACACCATCGAAAATAACGAAGATCCGAAGGTGAAAACTGGTGAACACCCGTTAGTGCAACCGCGCAACATGACCTATGTATACGGGGCTCCGTTCACAACAATCTTGCGTCTTGAACTTCCGCTTACTGGCGTTGTGAATTCAATTCTCACATTCGTTCAACCAGTCAATGACAATCAATCTCGTTTGTACACAGTGATGTTGCGTAACGATTGCCCAACGCCACAAGCGGCACAAGAAGCAATCGATTACGAATTCGCCGTATTACAAGAAGACCTACGAATTATTGACAATTTGTACGACCACAAGATTCCGCTTGACGCCGGTCAAGCGCACACGCGTGCCGACAAGAACACCATTGAGTTCCGCCGTATCATGACCAAACTGCTGCTTACCGCGAAAGAATAAATTATGAAGAAGTTCGCTCTCGCACTTGCATCACTTGCAACTCTTGCTGCATGTGGCAGCGCAAATTCTGCGAGCACTTCAACATCGCCCAAGAAACAAACATTGGTAGGTGCTGTCTACTTTGGCGACGTAGACGGAAATTCATGGACTCGGTTGAATGACATGGCAATTTCGGGTCAGGAATCTGACTACGTCACCATCTCAAAGTCAGACAACATCACCGATGATTCGAATGCCGAGCTCACTCTCGAGCAAATGGCAGCAGCTGGAAACCAGATCATCTTTGCCACATGGCCCGGGTACGCCGATGCAGTTCTCAAGGTTGCGCCAAAGTATCCAAAAACCTGTTTCCAACTTGCCGGCGCTGCCCTCACCACACCCTTGAAAAATGTTGGAACGTACGCGGCCAACTTCAATGAGGGTCGTTACCTCAGCGGCATGACTGCTGGTTCCGCCACCAAATCGGGCAAGATCGGTTTCATTGCGTCGTTCCCTCATCCCGATGCGATCAGTCAAATCAATGCCTTCACTCTCGGTGTGCGTTCAATGAATCCAGATGCCATCGTGCAAGTCACATGGACCGCCACCAAGTTCGATGAACTCTTAGAGCAACAAGCCGCCGAATCACTCATTCGTGCCGGCGCCGATGTGATTGCTCAGTCCACATTCTCCTCCGGTCCCGGTAAGGCCGCCGAAGACAATGGCGTGAAGTGGGTGGCCAATGACGTGCACCAAAGCGGCGTAGCGCCCAAAGGCTGGCTCACTGCCCCAACATGGAGATTCGGTACCTACGTGGGTTCTGCTGTTTCGTCAGTAGTGAGAGGTTCGTGCCCCACCGACCACTACGTAGCCACGTTGGCCAATCAGAATGTATGGCTTGAGGAGTTCGGACCATCGGTGAGCGAGCCAATACGGGCCGAAATTGCGAAGGCCGTTCCCGATCTCACGTCCATTGAGGGCAAGACCGACTTTGTAGACGGCGTGGTGGGGTCAGCCCAAGGCTGATATTTCTGGCGGAAGAGAAGGGATTCGAACCCCCGGGGCTATTAACCCTCTCGCTTTCAAGGCGAGTGCATTTGTCCGCTCTGCCACTCTTCCGTCCAACAATCTATCGGGCACACATTGCCCCGCAAATGGAGAATCCGCAGAAACCCCACCCCAGTAATGTCACCCTCATGGACCAAAAGCCCTCTCAGGACGAGCAAGTTGAGGCTGTACTTGTCAATGAAGACGGCTTCTGGTGCATCCGCGCACTAGGACCAATTGAGACCCTCACCGTTGAGAAGACACGAGAAATTCTTGAGGCCGTGCGTGATAAGCGAAGTTGCTGATTCAAGTGTCATCATCCCGGCAATAGCTAGTTGGCATGCCGCTCATGCGATTGCCCGAAAACGCGTCGGAAATATCAATGCGGCCATCGGACATTCGTTAAGTGAGACATATTCAACCCTCACGCGAATGCCAGTACGTGTTCGTCACCTGCCAGAACTAGTCGTTGCATATTTTCAACAACAATTCGAATACGAAATTTTGTTGCCACCGTATTTGGACTCAATCAATGAATTACAGAGTTGTGGTGTTTCGGGAGGCGCAACTTCTGACGGCCTCATCTCTTTGGCGGCGAGGAATGCTGGAATGAAACTGCTTTCTCTTGATCGGCGAGCAATACCCACAAATGAAGCAGTGGGTGTTGAATACGAGATATTGAATTAGCGGCGGATTTGAGAGCGAAGGTCGTTCACCCAGTCGTCGGCTTGTTGCCAACGAGCGTCCGCATGTTCACGAGCACTGTGCGCGGCTTGTCCCGCTGCCGGATACGAACCCAAGAATTTCACACCACCCTGCTTCGTGTGTAAATCACGCAACACGTCGGCCATTAACTCGTCTTCCACGTGTCCATCTGCATAGATAATGAAGCAGTAATCACCGAGTCCGCCTGCTTTGGTTGGTCGTGATGACAGCAAGCTCAGGTTGATTCGACGCGCAGCAAATTCTTGCAAGATGGAAATAAGACTGCCTGGTTCGTC
>CAYSPE010000059.1:7124-11206 GCA_964432845.1 uncultured Bifidobacterium sp.
GGCACCAATTCAGACGTTGCCAAATCGGCCTGCGTGAGCAGTGCCTGTTCGGTGAATGTTCCGAATGGTCCTAAGAACCCGATGCGTTGCGTTGATGCCACGATGGAAAAGGCTACGCCCTTCGCGTACCCAAATGAGGGTGATTAATTCTTTGCGACAGCGTCGTTCACAAATTTGATGAGATCTGGAAGCTCAAGCTCGCCCGAATTGCGGGCGACTACTTTGCCACTGCCATTGATAATTGCGATGAATGGGAAACCATCCACGCCATATGCCGCAGCGGCCTGGCCGGTTTCACTATCGGCCATTACTTCAAACGGCCACTTCATATTCACCATCCACTCTGAAGGCGGCCAGTTCGCCTGGTCATTGCGCGATGCCGTGGTGATGCCCACCACACGCAAATCTTTTGGCACCAACCCTTTTTCGTACCACTCCACCATGCGTGGTACCTCGCGATTGCAATGAGGACACCAGTGTGCAAGGAACACCAACATGGTGGGGCTTCCGTTTTCACCAGGCGTAATGCTCACCGCATTTCCTGCAAAGTTCGCACCTTGCAATGACGGTGCTTCTTGACCAATTGCCGTGTCGGGCGATGTGCCATCACCAAGCGGAGCAAGCGCAGGATTTGATGCAGTCACTGGCTGATATTCAGCTGCTGCAGTTCCGTTGTCTGGATTGTTCGAACCCTTACCTGCGCTCATACCAACAGCGATTGCTGCTGCACCAAGCACGACAGTTCCAATAATGATCCACAGCAATCGATTCGACGATGCTTCTTTTTTCTGTCGAGCATTTAATGCCATAACTGACTCCTTTATGCGTGGGTTTCAGATTGTTCGCGAATGATCGCGAGTGATGTTGAAAGAACAAAAATGAATGCACTGCCTGCCATAAAGCACAACGTGACGAATCCAAACTCCCTGAACCAGATGGTGGTACACGGAACATCGATGCTGCACACATTGGATTCAAGCGTGGGAAACCACTCCAATAAATAGTGGTACGTAGAAAGAACTATTCCGATGCTCGCTAGAACAATCGAATACCGCGCGATGGCTTTGTCTTTCCGTAATGCGGCCACCAAAAAGATGACGGCTAACGAATACATCACGATGCGCTGATACCAGCACATCTTGCATGGGTTGTAATGCACCACTTCGCTGAAATACAGACTGCCCGCCATGGCACCAGCGGTGATCGCAAACATGAGCCACAGACCAGCAGACCGAATCTGCGCCAACCAGCCCCCGGCCCAAGCAAGGCGAGATTCACCCCACAGTGCCACCAGGTTCACTAGCCCGGCGCCCAGGGTGGCCAAGGCCAAAATCGCGCTAAAGGTCTGCACGATTTCTTTGTCCATCACCCCATTCTTGCCCCCACAGGACGCAAAAGACAGCCCCCTCGCTAGGTCATATGACTCCTTGAGTGGCAGGATTATCCCCGTGACTTCCCCATCCCTTGGCGTTCTCGCCCTCCGCGACATGCGCAACCAGCGCCGTCGCCACCGCGTGGCCGATATGGAGTGGTTTGAGGCTCTCTACAAGGTCTATATCGCCGCATTCTTGGCTGGTTCAGCCATTTTGTTCCTCTCTGGCCTCAGTACCGACTCCCCTCTCACTGCCTCGCAACTCAGCACTCTTCGAACCAACACCCCCCATGCCGTCGGCCTGGTCGCAGCGATCATCGTTTTCATTGGCCTGCGAAGTGGCGCCAACGGAGGGCCCATTGCGGTGGAAGAGCCCGAGGTGCGGCATGTCCTTCTCGCTCCGCTTGAACATGCCGCAGTCCTTCGTCACCCAGCCATTCAACGTTTACGCACCTTCGCTTTCGCCGGAGCCATTGCCGGCGGAACTGCCGACCAATTGTTGGGCCGACGCATACCTGGTGCTGCAAGTTTGGTGGAGTTCGCATTGTGGGGCGCCATCGCTGGTGCACTCATGGGGATGCTGTTCATCATTGCAGCACTCATCGTTCATGGCCTTGGTTTGCCCCGATGGATGGCAACGGCTCTCGCAACAGTGTTCATGTCGTGGCAAACAGCTGTCACGTTCGAAAAGACAAACATTGCCGGCCCGTTCGACACCATCGGAAGTATTTCAATGTGGTGGTTGCGTCACTCCTACATTGACATCGTCGGCGTTGCAGCAATTCTTCTTCTCGGTGCATTTTCCATTTCGCTTGCTGGTCGACTTTCGTTGGAAGCTCTCTCACGCCGCAGTTCATTGGTATCGCAAATGAAGTTTGCCGTCACCTTGCAGGACATTCGCACCGTCGTTCTCTTGCGTCGACAGCTCAGCCAAGAACACATGCGCGTGAAGCCATGGATCAAGGTTCCCAAAGCACTGCGCCGAGATGTTGTCATTGGCCGCGGCTTCCGCAGCATGGCGCACTTTCCGTTGCGTCGCGTCATACGAATGAAATTGCTCACCATGACTGGTGCAGCAGCACTTGTTGCGGCATGGCGCGGCACTACACCAGCCATCGTTGTGGCGGGTCTCTTGTTCTTCATCGTTGGTCTCGATGCTGTGGAACCGTTGTCCCAAGAAGTTGACCAACCAGATCGCACCGATGCATTGCCACATGATCGCGGTCTGTTGATGGTGAAGCACCTCTTCGTTCCCGCTGTGTTCATGTTGCCGTTTCTCTTGGCTGGAATATTCGTGGCGTGGATTGCAGAACCCCATAGCAATACGCCTATTTACGCTGTTTTGATTGGTATTCCCGCGCTTCTCGGTGGTATCGCAGGTGCTGCCATTAACGCCGTAAAAGGTGCTCCCGACCCAGCAGGTGGGGCAACACAAGGTTTGGCATTACCACCCGAAGTTGCAGGCATGACCACCATGGTGCGTGCAGTGTGGCCACCCGCGGTTGCAATCATTGCATGCACACCAGTCATTGCTACACGACACGGATTTGAAACAGGCATTGACATGTTGGGCAACACGTTGCGCGCAGGTGGCGGCGTAGTAATTCTTCTTATTCTCGTGGCAGGTTGGGTTCGCCAACGCGACGCCATCCATATTTGGTTCCGCAATATTCAAAAAGCCGGTTCCACTCCCATTTCGCAAAACTTAGAAGGCAACTGACATGGTCCGCACACATACCAACGTTCATGCTCCCGTTGAGCACCCTGCGTTGCACGTCAACGATGTTTCAAAAACATATGGCGATGCTCCCGCGCTCAACCCAGTGTCTCTCAACATTGCCAAAGGTGAACGAGTTGCCCTCATCGGACATAACGGTTCGGGAAAGACAACTCTCATTCGCATTGCATCTGGTTTGCTTGATGCAACAACCGGCAACGTAAAAATCAATGGTCACGATGCCGGTTCACTTCCTGCGCGCGCATCTCTCAGTTTTATTGCTGATCAGCCAACGTTTTACGACGACCTCACACTGTGGGAACACTTGGAATACGTTGCGCGTCTACACGGTGTAGAAGATTGGGAACAATCAGCTGCTGACCTACTTGGCCATCTCGGTTTGTACGAGCGCGCAGATGACATGCCCAATCGTTTCAGTCGCGGCCTTAAACAAAAGTCTGCAATTGCCCTCGGCTTCATTCGCCCGTTTGACTTACTGCTTGTTGACGAACCATTCGTTGGTCTCGACGCCGCAGGTAAGGAAGCCCTATTAGAGCTATTGGCCGATGCAAGCGAGCATGGGTCCACCGTGGTGGTCGCCACACACGAACTCTCCTTTGTTCACACCGTGGAGCGCATCATTGCGTTGCGCGACGGTCGCCTTGTGTACGACGGAGATACCTCAGGTATCAATGTTGATAGTTTGGTAAGAACTGAGGATCCTGCGGGCGAACACGATGGTGAACACCACTAGTCTGTAGGCATGTTCACGTACGACGTCGTTTCTGAATCAGTCCGTAATCCTCACCAACTCGCCGCAGAGCTTTCCAAGCGCTCGGCCAATGGTTGGGAAGTTGTACAAATCACCTTCGATGGCGCGGCCTGGTTTCACGCATTCATCCGCCACGCTGGCAATGTGCCTGTAGGCCCACACGCCACTGCCGAAGAGCTACAGCCAGCCGTCACCGTCGGCTCCACGCCAGTTACTAGCAA
>CAYSPE010000060.1:0-11136 GCA_964432845.1 uncultured Bifidobacterium sp.
CTGCGATAAGTCGGTGCATCTCTAGGGCGACGCGCCGGTAAGACGGGTGTCCTTGCGGGCTCGAGCGGAGCTCGAGCATGTGCATTGCTTCGCGCGCGTTGAACTGCATGTTGTAGCGAATCCTGTAGGCCATCGAGACTGCGTATGCAGCTTGGTTCGGATACTCGCCAACAAGAGCATCGTAGAGCGCTGAAGAGCGATCCATGACCTCATCAAACATCTCAGTGGCGCCGGCAGCATCGACGAGATCTGGTCGTGTGTAGCCGTGGTATGGGGTGAGAGGCTGCCATTCAATAGTGAGCAACCTGTGACGTTGCAGATCGCGAAATGCTCCGTAGTCACTGAGGACATCAAAGCGGTAGTCAATTCTTTCGAATGCGCGACCGGGACGATGGCGGCGATTGTCTCTATTTCCGACATATGCGTTCAAGATGTCTGTCTTCTCTTGAACGCTCATCTTTTCAATTTTGGACAGAATTTGAGATTCGGGCAAGTGTGAATATTGATAACAAGCTGCCGCTACCAATTTGTTTTCACCATCAGGATCAAAATCAATGAGAGTGACTTCTTCGACGTCGTTCGCAATAGACGAACCGAAGAGGTCCTCCACCAGTTTGTTCATATTCGAGGTGTTGGTGGACAGATACTCAGACCACTTGCCGCCACGGTCGGCAATATCGACTCGACGCAGGAACGACGGAATCACTTTTCGAAGCTCTGTCAGCATCATGTCGGCGTAGAGCCGAGCCTCTGGCAATGGGTGCGCACGCATACGCAACAGCAATTGCTCAAATGCTTGGCCACTTCCGTAAATCCCAACATTGGATAAAGACGCCGCGGGCAATGCTCCGCGTACCGCATCGAGAGCTTTTGCTCTCGTGGCCTGCCGGAAAACAAAATCGCTGTCCCCTGGACCCTTTGGAACTGTGGCCCTCACATGATCGGTGACAATTTCAGCCATCTTGCTGTATGAATCGAACATGCGATCCATGTCTCCGACGTATCGAGTGCCGAACTTTGAAGCGACGAGGTCCGGGTCGCGGTAATACCGATAGCGACCTCCGAGACGCTCGTCGTAGGCGATGTATCGAGTGCTCTGCTCGAGGTAACTCATCAATCGTCCCCACTCGAGAATCTTGGTGAGAATGTTTGATGCTTGTTCGCATGCAAGATGCACGCCACCGAGCTGTGCGACAGAGTCGTCGCCATATTCCACGAATACTTTTTCGTAGAGAGATTCTGCTCTGTCAACGCCAATCGTTGCGTCAACAGCTTGGTCGCCTGCTATCTCCAGGTCATTGACAAATTCGTCGAGGAACAAACGACGAAGGCTCCGAGGGCTACGGCTGTATCGAGCGAACAGGGCCCCTTTCACCACCTCGGGCAAATTGACCAATGCGAAAACTGGTTGATCAAGATTGGTGAAATAGCGACGAAGAATGTCTGCTTCAGCGTCTGTGAAATCCTCAGGAACGTAAACCGTCACAGTTGTTCAGCCTATGGTTCGGACCAGGCCTGACGAGGGATACCGACTACAGGACATCCTTGCTGGCATTGGTGTTTCTGAATTCCTCTGCAATCGCTCGTTGGCGATCTTGTGAGGTCCAGAAATCGATGGCGGTCATGGCCATGGCTTTCGCCCCGTCGATGACTGCTTGGTCGGCCATCTGCGAAATCGAGTGCCGCGCAAAATCTTTTGTGTGGATGCTGGAACCCACGGGGGCTGACGAAATCATGGGATGAATGGAAGGAACCAGGTGGCTCACATTTCCCATGTCAGTACTACCCACGACTCTATGACCGGATACACGAGGGTCGGTCACAGTTCTGCCTAGTAGTAGAGCATTTGCAGAATAAGAGGCCGACAGTGCGTTGTTTGTGACCATGTCGGCGTACGGAGTACCAATCCATTCATGACGAGATGTGCATCCGCACGCATGAGCACCAGATTCAAGTGCATGCAAGACACGTGGTTTTAGTGCAGTGAGGGTTTCAATGTTGTCCGAACGCACGTACCACTCTGTCGCTGCGTCACTCGGCACGATGTTGGGCTTGTCGCCACCGCGACGAAACACCCCGTGAACACGTTCAGTGGGCAACATGTGTTGGCGGAGCATCCCGACCGCCATGTAGCCAAGAACGGCCGCATCGAGAGCATTTCTTCCCTTATGAGGGGCAGCGGCAGCATGTGATTCCTCGCCGGAGTATTCAATGAAGAGTTGTTGGAGTGCAATTGCATCGATGGTGGTGAGGTCGGCATCGGCTGAGTGGACCATCATCGCAATATCGACGCCGTCAAGAGCGCCGTGCTGAGCCATGATGATTTTGCCGCCTCCACCCTCTTCGCCTGGTGTACCCAGGTATCGCAAGCGTCCACCAGAAGCATTGGCAACGCTTGCAAGGCCAATGGCAGCGCCTAGCCCGGCAGCTGCAATGACATTATGTCCGCACCCGTGACCTATTTCTGGAAGAGCATCATACTCGCTCATGATGCAGACGGTGGGCCCGCTACCCACTTCGCCAGCGAACGAGGTGTCACATCCATAGGTGCCCTTCTCTGTTGAAAGGCCTAACGAATTTGCGGTTCGTGTGATTAATTCAGATGCGAAATATTCTTCAAAGTTCTGTTCAGGATGTTGGTGAATCTCGTGACTTACATCAATGATCTCAGTGGCCACGGCATCAATGCGATCGCAGGCCTCTTGCTTGAGACGGGATACTTCTGACGAATCGAGCATGACTAATTCCCTTCGTGACGAAGAACGATCTTTCCAAGCTGTTGTCCCTCACGAAGACGTGTGAGTGCGCTTTCATAATCATCAAGCGCCATCACGCTGTCGATCGCGATAGGAAGACCTTGTTCCACTATTTCCAAGAGTTGATCGAATTCCTCATAGCTACCCATTGAGGAACCAATGATTTCGTACTGCTTGAAGAACAGACGTGGGAGGTTGATTTCTACGGTAGGTCCAGAAGTTCCACCACATACCACTAATCGTCCCCCCGGTTTCAGAGAACGCATGGAGTTGTCCCACGTCGCTGGACCGACGCTTTCTACTACTACGTCTGCTTGAACATTCCAACGCTCGGATGCCGAATCAACGGCAATTTCTGCACCCAGCGCAAGTGCTTGCTTTCGTTTCGATTCTTCACGACTGGTAACAATCACCCGTGCACCCATATGTTTGGCAAGCGCAAGTGCGGCTGTCGAAACACCTGAACCAATGCCCACGATCAACACCGTCTCTCCAGCTTTGAGTCGAGCTCGGTTAAGCATTCTGAGTGCGGTGACATACGCAAGAGGAAAGGCCGCGCATTCTTCCCATGTACGAGAAGATGGTCTTGCACGAACGTTGCGAGCCGGAACAATGGCGTATGTGGCGTGACCGCCGCGACAATGTTCGCCCCAAATCTTGAAACCGTTGCCGTAGGGAGAATTGTTACCGAGAGTAATAATTTCCTCGACTGGTGAAATGCCGGGGTTCACCACAACCTCATCGCCGACACGGACAGAGTTGACATCGCTTCCCACCATGTCAACAATGCCCGCGGCATCGCATCCTGGAATATGAGGCAAGGGGGGCTTTGGTAAGCCTTTTGTGACCCAGATATCCATATGGTTGAGAGCGCTTGTCACCACCTTGATTCGCACTTCGTCTGGCCCAGGCGTGGGGTCGGTTGTTTCGGAGAATACATAGGACCCGGGAGACTCGTTCAACAACCACGCTTTCATGTCTCATACCCTACGACAGCATTTGGATGGATCAGATAATGACTGTCCAATAATCAGGTTTGATAGTGACGTCAACTGAATCCCAGTCTTTAATGACGCATCCGTCAATACGTAAGAACTCTTTTCGATTCATCCGCTCCACCGTCAACGTCTTTGAGCGTTTCTCATTGAAACATGAGTGAGGAACATGTGATCCGGTCGCCGCGCGCTGTTTGGCTATCCAACGCTGACGAAGCGTCATTGACGTCGACATTTCGAGAATGTCAAAGTAACCATCGTTGGGGTGGGCTTTAGGGGCGAGGTTGAGAGACCGGACTATTCCGCAGTTGGTGATGACGACATATCTCTTTCGCGAGAACCATCGACCAACCTCAACTGTTGACACTGCCCTCATTGAGATTTCGCCTTGGGACGTATGGATACGAACCATCAAGGCATCTACGGGTAGTGCATGGCCCAAGGATTCGGCAGCTTTCACTTCCGGTTTCCCAATTGTGGAATGCAGGTCGCCAGCTGCGATTGCGCACATTGTGCCCTCATCCAGTCGAGCAAGTTCGGCATCGGATGTAGCAACCAACAGATTATGAGGGACGGTGATGGAGGCTCCCCACTCCTGGGCTCGCTTAATTGTCATGAGGGTTCGTCCCGTTTGCTGCAGACACGACACCTCTGTCAAGTGCGTCAATTGCCTTTGTTGCGGTTTCCCGCAATGACTCGTTGTCAGTTGTGTTGACAATTTGTCGTAATAAGTCAATGAGTTGTCGCATGCATCGAACAAAGTCGCCAGGGGTGAGGTCGGGGTCAAGGATGCGAGACAGTGGTTTTCCGGAAGCCCATGCAGCAGTTTCAAAAGCCAGACCCCCACTTGGTGGACGATGCTGATGCAATCCCCTTGAACGTTGTACGTCTTGAATCTGAAGGCTGATTTTCTCTATTCGTTTGAATCTCTGTCGAACTAAATCGCTCGGCCATCGAGTTGTGTTTCCGGTGTCGCCCCCTCGAGGCTCGAACACGAGTGTTGAAAGAACGGCCACTAAGTCGTTGACACTGAGATTGTCGAGCACTCCCCGATTCATGACTTCTACGATGAGCAAATCTGATTCGTGAAATATGCCAGCCAACATTTCGCCTTTGTCGGTCAGAGTCCAATTGACGATGTAGTCAAGATCTTCAAGCAAGTTGATCACATCGGTAAAACGAGCGCTCACCGATCCTGCTCGATTTCTTGCCCTCTCTTCCATTTGTTCAATTTCTCTTTTAAGGCGCCTGACGGCTTTGTTCGACACAGGGCTTTCTATTGTTTCGTTGTCGGGCGATTGTGTTACTGCCTGTGGCTCAATCTGGTCAACTCGCGCTCGTACCAATCTTGAAACAGCTTCTTTGATGAACTCAGTGCGGGCTGGTTCAAATGGAACAGGAAGATCGGCATGGCCGGCTTTATGTGGAATGGTTCGCAAATCTTTGGCCATGACATCCACAATTTTGCGACTTGGTGTCACCACGGTGAGACGAATGCCTGAGCGCCGTGCGGCGGTACTCAAAATAAGACCGCGCCCACGAATGTTGGATGCGTCAAATATCACTATGTCGCCTGGGCGAAGTGAACGGAGTGCGATTTCCGCTTCAACAGATGAAGCCGGTGCTGTGGTTTCTTCAGTCAGTTTGGGTGGTTCGTTGTGGAGTTCGCGTTCTAGAAGAGCAAGGTCGCGTTTACGTCGCTCAAGTGTGGCTTCAGAGGTCACCACATCCTTGTCGGCTTGAAACTGAGCAAATGAGAGATTCAGGATGTGATGCGCGCCGTCGTGCGAGTGGCGACGAACCATGTTGACAGCCATGTTGAAAGTGGGTCGAAAAGCGGAAGTGAGGCGAAAACTTCTACTCAGAGAAAGACCCACCACTTGATCGAAACTGACAAACGGATTCCAAATTGAAATTGCGTGCCCTATTTCGTCGAGTCCACGACGACCTGCCCGGCCCGTGAGCTGAGTGAACTCGGATGCTCGCAACAATTGGTGGTGCTCTCCGGTGTACTTGGTGAGCTTTTCTATCACCACTGCGCGGGCTGGCATGTTGATGCCAACTGCCAACGTTTCAGTGGCAAAGACCACCTTGATGAGGCCTTTCACAAAACACTCTTCCACGGCCTCTTTGAACATGGGGATCATTCCGGCGTGATGACACGCGATACCGCTTCCGACATCTTCTAGAAAATACTCATATTCGAGAGCCTGCCGATCGTCGGCGCTGAGAGACTCACAATGGCGTTCCACTATCTCTTGAATACGAGCTTCTTCTTCTGATGATGTGAGGATTATTCCAGCACGCATGCAGGACCGAACTGCATCTTCACATTGGGCACGACTGAAGATGAACACAATCGCTGGCAACATGGATGATGCATGAAGAAGATCAACGATCTCTGGTCGAGTGGGCGGGGAAAACCGACGCTTTTTTTGTGCGGGTATTCCTTTGCGTCCACCGTCGGGTCTGCCACCGCTTAGCAGTCGAAACACATGGCGGTTTCCTTCACCACCAACAATGGTGTCAAACATTTCGGTTTTCCCTGTTGCGTTGTCGTGCATCGCAAAATGGTTGACCAATTCAATGGGTCGAGTGGTTTCTACAACGACGTCAGTCCGTCCTCTCACCGTGGAGAGCCAGTGGGCCACCTCATCGGCATTCGAAACGGTTGCAGAAAGGCAGACCAGCTGCACTTCTGGATCAAGCTGAATGATCACTTCTTCCCATACCGGTCCGCGATAAGCGTCTTGTAAGTAATGAACCTCGTCAAGGATGACGACCCCTAGCGTGTCTAGACGAGTAGAGGATGCGTAAATCATGTTGCGCAACACTTCTGTGGTCATCACTACAACTTCGGCATCGGGATTGACCGCGTTGTCCCCAGTGACAAGTCCTACTCGATGTGCTCCGTAGAGATCGCATAAATCTCTGTATTTCTGGTTCGATAAAGCCTTTATAGGTGTGGTGTAAAACGCACGTCGCTTCATATGACGCGCACGTGCGATGCCGTACTCAGCAATGAGTGTTTTACCAGATCCCGTGGGCGCGGCTACGAGGACAGAGGCATCTTGATCAATGGAATCCATGGCCTTTAATTGAAAGTCGTCGGGCGTATACGACAGTCCGGCAAGGAACTCTGTTCGAACGGACATTATGCGACGGTTTCGCGTTTGCGCACCAAAAGCCAACCAGTGAGCACGGCTAACAGATACAAAACTGTGAGGGGCACAGCGAGTGCCATCATGCTGATCGGATCTCCAGATGGTGTAATGACTGCCGCCGTTACGAAAATAATCATGATTGCGTAACGCCATTGCTTGATCAACGTCTTTGGCGTGACAAGCCCTGCCAATTGGATGAAGACCACTAAGACGGGACTGAGGAAGCCGACGCCGAAGGCAAGCATCATGAGCACTACCAACATCACGTACTTTGTGACTTGGAATGTTGATGTCACGTCAGTGCCGGACCAAGCGATGAGGAACTCGAGAGCTTTGTCAAGTGTCCAATACGCGAGCCAGCACCCCACTCCGAACAGAATGATTGTTGAACTAATGAAAGGAACTGCGTAGCGTTTTTCTTTTTTCGATAGTGCCGGCACGACAAAACGCCAAATCTGCCACAAGATCACCGGAAGAGCGATCACAATTCCACCGTACGCGCACAGTTTCATTCGCGCGCCGAAGCCGTCAAGTGGTCCAAGCGAGTACAGCGAACCATCGCATTTGAAGTCTGGGCGAGCACGGCACAGATTGCGGTACGGCTGCGTCAGAAAACTCTTGATGGGGTCGTAGAACGCGAGGAACACGCAGAATCCGATCGCCACAGCGAGGACGCAACGAATGATTCTCATCCGAAGTTCGTTGAGGTGTTCCATGATGGACATGGTGTCGGCAGGTGCGTTCACTTCTCTTCATCCTGTGAAGTGTGTTCTTCAAGTACTGAAGGATCAGCAGGCATTTCTGGACGCATTGGGGGTGAGGGTTCGGTGTCCACAAGTCCGAACCCGTTCTTGGCTTCGTCGACGGTGTTTCGTATGTCTTGCAGTGGTGCGTCAAAGGTGTCTCGAAATTCCTTCTCCAAGCCAGCTGTGGCGCGTCGAACTTCCCCGTACACCTTTCCGACCCGCCGAATGACACCTGGTAATCGCTCGGGTCCGAGCACCACCAACCCTGCTACGAGCAGGAAGACCAATTCGCTGCCAGAGAGGTTGAACACCGTTCCAGCATAGAAGCCACGCTCTAGTGTTCGTGGGGTGCAGCAACGTCTTCCTTCTCTCCGTGAGTCCCCCATTGCCTTTGCACATAGGGGGGCTCGTGCCCATGCGCCCGAGAACACGATTGAAGCTTTTCAACTCGCGCTTCGCCTGGGCGCCAATGGGCTCGAGAGCGACTGCTGGATCACAAGCGATGGCGTGACTGTGCTTGATCATGACGGTGTAGTGCGCTCTTTTGGACGTAAGCGCCCGATTGCTGAGATGAATGCAAAGAAGCTTCCTTCGTACATTCCCACTATTGAGGAATTCTTTGATGCCTGCGGAACGGATTTTGATTTCAGTGTTGATGTCAAGGATGCTCGTGCCGCTGACGGACTTGTGAGAGGCGCACACGCAGCTCAATTTGATTTGCAGCGACTATGGGTATGCCACCACAAGATCTCCACCACTCTTGAGTATCGAGATCGGTATCCCGATGTTCGAATAGTTGATTCATCTCGTCTGTCCCGCATTAAAGAAGGACCAGAAAAGCGATTAGCGCTACTGGCTGAACATGGCGTCGACGTTCTTAATATGCACATCACGGATTGGAACGGCGGACTCGTCACAATGGCCCACAGGTTTCAAGTTTTGGCCTTTGGATGGGATGTGCAATTTCCTCACGCTCTAACTGATGCATTTCGTATGGGTCTCGACGCGGTGTACAGCGATTTTGTAGATCGACTAGTTGACGCGTACAGCAGCGAAATTGGATATACGCCTACGAGGAAGAACTTATAGTCCACTGATTCGGGAAAAAGGCCACACAATGGCAAATGCGCGCCCGACGACTAAGTCAGTGGGAATGGTCCCGAAACTTCGACTATCGAATGACTCTGGCCTGTTGTCTCCCATCACAAACAACTGATCGGTGGGAACGGAAACTTTCGGCATGTCGACTACTCGACATCGCTCAAGCAAGCTCTGTTGAGACAACTGTTGTTTATTCAGGTACGGCTCGTTGATTTCGGTTCCATTCACAAAGACTTTGCACTTTTGAATTTCGACGGTGTCTCCGGCGACGCCAATGACCCTTTTAATCAGATCATCGTGGGCCACTGTTCCCCCCGTGGTTGTGACCCTGTCAAAGACCACCACGTCACCACGATGTATGTCGTGCAGTCGATAACTCAACTTGTTGACGAGCACGCGGTTGTTCTCAAAAAGTGTGGTCTCCATAGACGGACCACTGATGTAGAACTGTTGGAGCACAAATACGCGAACGAGTAGTGCGGCACCGAGCGCAACTGAGATGACCAAAATCCAATCACGCAGTGATTTGGCGATTGAGTGAACGCCCTCTTCTTGAACGGTTACTTCCTGGGCATCCATGAGAAGACCACGCTACTTCAGAAGGTCGGTCACTTGTTGGTGATTGAGGCGCGAAAAACAGCGTCTGTTCTCGCCTCTGGTCAAAACCGCCACTTCTAATTCATCGGGTGTCAGGGTGCGTTCGGGGCCAGAGAGTGCCCGTGATGCGGTGAGAATCGCTAATGATAAAGGGGCATCGGGTTTGATTGAAGCTTGTAGACGTTGACGAACAGATTCTGCGTCTCCTCCGAGGATGCAACATTCTTGTTCGTCAATCACGGTGCCGTCGAAGGTGATGTGGAAAAGTCGATCGTTTTCTTTTTCATGCCCAACTTCAGCGATAAGTATTTCAACTTCGAGTGGTTTTTGTTCGTGGGTGAACGAATAGCCGATTGCTTGTGCATAGAGATTTGCCAAACCGCGTCCGTCAACATCTCGACGTGAATATTGAAGACCTGTGGTGTCTGCGAATCTGATGCCTGCCTGACGCAATTGATCGAACTCGTTGTATTTGCCGACACCCGCAAACGCAATACGGTCATAAATTTCTCCGATTTTGCGGAGATTGTTCGAGGGGTTCTCTGCCACCAAAACGATTCCGTCTGCATATTGCAGTGCGACAAGTGCACGGCCTCTCGCGATGCCTTTTCTAGCAAAATCCGCTTTTTCAAGCATGAGTTGTTCTGGCGGTACATAAAAAGGCATGTTCATCGTGACTTCACCTTTTCTGCAATTGCATCAAAAGTTTCTTCAAGTATTTCGTCTTCTATTTTGCGCCAACCGCTCTTATCGATCAATGCGACGATGGGATACACGCCACGCAGTCCGTCTGGGCCCCCCGTTGCGGAGTCCGCATCAGCTGCTTCCCATAAAGCCCTGCATGCCAAGTCGATCGCATCTGATGAGGTGAGATCCGACCGCCAACCAACTTTTATGACCGTGCCGGCATACGTGGAACCACTTCCGATGGATGCATATTCGCTCTCCTCATAGCGGCCGCCTGTCGGGTCGTAATTCCAGATTCGTCCTTGATTGTCGTGCTCATCAAAACCTGCAAAAAGAGGCACAACGACCATTCCGTTCATTGCGGCCGGAAGATTGTTTCGCACCATCGCGGACAACTGATTCGCTTTGCCCTCTAGGGACAACGTGCGACCTTCCATCTTTTCGTAATGCTCAAGTGACAGGGCAAACAGCTTGGTCATTTCCATTGCTGGTCCGGCCGTGCCCGCAAATGCCACAGCGCTGAAATTGTCAGTGCGGTACACCTTCTCCATCCCTCGATGGCTGATGATGTTCCCCATAGTGGCCCTGCGGTCTCCGGCAATCAAGACGCCATCTGCGTACCGCAATGCGACGCATGTGGTGGCGTGAGGTACCGAAAGAGACGGGTTGAGATGCTGGTATGAGGGCAAGAGTCCCATCTGTTTCACCAATTCGGCGAAATTCGAACCGGGATCCTGTGACGGCGGAAACAATGGCAATGTCATTGGGAATCAGGATACCCCGATGAGAATTCGGTCTCTGTTCGAACGGACACCGTGCTCGGAGCCTCTCTTGTGTAAAGATATTGGCTGTGGTTCACAACGAACCACAGCCATATGTGCCGTAAGGCGACGTGACGAAGGGACTTCCCAATGAAGGTATGGATTGACCAGGACTTGTGCACCGGTGACGGACTCTGTGAAGAAATTGCTCCCGACGTGTTCACCCTCCTTGACGACGGTCTTGCATACGTGAAGGAAGGCGACAAGGTATACGCAACTGCAAAGGGCAACGCCCAGGGTGCAGATGGTATGGCTAACTTCCCAGACAG
>CAYSPE010000061.1:0-11098 GCA_964432845.1 uncultured Bifidobacterium sp.
TGCCCATGTATGGCAAAGAGCCAAGTGCTGCGTTCCGCGCATGGCAGAAGTTCTCACAAGAGGTTCCTGTGTTCGAAGTAGGCAAGTTGATCAATGGCGGTGCGCTCAGCGATTTGTCCGATGTAGTGGCCGCGTACGACGCACCATTCCCCGACGAAACTTTCAAGGCCGGCGCTCGTATCTTCCCTGCTCTGTACCCAGATGGCGCCGACGACCCCTCCAACATTGCCAATGGCAAGGCTTGGGAGGTTCTGAACAATTTCACCAAGCCATTCCTCTGCGCCTTTAGCGACAGCGACCCAGTAACGGCCGGAAGCGACCGCGCATTCCTAGGAGGCGTACCAGGCACCAAGGGCCAGCCCCACGTCACCATCGTGGGCGGGGGCCATTTCGTGCAGGAAGACAAGGGTGAGGAGCTGGCCGGGGTCATAAACGACTTCATGGCTGCCACGCCCAAGTAGCGTGGGAGCCATGTCTGAAACCCGCACAATCGCCCCCGCCGAAGGCAAGCTCGGTGTCCTCACCGTTGGCCTCGGCGCCGTGGCGTCCACCCTTATCGCTGGCGTTGAACTCGCCAAGCGTGGACAGGGACTCCCCATTGGCTCCATGACCCAGATGGGCACTATCCGTCTGGGCAAGCGCACCGATGGTCGCTCACCTCTTATTAAGGACTTCGTTCCCCTCGCCAAACTCGATGACATCGTGTGGGGCGCATGGGACGTGTTCCCCGACGATGCATACGTAGCCGCTTCGCGTGCTGGTGTGCTCGAGCAGGGCAAGCACATTGAGTCCATCGCCGATGTGCTTCGCGAAGTGCGCCCCATGAAGGCAGCGTTCGAGCGCAAGTACGCACGCAACCTCACTGGCGAACACGTGATGGCCACCACCAGCAAGCGCGAAATGCTCAACGGCATCCGCGCCGACATCAATCGCTTCCGCGATGAGAAGAAGGTGGACCGCGTTGTCATGATTTGGTGCGCAAGCACCGAAATCTTCATTGAGCCAGGTCCGGACCATCAGACCATCGAGGCTTTTGAAAAGGCCATCGACGCAAACTCCGATCAGGTTGCTCCGTCCATGTTGTACGCATACGCAGCGTTGTTGGAAGGCGTTCCATTTGCGAACGGCTCCCCCAACCTTGCAGTCGACATGCCTTGCTTGCGCGAATACGCAACGCAGAACAACATCCCCATCTCAGGCAAAGACTTCAAGACGGGTCAGACCCTCATGAAGACCGTTCTTGCACCAATGGTGAAGGCACGTCAATTGGGTCTCACCGGTTGGTACTCCACCAACATTCTCGGCAACCGCGATGGCGAAGTGCTTGACGCACCAGAAAACTTCAAGACCAAAGAAGAGTCGAAGCTCGGCGTGTTGGAAGACATTCTTGAGCCATCAAAGAACCCCGACCTCTACGGCGATGTGTTCCACAAGGTGCAGATCAACTACTACCCACCTCGCGGCGACAACAAAGAAGGTTGGGACAACATCGACATCACTGGCTGGATGGGTTACCCCATGCAGATCAAGGTGAACTTCTTGTGCCGTGACTCAATTCTCGCTGCGCCACTCGCGCTCGACTTGGTGCTCTACTCAGACCTTGCACAACGCGCTGGGTTGGGCGGCATTCAGGAATGGCTGTCGTTCTACTACAAGAGCCCACAGGTTGCTCCTGGCTTGTACCCAGAGCACGACTTGTTCATTCAGCTCGCAAAGCTGAAGAACACTCTGCGTTGGCTCATGAACGAAGACCAGATCACGCACCTTGGTCGCGAGTACTACGACGAGACCGATTGATGAATCGCTCCGCATTGCGGGCGTTGGCCTTTGACATCGTGTGCGTTCTCGCATTCGTTGTTATCGGAACCAGAAATCACAAGACGGACACCGGGTTATCCGGTGTCCTTTTTGTTGCAGCGCCCTTCTTGATCTCTGTTGTTGGCTCGCGAGTGTTCATGCACTTTCAAAAGCGCGATGTGCTTTCGGTTGAGAACGGCGTGACAGTGGTGCTGTTCACCACTGCCGTCGGCATGATTCTGCGACGCATTGCGTTCGACCGTGGCACGGCGCCGGCATTCGTGATTGTGGCCACCGTGTTCTTGTTCGCCAGCATGCTGGGCTGGCGATCAGTTGTTGCTCGCCGCCTCACAAAATAGAACTCGCCCTATAGGCGCAACGATTCATTGGAGTACTCTCTCTTCATTCAATTGAGGGGGAAACAATGAGCGAGAAGCCACGCACTGGCGTCACCATGAAAGAGATGGCACCCCATTATCCGGGTGAACCAACTGCACCGAAGGGTACGCCCAACGTTGTTCTCATTGTTTTTGACGACGCCGGATTTGCCGACTTCGGCTGTTACGGAAGTGACGTGCGCACTCCCAATATTGACCGTCTTGCTGCCAATGGATTGCGTTACACCAACTTCCACACCACGTCGTTGTGCTCACCCACCCGTGCTTCGTTACTGACTGGGCGTCATCACCATGCAGTGGGAATGGGATCACTTGCGAACTACGACTACGGATTTGACGGCTACCGAGGAAAGGTCACCAAAGACGCTGCCATGTTGCCGGAGATGTTGCGACCCGCTGGTTTCAATAGTTTTGCGCTAGGCAAATGGCACCTCACGCCCATGCATCACATCGGACCCACCGGGCCATTCGACCTGTGGCCCACTCAACGCGGCTTTGATCGTTACTACGGCTTCATGGACGGCGCAATGAACCAGTGGGATCCATTCCTCACCGAAGACAATCGCCACGTTCCAAAGCCCGACAAAGAGGGTTATCACCTCACCGACGACATTGTTGATCATGCGGTTGATTGGGTATCGGCACAAAAGAGCATTGACCCTGAAAAACCTTTTTTCATGTACATGGCATTTGGTGCGCTTCACTCGCCACACCATGTCACGAAGGATCGCATCGATGAATACGTTCCACAATTCGAAAAGGGTTGGGACGTTGCTCGCGAAGAACGTCTCGCCAAGCAGAAGGCAATGGGCATCGTTCCAGAGAACACGGTGTTGCCACCGCGCAACCCCGGCATCAAGCCATGGGATGAACTCACAGCTGACGAGAAGAAAGTGTTCGTGCGTTTCAACGCTGCTTATGCTGCAATGCTCACGCACACCGACGAACAGATCGGCCGCTTCCTAGACACTCTCGAGCGCATTGGGCAACTCGACAACACCATTGTGGTTCTTATGAGCGACAATGGCGCGAGTCAAGAAGGTGGCGTCAACGGCACCATGAACCAGGGTCGGTACTTCGAACGTGTTGAGATGACCATGGAAGAGACACTCGCGCACCTTGATGAAATGGGCGAAACGCAGTGGTTCAACAACATTCCGATGGGATGGGCCATGGCCAGCAATACACCGTGCAAGTTCTATAAGCAGAACACACACGGTGGTGGTGTGCGAGATCCGTTCATTATCAGTTGGCCAAAGGGCATCGATGAATCACAGCGAGGAACACTTCGCCACCAATTCCATCACTGCACTGATGTGACGCCAACCTTGCTCGAGCTGCTTGGCGTGGAAATGCCCGCCGTTCTCAATGGCGTTCAACAGATGCCGCTCCACGGAACGTCAATGAAATACTCCATCACCCAACCCGAGGCACCCACTCAAAAAGCAATCCAACACTTTGAGATGTTGGGTCACCGCGGAATCGTGAAGGACGGCTGGAAGGCAGTAGCACGACACAAGTACCGCACCGAGATGACCGATGATGTGTGGGAGTTGTACAACCTCAACGAAGACTTCTCAGAGTCGAACGACCTCGCCGCGGCAATGCCAGAGAAACTCGACGAATTGATTGAGTTGTGGTGGGATGAGGCAGCCAAATACAAGGTGTTACCTATTGAGGACGGACTCGCTGCACCCAACAAGCGGCCAGTGAAACGCTTCTTCCGTTTGTGGCCCGGCGTGCAACGCGTTCCGAGCGACAACTCTCCACAACTCATGAATACCAGTCACCGAGTCACTGCACACTTCACGGTGGGTAATGAGCCATGCGAAGGAGTGCTCTTCAAAGACGGAGACGCGTGGGCCGGATATTCCATGTATGTGCAAGACGGCATGGTCGGTTACCACTACCACTTCCCCATGGAACCACATGAAATTCGTGCCCTGGTTGCATTGACTCCGGGCGACCACGAACTCGCGTGGGAATTCACGAAGACCACCAGAACTGGTGGCGTTGGTGAATTGCGCTTCGACGGGAAAGTGGTGGGTTCAGTCGAGGTTCCTCGCATGATCCGCGGCTGGATGCCCTTCAACGGCATGGACGTGGGCAGGGATAACGGCGCACCAGTGTCGCCCCGCTATTCATCACCATTTGCATTCACTGGCACTATCAAGTGGATTGACGTGGAGCTGTTGGATGCAAAGCCAGGCCCCGACGCCAAGATCCATCACGACTCGGAGATGGGCAAGCAGTAACTACTTGCTTGAATCGTCGAGCGAAGTGGCAAACAAAGGCAAAATTTCGTACGCCAAACCTATTCGCTCTATGGCTGCCACAAACGGCGTCATAATGCGCGACAGGTTGCGCAACGAGGTAAGTGGAACGTCTGCCACCACGCGAATTTCATTGTTGCGAAGGACCACACTTGCGCCAACCAATGTTGCATTCAGCGAATTCAATTTTTCATACATAGAGAGCGTTGGCTCAACTTCATGGGCCACCACATATGTGAGCCGCCCGTAGTCGTCACTTCCGTCTTCCGTTTCGTGCAATGACGCGTAACAGGAGTAGTTGTTGATTTCGAATTGGAAATGCGTGGGCGTGCGTTTACTTGAACGCAGGGCTACCTCGCCACCACACTTCTTCACCTCGTACACGAACGGCGTATACCAACGTGCCGCCACCTCGGGGGTATTGATGGTGCGAATTCCCCAGTCGTCGCCGCAGAAATAAATGTCGTCTGCATCTTCTGAGCCGATGAAAATACTTGCCTCTGTAAGTAAGACATTGGTGCGCAACAATCTGGCCAAGCGGTACGGGAAGAATTCGGTGACGATATTGCCGGTCGTAACTGCCGGAATAGCACCGGTAGTGCGGTACATATTCATACGGCGACGATCCATTGTCCACGCAAATTGTCCATCGCCAATCTGCAATGAAACAAATGGATGAATCTCATTAGTAGCCGGAAGTTCCGGATACCAGGTCATCACTTGATCGGCGAACAACATGAGGTCTTCCATCTGCACTGTCGCTGTTGCGCTTGAATTGTTCGTACCGTGTGGCAAGGCGCGATACGGCAGGTCATCCTCGGTAAACACCACATCTTCTGGGTGGTCGATAGCGCAATAACGATCGCCAGCACGCCCCACGATGGTGTCGTCTTTTTCGTTGTAGAAAATGTCGACCGCCTCTTCTTCACTTCCCAGGTCTGCCAAGTACCCAATGAAGTCATCGGGAATGGGAAGTGCGAAATCTGGGTCGCTAGGGGATGCATCGGCGGTGATCCATGCAGTTGTATTGCTCTCGCTCACAATCCATGCACGCTTTGTTGGCGACACACGAGTAAGCCACACCACATTGGTGTGTTTGGGCTTACGTGACGTTGCTTTCATCAACATATAGATGTGCAGAAGTTCGTACGTCTGCACACGAATTTCCCACGAACTGCGATTGTGCTCAAACGACAATTTCACTGGCGACCACGATTCACGCGTACGTGGGTTGTGGGCACAAACGTCAGTTGTGCGGCGTCTCCCACTACCACTGGACCAAGGTCGATATCGGTGTCTGGTTCTGCACCCACCAGTTTTGGGGCATCTTTCACAAGTTGAGCTGCCTGGCCCAATACCCAGATGACCTTGCTGAAATCGGCAATTTTCAGATCTTCCATCGCAATGAAGTAGGTGCCATCTTGGGCCTTGGCCAAATACAACCACGCGCCGTTCGGGCTGCTGGGGTGTGATCCCAATACATCATTGAACTTGCGATTCAACTCGCGAACCTTTGGTTCGTAATCACGCACCACCATCTCGATTTCCGCAAGGGAATCTGTGAGTTGATGCAGGTCTGGAAATTCGGCGTTGTTGTGATCGGACATGATGTTGCTCCCTTGTGGTGTTATGTATGTGTTGTGGTGGATGGGTCTGAAGATGTTGATAAATCCGTTTCTGTTACATGAAAACTGCAACAACGTCACGCACGCTGTTGGCCTTCATGACGAGTCCGCGCACCGATTCACCAAGCACTTCAAGTGAAGTGACCGGCACATCGGCGATAACGAGGAGGTTGTCCCCTTCGCGTACAAGCTTGCTGTTTGCCCACATGTTGTTCCATGAGTTCATTTCTTCTGCCATTTGCAGATTCCATGGGGCATCAGCCACCACGACGCAGGCGAGACGAACGAAGTGTGCTTCGTTGTTGTCTTCACACAAAATGGTGGCCGTTACTTCTTGGTCGCGATGAGTGCAACGCACGACTGCGTCCCACCCAATGCGCGAATCTTCTTCTACGTAAATGTCGTCGGCAACAATGTTTTCAACAACGTTAAAGCGATGTTCAAGAACATAGTGATGGCCGAGTTCCGTTTTGATTCCCCAACCGTCACCGGTGATATGTGCAACGTTGGGTGTATCCACCGAGAATGCAATGGTGATTTCATCACCTTCGGACAAGTCTGCGTAGAACAACTCACGCGCAATGGGATCTGCGAAACAAGAAAACTCGCCGCGGAATGCGCCAGATGCTGGAATGTCAACTGCTACGCGTGGACCGTGAAAACGCGTCCAATCGCGAACAGCGGTGAGGGTATCGCCGTCAAACGAGAAATCAATGAACGGTAGAGGGACGCCGTCGAGTTCTTCCATAGGCAAGTTGACCGGATGCGACAGCATGACGCGCCCCAACTTCACCGCATGTGGTGTATCGATTCGCACGCTGTACGCAGATGCAAAGTCGTTGTTCCATCCGAATGAGCTTTGACGTGGCAAGTCGATAGTGGTGGACACTCCATCGATGGTGAATTGCACAGTGTCCGCAACACGATTGACGTGTACATCAACATCCTCGAATTCACCCATTGATGCCATGAGCTTGAACAAATGCATAGGAAGTGTGACAAGACCGATGTGTGGCCCGTTACCGCTGTATTCGAACCACGCGGTGAGGTTTGCCTCGCCCATAAACCACTGGTGTTTGCCAGGCAAGAAGCGAACGTGAATGCGATAGGTAGCGGCCGGCACAGGTGCGTACCGCTGCGCATAATCGTTGACCGCCACGATTTCGGCGTAGGGCAATGTAAATGAAAAATGGAGTGGCAGCTCAGGGCTGCCCTGGGGAAGGGAAGGTTCACTCATGAGGAGTCGCATCCTCCCAAAAGGGTGGTGCAACTATTCGTACGAGTGAGTTGCTAAGTAACACTCATTGGTATTAATGGGTGATATTGGTGATGGCACCAGTTTCGGCACCTTGCACCAACTTGGCAAATTTGGCCAAAACGCCCGTGGTGTAGCGAGGTGCGTTGGGCTTCCAACCCACCTTGCGCTTCTCTAATTCGGCTGGGTCTACCAACAAGTCAAGAGCTTTTGTAGGAACGTCGATACGAATGCGATCGCCTTCGTTCACGAATGCAATGGGGCCGCCATCTGTTGCTTCAGGCGCGACGTGACCAATGCAGAAGCCCCATGTGCCGCCCGAGAATCGTCCATCGGTGATGAGCGCAACTGTGGAGCCAAGACCTGCACCTTTCAGTGCACCAGTAATGGCAAGCATTTCACGCATTCCAGGACCACCCTTTGGACCTTCGTAACGAATCACAATGACGTCACCATGATTGATCTTGCCGGTCATGATGGCATCCATTGCACCGTCTTCACCGTCGAACACGCGAGCAGGTCCTTCGAATTGCAATTGATCTTTTGTGAGACCAGCAACCTTCACCACACTTCCATTCGGTGCGAGTGAACCGGTGAGAATGTTGAGACCACCTTCTTTGTGAATGGGGTCATTGAGTGGGTGAATCACTACGCCGTCGGGTGCAGGCGGATTGATGTCTGCAAGATTTTCGGCCATGGTTTTGCCGGTGCACGTAAGCACGTCGCCATGCAACAAGCCGGCGTCGAGCAGGTGCTTCATGAGCACGGGCACGCCACCAATGCGGTGAATGTCTGACATGTGGAACTTGCCGCCGGGCTTGGTGTCTGCAATGTGTGGCACTTTGTCGGCGATGCGGTTGAAGTCGTCAAGATCGAGATCAACACCTGCTTCGTTAGCAATTGCAAGCAAGTGCAAAACGGCATTGGTGCTACCGCCAAATGCATTTGCAACAGCAATGGCATTTTCAAATGCCTTCTTGGTCATGATGTCGCGAGCCGTGATGCCAAGTCGCAACATGTTCACTACTGCCTCGCCTGCACGTTGAGCATCACCTTCGCGTGAACGATCGATTGCTGGTGCGCTTGCAGATCCGGGAAGGCTCATGCCCAATGCTTCTGCAATGGAAGACATGGTGTTGGCGGTGAACATGCCACCATATGCACCTTCGCCAGGACATGCGGCGCGTTCAATGTCAGTGAGTTCGCCTTCGGTCATGGTGCCGGCAGCACATGCACCCACTGCCTCAAACACGGTGGTGATGTCGATGTTGTTGCCTTGGTACACACCGGGCATGGTGCTGCCGTTGTACACGAACACACTGGCAAGGTTCAAGCGTGCTGCGGCCATGAGCATGGCAGGAATGCTCTTATCGCATCCAGCAAGACCCACAAATCCATCAAAGCGTTCTGCGTGGACAACAGTTTCCACCGAGTCGGTGATGACTTCACGCGAAACGAGCGATGCACGCATGCCTTCGTGTCCCATAGAAATACCGTCGCTCACGGTGATGGTGCCGAACTCCATTGGCACGCCGCCTGCGTCGCGAACACCTTGCTTGGCCGATTCACTGAGACGACGCAACGACATGTTGCACGGCGTGACTTCATTCCATGAAGAAGCAATACCAATCTGTGGCTTCACCCAGTCTTCGTCGCCCAAACCAACAGCACGCAACATGGCGCGAGCTGCAGCCTTTTGAATGCCGTCTGTTACGTCGCGGCTGCGTGGCTTGATGTCGATGGGGGTGCCGTCTTTTGCTGGGGACATGCCTTCCAACTTAGTGGCTGCCCCGCCAAAAGCCCTTGGCTAGTTGGTGGATTTGCCTTTTGTGGCACGCGCATACAAGGCCACCACGGGCACCAAGTACGCCAAGTATGCGATGACCCGAATGTTCTCTGGGTCTGCTGACCAACCAAAGAAGCCCTTCATGAAGTCATAAAAGGTTCCGCTTGACCATGCACCCGATGTGATGGTCCAAGCGGGTTCGAACAACCATCCTGATTCAAATCCGAGCAGCTCGCGGTACTCATGGAAGAACTTGCCGAAGAGTCCGGCAGCGAACAGGATAAGTAGCGCACCAGTGATGTTGAAGAATGTGCTGAGTTTGATCTTGTTGCCACCCACGTACACCAACCGTCCGAGAACAGCGGCAATAGCCAAACCTATAAGGCCACCAACCACCACTTGTGAACCCGATGAATTCGAGGTTTCTGCAGAGAGCAAGAACAGAACAGTCTCAAGACCCTCACGAAGCACTGCAACAAAAGCAATAGTGACCAGTGCTTTGTGAGTGGAGGCAGCATCGATCTGTGCACGCAATTGAGTTCCCATGTCGCGAGCATGACCGCGCATCCAAAAAATCATCCACGTGAGAACACTTGCCGCGAGGATCGCAATGGTTCCCTCGATGAATTGCTCGGCCTTGCCCTGAAATTCACCAACGAAAATATGAAACGCAATGCCGCCTACTACGCACACTGCGGTAGCCAAGGCTGTGCCGCGCCATACATCAGCAATGTCACTGCGCCGATTGCTCTTGACCAGGTACGAGATCAGAATGGCAAGAACCAGTGAGATCTCGAGACCTTCTCGCAATGTGATGAGGAGGCTGGCGCCCATGGGGTACTCCTAAGGGGTTGTTAGGTTTGCCTAATGTCTTGAGAAACTATGTTAGGAATACCTATCACCGATTGCAAGTCCAGTCGGCGAATTTCTGAAAAGTCTTACCGACGGTCGGGCAGGGCCCCAAACCCGAACAAGTTGCTTGCCACCTTGCGCATCTGAATCTCTTCGGAGCCCTCGGTGATGCGGTAGCGACGGTGATGTCGATAGA
The DNA here is from genome assembly GCA_964432845.1 of uncultured Bifidobacterium sp. GTDB lineage: Bacteria > Actinomycetota > Acidimicrobiia > Acidimicrobiales > Ilumatobacteraceae > UBA2093. Next base: position 10,183 of record CAYSPE010000061.1, read on the forward strand.
TGTGCTCAAACGGCATGTGACGGCTGTACCCGACTCCCCCACACGTTTGCATGGCGCGGTCTGCGGCATCGCACGCCAAACGATTGGCGCGGTAGTTACACATAGCCACCAGGTGCGTGACTTCCATGTGGTGCTTGTGGTCGAGCATCCACGCTGTGTAGCGAATCATTTGACGCAACATTGCCGCTTCTGTGTGCAACTCCACCAACGGGAATTGAATGCCCTGGTTCACGCTTAGCTTCTTGCCCCACGTAATGCGCTCATTGGAATATCGCACTGCTTCATTAATGCAATATTGCGCTGCACCCAATGATGATGCAGCTTGACGGATGCGGTTTTCGTGCACGAAGTGTTGTGCGAGTGCGAGTCCTTCTTCCGGCGGACCAAACACTGCTTCGGGCCCCACACGAACATCGGTGAGGCTCACTTCGGCATGATCAGTGGGCATGTTGAATGTCCACCAAAAGAATTCAGTTTTGAATCCGGGTGCATCGGTGGGCACCAAAAACGCAGTAATTCCCTTGGGATCTCCGGGGTTTCCGCTGGTGCGAGCGAAAATAATGTCGTGTGTCGCGTGATGTAATCCACTGTTCCAACGCTTCATGCCATTGATGACCCACTCGTCACCGTCGCGATACGCAGTGGTTTCCAAATACGTTGCGTCGCTGCCGTGGTTTGGTTCGGTGAGGCCGAACGCAAGGCGTTTGGTGCCATCTAAGAAACCAGGCATCCACTCGTTCTTCTGAGCTTCAGTGCCGAAGTCGCGCATCATGAGCACTGTTGGAAAGTTGCCCACAATGCTTGATTCGTTCTGCAGATCGTTATGCAAGCCGAGACCTTTTTGAGCAAGGTGTTCGCGAATGATGGCCATCTTCAAGTTGCTGGCGCTTTGACCACCGAACTCTTCGGGCAATGC
>CAYSPE010000062.1:0-10648 GCA_964432845.1 uncultured Bifidobacterium sp.
GCAATGTCTCACATGACCCAGGAAGCACCTGAATTAGAACGCCTGGAATCTGAACGGCGTGCAGAGGCTCGCCGAAACGCTCATTAGAGGGTCATTTTATAAGTGACAACGGTCACCAGTATTGAAATCTTTTCGTAGCATTCGTGCCTTGACGCAAGTTTGTGTCTAATATCCCGCCGCGAGAGTTGTCGCAAAAATAGGAGCTCCCCATGGCAAAAGATGATTTAGAACCAGAAGAACTGGACGAGGAAATGGACGGCGAAGAGCTGGACATTCTTGAAGACGACCTCGATGAAGATTCGCTTTTGGGTGATGACGATGCACTCGACGACGATGCCGACGACGACGACTCACTCGGAGCAACCATTGTTCGCAAGGCCGGCGATGACGACGATGATGACGACGACATGGTTGCTCCCGATGACGTCGAAGAGGACCTAGCAGCAATCCTTGACGATCGCCTGAAGTCAGAAGACCTCACGGCTGACGAAGATGAAGTGATTGAAGTTGATGACCGCAGCGGCGCTGATGACGCACTTCAGCCAAAGCGTGCCGACGAGGTGCAATGTTCGGTGTGTTTCTTGCTGGTGCGACCTAATGCGCCTACGTGTCCAATGAGTGACGACACGTGCCCAGTCTTTGTTAACAAGTAACGCATGAGTCTCTTCACATTTCCATTCGATCTCTGGAATCGGATTTCAAAATCCGTGGAGGAGATGCGTCAACAGGCTCCCGCAGCCCGGATGGTAGGAGAGTTCGCAGTCAAGCATGTGGCCAACGAAGCCCAGAAGAAGATGACTGGATTCTCCCAAACATCCGACACCGTTCCACCCGCTGAATGAACGTCTATGTCCTTGTCGCTCATTGTCCGCAGCGCGAGCTCTAGCGATAACAATGCAATAACAAGCCTGCTAGGTGCCGCACAACAAGAAATGGCGCAATACAGAGGCCAGTTCACCGATGTCATCAGCGGCGACCACACAATTGTTGCTGTGTGTGGAGATTCAGTTGTTGGCGTCGCCCAATACCTCGTTAGTCCACCTGAGTCTGCACTCATCACATGCATACACGTTCACAGCGATGCTCGCGAAGTGGGCGTAGGAGACACACTGCTTCAACATCTGTTGAGCGAGTTACGTTCTCAAAATGTGAAATGGGTGAGTGCGCATGCACAACCCGGCGATCGTGCGTTGAAGAATCTTTTTGAACGACATGGGCTGGTAGCCCAAAGCATCCTGGTAGGGAAGTCGCTCTAGCGACCCTTCCACTGTGGTGCGCGCTTTTCTATAAACGCAGTAAGACCTTCTTTGGTGTCTTCAGATTTCAAAATAGGTGCGAACTCTGCATTGGTCATTGCAATGAGATTCTCATCTGATTCGTACGCCGAGGCAAGCACGACGCGGCGACTTGCGGCCACTGCCATTGGTGCTGACGTTGCAATCTTTTCTCCCAATGCAATCGCCGCATCCAGGGCTTTACCAGGCTCTACTAGATGATTGACAAGTCCCAATTGGTGTGCGCGTTCGGCCAGCAGAGGGTCACCAGTAAGAATGACTTCCATGGCCGCTGCGCGACCAATTGCGCGTGGCAAGCGAAACAGACCGCCAGCACCAGCAATGAGATTTCTCTTTACCTCTGCAAGACCAAAAGACGACCGAGTGGTGGCAATAACCATGTCGGCAGCAAGGACAATCTCGCATCCGCCAGCAGTAGCCAAGCCGTCAACGGCAGCAATGATGGGCTTATTGCGCTCGCGATAGACGAATCCGGCAAAGCCTCCTCGACGGGTGCCTAGGGTTTGCCCTCCGGCATTCAATGCCTTGAGGTCTGCACCGGCACAAAACACCGGGGATTTATGGCCCTCTGTGTTGGCTGTAAGTACGCCTACCCATACGCCATCTTCGGCCTCTAAACGATCAATGGCCGCTTCCATGGCCTGTGCCACGTCGTCATTCACTGCATTACGCGCATCTGGACGATTGAGCGTGATCACGGCCACTTGACCGCGAACTTCATAAGTAACCAAGTCGTTTGTCATGACGCCACCGTAGTGGCGCTAAAGCGTGCGACCGAAGTTGTTCTACTCCGCTGCAGGAGTCTCAGACGCTTCAGGGGCATCTGCGCTTCCCTCTGACGAGGGAGGAACTGCTGCGGCAGGCTCTGCAGGCTTCTGAGGCGCATCAGCAGTCTTGGGTGCACGTGAAGTGCCACCTTTTGCTTCTGCAGCCTTGTTGATGTCTCCAGCGCGCTTACGAGGATTCTTATCTCCACGTGGTTGCTGCAATGGACGAGGGGCACGAGCCTTGGGATCAACTGCGATTCCGAAGAGGGCCGCGATTTGTGGCATGAGAGGCGACAAACGAACCACTGTTTTGGTGAGCTCTTCTGTCACTACTGCAGGTGCGGCAGCAGGCAACACTTTGTTGTGAACAGGGGAGAAGGCAGCAGCCTCCAACAGTGCGATCCAGCGTTCTGCTGGCGCATCGGACGTCAATCCGGCCACTGTTGCGTCAGCGAGCTGCTGAGCCAATGGAGCAGGGAAGGGGTGGCCAGCCTTTGGTGGCTGCGAAGATAAACGAAGCGCACGAACGACGCGACCAACACTGGTGGCAGCCGCAACGTCATCAAGCCAATTCTTAGTTTCTGTCTCTTGACGCACAACTAGGGCTTGTTTCATCTTTGCAACGAGCGCACGTGTTGGTTCATCGATGGCAACCAATTGGTCAGCCGACACCACAATGCCGCGCAAGTCGCGAAGATCAACTTCCTCAATCACCGTCTCAGCAGCAAGAGCTTTGTCGCGCCATTCGGCGACCCGTAGACGGGGGAGCAAGTTTTCTGCGATCTGAATGAGACCATCAGCCGGAATCTTTTCGCGACCTTCGGCAACAGCTTTCTTGTTTTGCTCTTCGATGGCGGCGCGTACTGCAGGTACTCCGCCACTCAGAACTTTTTCCGCAATTGCGCGCTGCGCTTCTGGAAGCTCGGCAAGAACAGCATCAACATTGACGCGTTGTGGACGAATGCGCTTTGCCTTTGGACGCTGTGGCAATTCTGGTGGCGTCTCAAAGAATGGACGGCGAGGGCGGTCGGAACGACCTTCTGCTCCTTCACGACGCTTGTCACCGTCACGACGTTCGCCGCGAGCACCATCACCCTTGTCACGACGTGGCCCACGGCGCTTGTCACCGTCGCGTGGTCCTTTTTTGCGTAACTGTTGAGTGACAGCTTCAAATGGTTTATCGGAGGGAAGAATTTCAAGGAACCCTGTTCGGGCAGCCTTGGCCTTCGGCACTGAAATAGACAGAACACGATTGCCATCAAGGTCGGACTCAACATCGGCTTCAACAACGTCTTTTACAGATACTCCCGATGGCACAACTGAGTCGGCCACAGTGCCCTTTGGTTGTTGTGCTCCAGCGGCGCGCCAGGTCCAGGTTCCGTCTGACTGCTTGCTGGTGAGTTCGATCTTGATACGACGTGACATAGGCGCTATACGGTATCTGCCAAAATCACCCGACAGTCATTAGCAAGCACTGTCGCCATTAGCCTTCCCTCATGGCTATCTACGCTCTCGGCGACCAAGTACCCAACATTGACCCCGCTGCCTACGTGCATCCCGATGCCATCATCATTGGGTCAGTCACCATTGGTGCCGGAAGCTCCATATGGCCAGGAGCCGTCCTGCGAGGAGACGACGGCGCCATTGTGATCGGAGAGCGCACCAGCATCCAGGACGGCACCGTGGTGCATACAACTCCCGTGAATCACACCACCGTGGGCGACGATTGCGTGATTGGCCACATAGTCCATTTAGAAGGCTGCGTTATTGAGAATCTTGCCCAAGTGTCATCCGGCTCGGTGGTGCTCCATCGAGCAGTGGTAGAAACCGGAGCCATTGTTGCGGCGAATGCTGTGGTTCTGAATGACATGCGAGTTCCAGCCGGGGCTTTGGCAGTAGGGGCACCTGCGGTCATCAAAGAAAACAGGGCGCGCAAGGCAGACATTGAATTGGCGGTCCAGGCTTACCTGCACAAAGGCGAACGATTTCGACAGCAGCTTCGCCGCATCGATTAGGTGTTGCAATGACCACACAGAACGACCAGGACTCATGGTCAATGGTTGATTTCATTTCTCCCACTTCTCTGAGCGAGGTGGTGTCCGACGCGTTGTGGAGCCTTGGCGTTGTTGCGATTGAGGAACGTCATCATTCAAATGAAACGGTCGTCTTGCGTACCAGCATGGGTGAAGATCCCTTTGCATCCGCAGTACAAGTATCAGAAATATTTCCTGATGTCACGTTCTCTGTCGTACATGTTCCGCGCGCTGTGGCTGACACCTGGCGTAATCATGCAACCGCAACACCGGTAACAGACTCCCTTGATCTTGTTCCCGCCTGGGTGACACCAGCATCTGGTCGCGAATTTCTCTTGATTGAACCGTTAGACACGTTTGGTCTTGGAAATCACCCCACCACAGTTCTCGCTCTACGGCTTGCACTTCGCACCACAAAAGAGAATTCCCGAGTGTTTGATCTTGGTTGCGGCTCAGGAGTGCTTGCAGTTGGTGTAGCAAAGTTCTTGAAGTGCGATGTGCTGGCATACGACATAGCCGACAATGCGCGAGAGGCAGTACGCATCAACTGCGAACTCAACGACGTGTCATCTGTGCAATGGCATGAGGGGATTAGAGGTACACAATCCGAGGTGGTCCTCGCCAACATCTTGGCTCCTGTACTCATCGAGGAATCCACGTCGATTCTTGATGCAGTATTCAACGACGGAACAATCGTGTTGAGTGGGATGCGAGAAGAACAAGTGCCACGCGTTCTTGCCCACTTTGAAAATTGCGTCGAAATTGCCCGAGACTCACTCGAAGGCTGGTCAGCAGTGGTGTTGAAGAAAAATTAATTACGAAATATTGCGCGCGCGTACACCGATAGGTGCAATCAAGCGATAGCCGGCTGCATGGCGCTCTTCTTCTGATTCGCCGCCCCAGAAACCATATTCACGATTACGTCGAGCAAAGTCACGACATTCGTGCATCACTTCACAGGTGTGGCACACCTCTCGCGCTTGAGCCTCACGACGTTCGCGAGCTTGTGGACGCTCAGCTGCGGGAGGGAAGAAGATGGCCGACAACCCCTTACATTCGGCGAGAACAGACCATGTGGTGTGCTCCCACTCTCGGAATGCGAATAGATCCCCAATGGCCATCGTTGCCCCCAACTTCGCCGTGACTAGAGCCACATTAGCCGAGGGTGAGAATTCGTCAATTCTGAATCTGCGGCCTAAGCAAAAAGTAAAGAATTTGGACTAAATCCCTAGAAAATAAAGGACCCCAGTAACAAATTTGTCCACATCGTCCTCGGTGGTGTCCCACGAGGTCATCCAGCGAACTTGGCCAATGGACTCATCCCAGTCCCAGAAGAAGTTCCAATCCTGCAATGCCTTCTTTGCCTCCCGCGGAAGAACTGGATACAGGCTGTTGACCTGCGGAGGGGAGAGCTTCAGAGACTCCACGTGACTGAGCTTGTTATATAAACGTTGCGCCATGGAATTGGCGTGGGCAGCCGTTTCGATCCACAGTCCACTCGAAAGTGCTTCAACAAATTGTGCGGCGGGGTAGCGCATCTTTGATGGCAACTGTGTGGTGCTCTTGCGGATAAACCCTGCGCGTGATGGCACAGACCCTTTGCGCAAGAGAACAGCTTCGGCACCCATCATTGCGTTCTTTGTGCCGCCGAACGAAACTGCGTCAACTCCCGCGCCAAACGTCATGGCACGAAACGCAGCAGCATCGCCCCCCAGTGCGGCAGTTGCATTTGAAATACGTGCGCCATCTAGGTGCACCCGCATTCCGTACGAATGAGCTACTTCACATAATTCGCGAATTTCCTCAACCGTATACAAGGTTCCTAACTCCGTGGCCTGCGTAATCGAAACAACGCCGGGCTGTACGTGGTGAATATTGCCCAAATTATGGGACAAGTTACGAAGATCGTCTGGTTTCACTTTTGCATCGACCGAAGACACGTCGTGCAATTTCACACCGAGAATTCGCTCCGGAGCACCCGTTTCATCAACATTGATGTGAGACCATTGCGTACACACCACAGATTCGGCTGGCTGCAACAAACTTCCTAGGGCCACAAGATTTGAACCAGTGCCATTGAAAGTGAACAACACTTCAACATCTTCGTCACACAATTCTTGAAACAATCGTGTTGCGGTCTTCGTGTAGTCATCGCCGCCGTACGCAATCATGTGACCTGCGTTAGCGCTTTCGACGGCCTGAAGATAGCGAGGGTGCGAACCGCTGAAATTGTCACTGGCAAAAAACGACTGAGGGGGCTGAGGGATGTCCACAACGCATCATCATAGATGTTCTACAATTTCGTCATGACGAAATTAGCCAGCGAGGGAGAGGTGCGGGAAGAAGACCGGCGATGTCGATGGTGTCGACACGTTCTCACCATGGCCACAGGTCCTGGTCGTCCCAAACAGTTCTGCAGCCAAAAATGCAGACAATGGGACTGGGTGGCCAGACAACGGGCCGCTGACTTGGAGCTGTCCGAAAACGAGCTCGTGATGACTCGCGATGAACTCGACGCGCTGAAGGATCAGATTTACGTTTTGCATTGTGCCGTTGTTGATGCCCAGCAAGATCTCGCCGCCGGACGCCACACCAAGGACACATTGTTAGAACTAATCAACTGGCTGATCGAAGCCGCCGAGCCTGTAGCCGCAGCCTCCCTGTCCCCGTCGTTACGCCCATAATGTCCGTTATGTAATTTTTGTATTTACGTTGATTATCAAGGGTTTGCGGTCACCGCTACCCCTGTGGCCAGCCCATATGGTTCCTACATGAGCATTCGCGCACTCGGAACCGGAAAACCTGTTGACGACGTACTGAACGACCTTGAAGCGTTTCGTACCCACGACGTTCGCTGGCGCGATGGTCGATGCTTCACACTCGCCTACAGCATCAGTCCCGAAGTGCTCTCACTTGCTGAAGAGGCCTACCGGAGATACTCCGGCGAGAACGCCCTGAATACGGCGGCATTCCCCTCTCTTCGCATCATGCAACAACAGGTAGTCGACATTGTGGCGGGCTGGGCGAACGGCGATGATGCCACCGCAGGGTTCATGACCTCTGGCGGGACTGAGAGCTTGGTTCTTGTGGTGCGAGCAGCGCAGAAGCGTGCGGAACGAGAAGGGCGCAACATACAAAAAATGAACATGGTGCTCCCTACCACTGCCCATGCGGCCCTGGAAAAAGGTGCCGACTATTTCGGTGTTGAATCACGTCGCATCGCGGTTGGCTCCGATTGGCGAGCGAATGTGTCCGCAATGCGCGACGCTATTGACAACGAGACTGTCTTGATTGTTGGCTCTGCACCGTCATATCCGCAGGGCGTTGTTGACCCCATTTCCGAGATAGCTGAACTTGCCTCCGAATTCAACATCAACTGCCATGTCGATGCATGTATGGGCGGAGTCACACTTCCCTTTCTTGAACTGAATGGCGAACAAGTGGCGCCATGGGACTTCAGGTGCGACGGCGTCACATCAATTTCTGTTGATCTTCACAAATACGGTTACACATCTAAGGGTGCAGGAGTGTTGTTACACAGAGACAAGACGTTACGGAACGACCAAACTTTCCTCACCGACAATTGGCTCGGCGGACTCTACGGCTCTTCGGGAATTCTAGGTACGAAGTCCGGCGGACCTATTGCGTCGGCCTGGGCAGTGATGCACCATCTTGGAACTGACGGTTATCTCAACGCCACTTCAAGCGCGCGCGAATCAGCAAAAGAGATCGCTCGCCATATTGACGAGCATCCACTGCTTGCACTGCGTGCGCACCCCGATACCACTCTCCTGTCGTTCGGTACCGCCAACCCAAATAGTCATGACGTATTTGCACTAGCTGATGCATTGATCGCCAAAGGTTGGTATCTGGACAAACAGGGCCCCCCTCCCAGCATCCACCTCACGGTGAACGCCAGTCACGGACCACGTGTGGCCGAGTTTTTGCGCGATCTCGACCTGTGCATCGAAACACTGGGTACGGCTACTGGAAGCCAAGGGGCGTACGCAACATCTGAATAGGGACAGATGCTTCCGAGCCCCGTTCCACCCACTACTGTCTTAATCGTCTGCTTGGGAGAGCATGTTGTGTCACAGCAACATCGCCGAAGGAGCAACCACCCCGGAATCTCTCAGGCAAAGGGACCAAGCAGACAACGGAACGCTGGAAAGAGAGGGCTCGCCCTCCGCCGACGGGGAAAGCCACTTCGGTGGTGAAGCTCTCAGGCAACACCGACAGCGGGGGTATCGATAGTCCGGAGTCTTCATGACCGCGTCACCCCGTTCGCTCACTACCCCATCGTTCACGCCCGACAATTTCGCATCCCGACACTTGGGTCTGAGTGATGCCGACCGGGCGCATATGTTGCGAACCATTGGTATGAATTCTGTTGAAGACTTGTTAGAGGCCACTGTCCCTGGATCTATTCGTCTTCGCGAACAAATGAATCTTGCACCAGCAGTACCTGAACACGATGTCCTGGCGCTACTGAAGTCAAAGTTCTCCAAGGATGTCCATCGAATTTCCATGATCGGCCAGGGCTACTACGGCACCATCACACCGCCAGTCGTCAAACGAAACGTGTTGGAAAACCCAGCGTGGTACACCGCCTACACCCCATACCAACCCGAGATCAGCCAAGGGCGACTTGAAGCGTTGTTGAATTTCCAAACAATGGTGACCGAACTCACCGCCCTCCCCCTCGCAAATGCGTCCTTGCTCGACGAGGGAACTGCGGCTGCCGAATCTGTCACCATGGCGCACCGCATCTCAAAGTCATCGTCAAATTCAGTATTCATTGACATCAACACTCATCCGCAAACTCTGGGAGTCCTACGCACACGACTTGAACCACTCGGAATCGAGATGGAAGTAAACGAGTTGAACACATACGTCGCGGAAAAGCATTTCGCGATTGTTGTTTCATACCCCGGAAGCGACGGTTGCATTGGCGATACAGATCAATTGCGATCCATCGTCAACGCAACACACCACGCAAAGGCCGTAGCAATAGCGATCACCGATCTCATGGCCTGCACGCTTATCACGCCACCTGGTCATATGGGCTTTGACATTGCTGTCGGCTCCTCACAGCGACTCGGCGTACCAATGGGATTCGGCGGCCCTCACGCGGCATTCATGGCTACGTTAGAAACGCATGCGCGTACATTGCCAGGACGCCTTGTAGGCGTCAGCACAGACACAGCAGGACGACCAGCTCTACGCCTCACATTGCAAACGCGCGAGCAACACATCCGTCGCGAAAAAGCCACTTCCAATATCTGCACATCTCAAGTTCTCTTGGCAAACATGGCCGGAATGTACGGCGTGTGGCACGGCCCACATGGCATGAAACGCATTGCAGAGCGCATCAATAGTCTTGCGACTGCTGCGGCAGCATCAATGCGCAGTGCCGGCTTCTCAGTAGTAAACGACACTTTCTTTGACACCGTCAGCATCTCTTCGCCCGATGCTCCCGTGTTAGTGGAAAAAGCACGCCAAGCCGGAATCAATGTGAGACTCATTAATTCCGAAACTGTTGCTTTCAGTGTCGACGAGACAACAACAGTAGAGATTTTGTCATCTCTCCTCACTGCATGGAATGTTGATCTTGCAATTGTCGACAACATGTCATGCATTTCTCCAATGCTTCGTCGCACAGACGACTTCATGGGTCAATCAATTTTCAACTCACATCAAACAGAGCACGGCATGCTCCGTTACCTTCGATCACTTGCTGACAAAGATTTGGCGCTTGACCGCAGCATGATTCCGCTGGGTTCCTGCACCATGAAGTTGAATTCAACAACCGAAATGGAACCCGTCACCTGGCCCGAGTTCTCTTCGCTACACCCATACGTACCAGAAGACGAATCTGTAGGTATTCGCACAGTGATCTCAGAGCTTGAGCAAATGCTCGTCTCGATAACCGGTTACGACAATGTGAGCCTGCAGCCAAATGCAGGAAGCCAAGGAGAATTTGCGGGCCTCATGGCCATTCGCGCATATCACATGTCGCGCGGCGATCATCAACGAATCGTGTGCCTCATTCCATCCAGTGCTCATGGCACCAACGCCGCCAGTGCGGTAATGGCAGGCATGAAAGTGGTTGTCGTTGCCTGTGACGACAACGGCAATGTTGACGTGAACGATTTACGTGAAAAAGCAACCCAAGCCGGCAATCAACTTGCGGCCATCATGGTGACGTACCCTTCCACTCACGGCGTGTTTGAAGAGGCAATTGGCGAAATTTGCAGCATTGTTCACGACAACGGCGGTCAGGTGTATGTAGACGGAGCAAACCTGAATGCATTGGTGGGCACGGCCCAGCCTGGAAAGTTTGGAGCCGACGTCAGCCACCTGAACTTGCACAAGACGTTCTGCATTCCTCATGGCGGCGGTGGCCCCGGCGTTGGCCCAGTGGCAGTTCGCTCCCATTTGGCTCCTTTCCTTCCTGGCGATCCACTTTCATCAAGCTCCCCTGTTGGGCCGGTTTCTTCTGCAATGTTTGGGTCTGCAGGCATTCTCGCCATCCCCTGGGCCTACATCTCCA
>CAYSPE010000063.1:0-10460 GCA_964432845.1 uncultured Bifidobacterium sp.
GGTCAATAGCGAACACTGCTTTGAATTCAGGTTCATCGAAGCAAGGGAATGCGCGGCGACAATCGGTGCTTTGCATTTGTGTGGTGGCAATGGTGCGAGTGATGCCGTTGTCGTCAACGAAAGTGGAACGGTAAAAGCCACGTAATTTGTCGTTGAGAATGCCAGTGAAAGAGATGGCAATAGTGAGCGCGCCAGTTGTGGCAGCCGAGTGGATGGTGAGGCGCTCCAGTTCGTGATCAAGTGAGAAGGTGCTGGGTGCGCCATTGACCGTGACCGAATGGATCTGCAACTCAATGGAGTTCATGACAATGCTGTCGACATTTTCTGTGGCCTCGGCATGGATGACCACTGACCCCGTGAACGATGCATTGTCGAGGTCTGGTTCCAAGGAAACCTCGTACTTGCGTGGCAAGACGGTGAGCGGAAGTCGGTATGGATTAAGGGGAGTTGTCACACAAGAGAGGCTACTGCTGCTCCTCTCGCGACTACCGTAGAGACCCGTGCCACGTAAACACCCCTTCACCGCCCATATCCCTGGTCTTCAGAACAAAGAAGGCATTCAATACGACGTTGTAGGAGTGGGCAATGCCCTGGTCGACATGATTGCCATGGTGGACGATGAGTTCCTGGGCAAAAACGACATGGTGAAGGGCTCAATGGCACTCATTGAAACCGACCGCGCGGTGCATCTCACTCAGGCCGTGGGCGCAAGTACTCGCACAAGTGGAGGCTCTGGCGCCAACACGTTGGCTGGTCTTGCAAGTTTGGGTGGCGACGTTGCATTTATTGGCAAAGTGGCCGATGACGACTTGGGGCGAGAGTTTGCTTCCGACATGAAAACAATCGGTGTTGATTTCCGAAGTGGCGGACCCGATGCCTCAATTCCTACTGGTCGTTGCATCATTGCTGTTACGCCCGATGCTCAACGAACCATGAATACGTTCCTTGGTATCTCCACTTTGTTGTCATTTGATGACCTTGACGCGGGCATCATTTCCTCTGGCGCCATCTTGTATCTCGAGGGGTATTTGTTTGATCGCGATGAAGCCAAGCAAGCGTTCCGCAAGGCTGCCGCATTGGCCCACTCACACGGTCGCGTTGTGTCGCTTACTTTGTCTGACTCATTCTGTGTGGATCGTCACCGCGATGACTTCCGTGCTCTGGTACGCGATGACATTGACCTGTTGTTCGCCAACGAGGACGAGTTGTTGTCGCTCTATGAAACTGCAGACTTTGACGAGGCGATTGCGTTGTTGCGCCATGATTGCCATATCGCCGCTGTGACACGAAGCGAAAAAGGGTCAGTCATCGTTACCCGCGACGATGTACACGCCGTCCCTGCTCATCCGGTGAATCAAGTGGTTGATACCACGGGCGCAGGTGACTTGTTTGCAGCAGGATTCTTGCGCGGACTCACCCAGGGCAAACCGCTGACCGACTGTGCTCGAATTGGCGCTATCGCAGCTGCTGAAGTCATCTCTCATGTGGGTCCACGCCCACTCGTTCCATTGGCTGGCTTGTTGCCTGCTGAATTGCAATAGCGCCTCTACGCTTTTGGTTATGAGTGACACATCGGGTCTTACCGTTCTTGGCCAAACCGTTCAACATTCCATTGCGCACGTTGAAGTGTTTCCGGCACCTGCAAATATTTCGTCGGTCACATTCGAGTCCGATGAATTGCAGTCATTCTGCCCAGTCACTGGTCAGCCCGATATCTCAACTGTTGTCATTGAGTACGTGCCGCATGAACATTGCATCGAGTCAAAGAGCCTCAAGTTGTATTTGTGGGGGTTCCGCGAGCGGGCAGTATTTGCTGAAGCACTTGCTGCAGAAATTGCAGGTGAAGTGATGGCAACGGCAAAGCCAAAGAGCGTTCGCGTGGTGCTCACACAGCACCCTCGCGGCGGCATCACTATTACAGCGGTGTCAGAACTCACCGCTTAAGCGAGTCACTGGCCGCGGCCACGCTCCATAATTTTCGCGCGTCGCTCGGCAACCTTCTTTGGGTCGAACTGTGCCTTGCGCCATTCGCGTCCCACATGTGATTCGTGTACCCACTTGTCTTCTTCTGAAGCATGGTCTGCGTAAGTGGCGCGGATTTGGCGCACGCCATCTTGTTCGTTGCCGATGATGTCGGATGCAATTTTGCGGGTGAAATCCATGAGTTCGTTGTGCGGCACCACGTGATTCACCAGACCAAACTGCAGAGCTTCTTGTGCATCCATGAAGTTGCCGGTGAAGCTCATTTCACGTGCGCGACGAACACCGATTGCTTGTGGCAACAACACGGTGAGACCCCAGCCGGGCATGAGCCCGACGCGTGAGTGAGTGTCGCCAAACTTTGCGTGTTCACTGGCAATGAGAAAATCGCAATTCAACGCAAGTTCGAATCCACCTGTAATTGCAACACCGTTGATGGCGCCAATGAGTGGCTTCGACAATTTGGGGAATGGCCCACGAACTCCTGTTGAGTTCTTGCTGCCGTCGGCGCCAGTGCCGCTGAGGTTGCCAGCATCGTCGCCCAGTTCTTTGAGGTCAAGACCGGCACAAAATGCAGGGTCGGTGCCTGTGAGGATGATGACATCAACGGCGTCATCACGGTCTGCGTCTTGCATGAGGATGGGCAATTTGGCCAGAACCTCAGAGCTCAGGGCATTGCGCTTATCAGGGCGATTAAAGGTGATGGTGGCGATGCGATCGCGCACTTCGTACAAAATGACGTCTGAACTCATGTGTCTACGGTAGGCGAGTGGTGCCAATGAATTCGTACCGAATCACGGCTCTTGCGGACAATATGCGAAACTTGGCGACATGAGCCTTGTGACAGTTTCCATCACCGACAAAGTCGCCACCTTGACCCTCAACAATCCTGACGAGCGCAACACACTCACCGCGCCCATGGTGGAAGAAATTACGGCTGCCATGGATGCCATTGAGGCAAATCCAGAAGTGGGTGCTTTGGTGGTCACTGGTGCCGCACCTGCTTTCTGCGCAGGAGCCAACTTGGGCAATTTGGCCACCGCTACCGGTGAGAGTCTCGGAGTGATTTACGAGGGTTTCCTTCGTATTGCGCGTAGCCCATTGCCCACCATTGCAGCTGTCAACGGAGCTGCGGTGGGTGCAGGCATGAACCTCGCACTCGGATGCGATCTACGTATTGCAGCACGTCGTGCGAAATTCGATACGCGCTTCTTGAAGTTGGGAATTCATCCTGGTGGTGGACACACCTGGATGTTCCGCCGCATCACGGGGCCGCAAGCTGCATTTGCTGCCGTGGTGTTTGGCGAAGTGTTGAACGGTGAAGAGGCTGAACGCATTGGTCTCGTATGGAAGTGCGTTGATGACGATCAATTGTTGGTGGAGGCACAGCGCTTGGCTGCTCAGGCTGCAGAGGTGCCACGTCCTCTTCTTGAAGAAGTGAAAAAGACCATCAAAGAAATGGCCGACGTTGACAATCATCCCGATGCCGTGAAGCGCGAATTGGTTCCACAGTTATGGAGCACGCAACAGCCATGGTTCCAGTCGCGTTTGGGCGCCGTGGCGCAACAGATTGGCAAGAAGTAACAGTTGACTAAAGGTGTGAAGAAGTTTCGGTATCTCGTTGCTGCATGCGCAGCGCTTGTGCCGCTTCTTGTGTCGCACGGCGGTTCTGCCGCGCCGTTGACTTCTCCATGGCATCTTGATCGCATCAATCAAGCCGCCTTGCCGCTTGACGGCAATGTGTCCATGGGAAACCTCACCGGTATCGGCGTGAATATTTACGTGGTCGACACCGGAGTTCTAGCTGCGCACGAACAATTCGGCGGACGCGTTATTGCAGGTATCGATATTCCTTCTCAAAATGGAACATCAGCAATTTCGCCACCAGCATCAGATTGCGATGGCCATGGCACGCACGTAGCTGGTTTGGCTGCCGGTAGCACCGTGGGTGTTGCTACTCAAGCCACCATCATTTCTGTGCGTGTTCTTGATTGTGCGGGCGATGGCGCGGTGACCGACGTGGTGAAGGCATTGCGTTGGGTGCGTGCACATCATCGTTCTGGAACATTGGCGGTATTGAATCTGAGTTTGGGTGTTGATTTGGGCGACGATGGCACGGCAATCGATCATGAATTGGAAACTCTCATCAATGAGGGAATTGTCGTGGTGGTTGCAGCGGGTAACGGCGATACAAATGGAAATCCGTTCGATGCATGTTCCATTGCGCCTGGCAATCTGTCTCGTGCGCTGACTGTTGGCGCATCGGCCATCAACGATGCGGTCACTTATTATTCCAACTATGGGACGTGCGTTGATTTGTACGCACCGGGAGGCGATAGCCGCAGGTCGGTGACATCGGCGTGGTACACCTCACCGACGGCGTATGACATTGATGCCGGAACATCCATGGCCTCGCCGTTAGTGGCTGGATATGCGGCTCTTCTTGCACAACAACAACCAGGTTTGTGTGTTGATTCCATTGCCAATGCAATTACCGAAAGAGCAACGCCCAACGTTCTCACTGCGGTGCCAGCAACATCACCCAACAAATTGCTCAACATCAACACCAGCATCATTTCTCCGACCGTCCCCGGAGTTGCTTCAAACATCATCTCCACGTCCGACAGCAATTCGTTGGTTGTGAGTTGGGACAAGCCATGTGACGGAGGCGTGCCTCTTACGAAAACAACGGTGTCGTTGATTTACGCCGGCAAGGTAGTGAAGCGCATCGTGGCAGATGTGAACACACAAGCTGTGCGGTTCACCGGGCTAGTGAGTGGTCGCGTGTATCAAATGGTGTTGAAAGCTGAAAACGCTGTGGGTGAAGGCGCCGCAACGGGTCGTATTTCTACGGTGGCGGTGCGCAACATTCGACGTGGTCAAATTATTCGCACATCTTTGTTGGCCAAGGGGCCTGAAGACTTGTCGTTGAAGTGGTCGGTATCGGCAGCATCGAAAAAATACTGCAGTCTCAAAATGTCGCCGACGCGATTGGTGGCATTACGCGCGGGAACGTGTCGCATTGGTTTGCGACAAATCGACGGGGAAACCCCTGTTCTCCGATCACTTCGTATCACACCCTGACGCACTGTTTGAACACTGTGTTTCACAGGACAAATTTCTGCGCGAATTGACTTCACATTTGCGTAGGCGAGGAGTACCTTTCGCCTAAGGGAACCAAGCGGAGCCCACTGGGCTCCAGAGGAGGCAGTGATGAGCCAACGCCATCGCAACCAGGACCTCGCGCCTGTACCGCGCGCCGACGTACGAGCACATGCTCACAACGAACGGCACCGAATACACAGTGCGCTTCACCTAGCAGAAGAGGCAATGCGGCACGGTCTTGAGCCCATTGACCTTGAAGAGCCCGGCCCTAACTGGAAGCCGGTGCACCATCACGATGCCACGCAGTCTGAAAAGGGTCAACGCAAGCCGTTGAAGCATTGGAAGACCAAAGAGTGGAAGCGTCGCAAAGGTGTTCGCCGCGAGCGCGCAGCTGCATGGGGCTTACTCGGCTAGATCAGCCACTGAGTGAGGTATTCCTCGCGACGTTGTAGCCACTCTTCAACAGTGATGCCGTAACGCACGTGGTCTTCCCACACGCCGTTGATTTCGAGGAAACGCTCGGCAATTCCTTCTTCGCGAATGTTGAGTTTTTCCACCACGCGTCGCGAGTTGTTGTTGCGCGGGATGATGCAGATTTCAATGCGGTGCAGATTCAGGCTTTCAAACGCGTATTGCGCCAAAGTAACTACTGCTTCTGACATGTAGGAATGACCCGCGCGAGAGCGGTCGATCCAGTAACCGATGGTGGCGGATTGAAATGCGCCGCGCACCACGTTGTTCAAGTTGATTTCGCCGGCAAATGCTCCATCAACAAAAATTCCGAATGCATATTGTGAACCTGCATGTCGTTCGCGTTCACGAGCACCACACCGTGCGGCAAACACATCGCGATTCGTTTCTGGATCGGGATGATGAGCGAGTCGAGCAGGTTCCCATTTGGTGAGCCATTCGCCATTGCGCCGGCGCACTTCGCTCCAGCCATTGAAATCTTGTGGCACCAACGGGCGCAACACCACACGGCGGCCGTATAAACGAAGCCCTGCATTAGTGGGCCGAGCGGGATGCATCGCGGTCACGCTTTTAGTCTGTCACGCTGTGCCACGCCATCCATCAGGCTGCGCGTGGAAACAATGAGCGAATCGAGCGAGAGCCTTCGCATGGTGGCAACCAGAATGCAACATCCGGCCACGATGATGTCGGCTCGATCGCGGGGGAGTCCGGGATTATGCACTCGCTCATCAAATGTCTCGGTGGCCAGTGTTCGGAACACGTCTTCTGCTGCGTCACGAGTGAGTTCGAATCCGTGCAGTTCCGCAGCATTGAATTCGTGAAGGCCAAGTTCCACCATGGCGATGGTGACGATGGTTCCGGCAACTCCGACCACGCGTGCGGGCGAGGAGATGGCGGGAATCTCGCGTCCGATTTCTTCCAGTTCATCGGCTACTGCGCCGATGAGGTTGGTGAGATCTTCGGGTGGCGCTGGGTCACGAGTGAGGTGGGACGCAGTGGATGTGACAGCACCAAATGGAATGCTTGCGGAAAGTTCTGCCTCAAGAACTCCCACTGTGTATTCGGTGCTGCCTCCACCAATGTCGATCACCAAAGTAGGTGCCAATAGTTCAGGGAGTCCAGAGAGTGCACCAGAAAATGCGAGCGATGCTTCTTCCTTCTCGGACAACACTTCAACGGTGAGAGAGGTGGCAATACGTACGGCGTCGATGAAAACGTGTGTGTTGTTCGCGCGTCGACACGCAGCGGTACCGGTAATGGTGATGTGTTGCACGTTGTGCTGACGAGCAGTGTTGACATGGCGAACAATGGTGGCCACGGTGCGTTCAATAGCTTCGGGCGACAGAGAACCTGTGCTGTGCAATGCCTCGCCCAAGCGAGTGGTGGCTTGTTCTCGATGTAGTTCGTGGCCCATTGCATCAACCACCAGCAGATTGGTGGAGT
Organism: uncultured Bifidobacterium sp.; assembly: GCA_964432845.1. GTDB lineage: Bacteria > Actinomycetota > Acidimicrobiia > Acidimicrobiales > Ilumatobacteraceae > UBA2093. Next base: position 7,000 of record CAYSPE010000063.1, read on the forward strand.
TGGTACCGACGTCAATGACTGCAACAAATTGACTCATATACGTTCTGCTCGCTGTGCGCCGCGCGCGTCAAGTTGCGTAGCAACCCATTCACCGATGGCGTCATCGTTGCCAGCCAACCAATGAGCCAAATGTGCATGGAGGCACTTCACGCCGCGTCGTGTACCTCCAACACCACCCGATGGCCGATGTCCGGTGTGCGATGCGGGAATCAACGCATCTCGCGTTGTCATGTAGCGCTGATGGATTTCATCAATTGCGTCTAGCCCAATGAGTGCTTCCACCTCATCAACCGCGCCGTCTGCTTCCAACTGGCTAACAGCGTGCACTTCAGATGCTCCAACCAACCAGTACAACGTGGGCATGGGAGTTCCGTCTTCTAGTAACGGCGCATTCATGAGGACAACAGGCTCACCATGGCGTGATCGAACCATTACGCGAAACTCGCCTTGTGGAACGCGACCGATGAGCGCAGTAACGGCGGCGAAATCTTCGTCAGATGGCGCAGCGCCGGGAAGAAGCATTGGAGGTGTCTATTTGACCAAGAACCAAACAACAACAGCAGCAATGACAAGAACAGGCAAGGCCATCTTTGCAATGGTTCCGCCACCCACGCTCAACAAGTCGAGAGCTTCTGCCTCTGGAGCATCAATCTTGCGAACCTGTGGCGTTGAAGTTGAATCAGTTGGTGTAGATGGAGCGGATGCCGGTTCTGCCTCTGAAACATTCGTACCGACGGGAAGCGTTTCGGCAGGCGAAGTCGGCATCGAAGCTCCGTCTGAGATCATTGTGTTCAAGTTCTCGACGAATTGTCCGAGAAGTTTGTCGGAGATGTCCGCCATTGCACCGCGGCCAAACTGAGCCACTTTGCCAGTGATGGAGAGATCGGTGGTCACCGTGACAGCGGTGGAGTTGGCATCGACTGCTTTCATTTCAGCGGTGATGAGTGCAGAAGCATTTCCCTTGCCGCCGGTATCGCGACCTTCGCCCTTCAGTACTGCTTTATGAGCGTTGTCGTCGCGCTCAACAAAACTTGCTTGTCCCTTGAACTGTGCTTGGATGGGACCAACTTTTACTTTCACAACACCGCGATATGTGTCGCCCTCAACTTCTTGTAATTGAGCGCCAGGAAGACATGGGGCAATGCGCTCCAAATCGGTGAGGATGCGCCAAGCATCGGCCACGGGAACGGCAACTGTGAATTCGTGGTTCAGGTCCATGGGGAAAGGTCCTCTGTGGTGTCAATGTCTGCGGAATTGCCCTTGCAGGCTACTTCCCGAACGAGTTCGGGGTGCAGGTGCATGAGGCTGCGCGCACCCGCATCGGGGTCGCCTGGAGTGTTGAGAAACAGGTCCCACACAGACTTGTGCAGTCGCACCGGATTACCCCGTTCGCCGTTGTAGGTGGCCACGGCAATGGGCGAGTCAGCCTCTGCCACTGCTTGCCAGGCCTCAGAGGTGATGAACGGCTGATCTGCTAGCCCGATGACCACAGCGCCGTAGGAGCGCTCGTGGGCGTATCTGAGGGCGCATTCCACCGAACTGCGCTGTCCGGTAGCCCACTGAGGGTTATGAGCCGTGGGAACGCCTTGGAGGAGGGCGTCGAGGCTGGCGGCACCAGTGATGACCACGAGGTCATCGAGGTGGGCGTTTTGTAGGGCTGCGAGTGAATGGGAGAGCACGGGGACACCCCTCAGCGTGGCCGTCAACTTATGTTCGGGCGCATGAAAACGCGAGCCCGCACCTGCTGCGAGCAACACGCCAAGGGTGGTTGTGTGCGCCTTTGTCATCCGTAATAGCCTGCCTTGAATGCGCCGCCGCACCACACTTCAACGAATCGTGGGTGTAGCTGCGGTGGTGTTGACCCTAGCGAGCCCCGTCGTGGTGCGCGCTGAAACTGAGGCGACGCGCGAGAGCAAATTGGCTCGAATGCAAATGCCTGGCAAGCCGTTTCGTGCTCGCAACAAGTTGTCCCTGAATGCGGTGAGGGCATTGTCGCTCATTATGCGTACAGAGAATGTTGATGACCCCACCTATGTTGCCGCACGCAAAGTAGTGAGTGACCAAGTGGCCGTGGTGATGAAACTAGATGCGGTGAAGTTGCATGCCTCGTGGGGGAAAGCTCCACGTGACCATCAAATTGCTGTGCTGGCAGCCATTACCCAATTAAACGTGCGCTACCTCGAAGGTAAAGAGGATCCGTATGTGCGGATGGATTGTTCAGGGCTGCAGTGGTACTCGTGGCGCATCGCCGGAGTCGACATGCCGCGTCAAGCTGTGTCGCAATTGGATCGACATATGCGGGTCAACCCCAAAGACGGAATTGTTGGTGACGTGGTGGGCGAAGGAACACACGTGCAGATGTATTTGGGTCAAGGACGCGCGTTCATTCATGCACCGTTCAACGGCAAGCATGTGGTGTTCAAAACAATGTCCGAGGCGCAGTCAAAGCGAGTGGTGTGGACCAACCCAAGCAAGATTGCTACGTATCGTTTGTAGCAATTAGTGAATGGGGCCTTGGCTGGCTCCGAGCGATCGTGCTTCTCTTCCGGTGCGCGAGGCAATGATTTCACCAACAATGGAAATTGCAGTTTCCTCAGGTGTACGGCCACCCAAGTCGAGGCCAATTGGTGAATGAATACGTGCCAAATCGGCCTCGGACGTAATGCCTACATCAGCGAGACGTTCAAGGCGTTTCGCGTGAGTTTTGCGGCTACCCATTACGCCGATGTAGCCGGCTTTGGTTGCTAATGCGCCTTGAATAGCAGGCACATCGAACTTTGGATCGTGAGTGAGAATGCATACTGCATCGCGAGGTCCGAGGCGGTTGCCACGCTCTTCAAACATGGGGCCAGGCCATGTGACGCGAACTTCGTCGGCCATGGGAAAGCGACGCTTTGTTGCAAATATTTCACGGGCGTCGCACACGGTGACGTGGTAGCCCAACACTTTTGCCACGCGTGCGAGTGCGGCCGTGAAGTCGACTGCGCCAAAGATCCACATCAGTGGCGGAGGAGAGAAGCTCTCAATGAACACGCGCACCGTGTCGGTATCGATGAGATCTTCTGGCGTTGACTCACCGTTTGGACCATAGTGGCGAACAATGGTGCGGCCTGCTTCAAGTTCACCCATCGCATCACGTGAGACAACGCGATCAATATCTGCATTGCCGAGTGTTCCGCCTTGAATTCCTTCTGGGGTGACAACAAGAGTGGATCCGACTCCTGGTCCGTCAATGATGGTGGCGAGTGCAACGGGCAAATTGTCTCGAACGCGAGAAGAAAATATGTTGTACGCGCTCATGTCACCATTCCATAGGTTGGATGAACAAGTGAATGATGCCGCCACATGTGAGGCCCACAGCAAATGCGTCATCGTCGGAATAACCGAATGTGACCACTCGCGATGGTTGTTCGCCGGCCAAGATGGCCAACGCCTCGGTGACGACTGCGCTTTCCACACAC
>CAYSPE010000064.1:0-8166 GCA_964432845.1 uncultured Bifidobacterium sp.
TATTGCCGCACGCGAATGCAGGTGCGTTATACAACGACGAACTTGCAATGCTTCGCAAGATGTCGCCATCTCAAGGCATGATGCTTGAGTCGTTGCGTGACGATCTTGAGTGTCATCGCGGCGCACCCGACAAAGAACCGCAGCGCCGCATCAACACTTTGTGCGAAGCCGGCGAACTTTCCATTCCGTTCACCAGTGGCATTTTGGTGGGCCTTGGCGAAACACGCCGTGATCGCATTGAAGCACTCGCTTTAATCGCTGCCGCACATGCAAAGTACGGTCATGTTCAAGAAGTCATCGTGCAGAACTTCTTGCCAAAGCCAGGTACGGCCATGCACAAAGCAAAGCCATGTCCTGAAGACGAGTATTTGTGGTCCATTGCAGTTGCGCGCCTCATTCTTCCTGGCAGCATTCACCTTCAAGCACCGCCCAACTTGTCTGACGACTTTGGCGTATTGCTCGATGCCGGCATCGATGACTGGGGTGGCGTATCACCAGTGACTGCCGACCACGTGAACCCAGAACGTCCGTGGCCTGCACTTGATCGCCTGGGTGACGTCACCGAATCACGCGGCTTCGCATTGGCTCCACGTCTCACCATCTATCCGGAGTTTGCAACCGCACCCGAGAAGTGGCTCGATGAGTCACTTCATTTCCCCGTGATGGATCGCTCTGACGCTGAAGGTTTGGCACGCGATGACTCCGGTTCTGTATGGCCCGAAAAAGTAACCGCGGCAGATGTTGTGCACGATGGCGCCGAAGTGGTGCTGGTGGGACACAAGTCAACTCAGTGGTACTCGGGCTCCAATGTGCGCCCCACCAACTTGATTCCGCATCCTCGCCCTGCAGCTACGGGTCGAGTGAAGGAAATCATTGAAGGTCATCGCGCGGGCCAAGAGATTGGCGAGCAAGAAGCACTTGCATTGTTCCGTGCACGTGGTCCCGAAGTGGGTTACATCGCCGACTACGCCGATGAGTTGCGCTTCAACACGGTGGGCAACACAGTGACATGGGTGCACAATCGCAATATCAACTACACCAACGTGTGCACATACAAGTGCAAGTTCTGCGGGTTCTCCAAGGGTCCACTGTCGCTCAACTTGCGTGGCACTCCGTATCTCCTCACTCTTGACGACATCGCCGATCGAGCACGCGAAGCTGCAGAGTTGGGCGCAACCGAAGTCACGTTGCAGGGCGGCATTCATCCCGACTTCGACGGCAATTACTACATCGATGTCACCAAAGCAGTGAAAGATGCAGTGCCCGACATGCACGTCCACGGTTTCACCGCACTTGAAGTCACCGAGGGCGCACATCGCAACGGTGAATCACTGCGCGATTACTTGCAGCGATTGAAAGATGTCGGCCTCGCATCGTTACCTGGCACCGCCGCCGAAATTTTGGACGACAAGATTCGCGCCATCATTTGTTCTGACAAGGTGAACACCGAAGAATGGCTTGAGTGCCATCGTCAAGCGCACAGCATCGGCCTTGGATCCAACATCACCATCATGTTCGGCAGTGTGGAACACCCCGACTCATGGGCACGTCACATGCACGTCACACGTGAACTGCAAAAAGAAACGGGCGGATTCACCGAATTCATTCCGCTCCCCTTCGTGCACATGGCATCACCTATCTATTTGCAGCACAAGGCGCGCAGAGGTCCCACTTTCCGTGAAAACGTATTGATGCACGCCATCGGCCGCATCTTCTATCACGGCCTCATTGACAACGTGCAGGTGAGTTGGGTGAAGATTGGAACGTCCGGTGCAGCACAGTTACTGCAGGCCGGATGCAACGACCTAGGCGGAACGCTCATGGACGAAAATATTTCGCGTGCAGCCGGCGCCAACCACGGACAGATGATGACCGAAGGTCGCTTTGGCGAGATCATTGCACCACTTCGTCGCACACTGGCCCAACGCGACACGAAGTACGGCCTCATTCCGTCATAGCCTGTATTTCGGTTATAGAGTCTGAACCCATGGCTCAGGCGAGATCAGCATCAACTTCACGCCGAATGAACGAGATTGGCGATGAAAGCAGGCAACGCCTCTTGGATGCAGCCGAATCGTTGTTCTTGGAAAAGGGTTTCGAAGCAACCACCGTCGTTGAAATTGGAAAGCGAGCCGGCATCAGTCACGGCTCTATCCCCTGGCACTTCGGCAACAAGTCAGGCATTCTGTATGCGGTCGTCATCAGATTGTTCGAAACCACTTCTTCGCTTGAAACACTTCCCACTGGCCAGACAGGTTTCAACCGACTGTGGCACGAACAATCCGCCTTCGATAACTCTGACAAGTTCCCCTTGTTCGGCACATTCTTCATGGCTGAGATTGAGCGATCCGAAGCCCACAGAGAAGAAGTTCTGCAACGACATCTGGATCGTCGCGAACTGATCACCGATTGGGCTACGCGGTCGATTGCCCACGATTCACTCACGCCACAGGTCTCCGTGCAGGAAATTGTTGAGTTCTGGCTCGGGGCATCACGAGGCATCATGTTGCAAAAGGTAGGTCTCACCAGCAACTTTGACCTTGGTGCTGCCCGACGAGCCCTGGGATTTTCCATCGATTCCCTGCTTGGCAGCTCGTACTTCCGGAATCTTGACAGTTCTCTATAACGCATTATAGATTGTCCCCCATTAGAGAGACGCTGGTCACAGCGATCACATGGGGAGCCATCCAAATGAATACAAATACCCGAGTGTGGAAGGGCCGACTTGGTCGCCTGTTCCTCGCTTCCACCATCCTCACCACCACGGTGGGCACTGCTGTCAGTGCGCAACGCATGCCGTCGAAATCAAAATACGGCGGCGAAGCAACCGTGGCGATCAACTCCATCATCACGGGCATGTGCTTCACCAACATCAACGTTGGAACCAACGGCGGTGCCATCTCTTCAATTCTTGAGCCGCTGTTCCTTAAGGCTGACAACGGAAAAGCAGTTGGCCTCCTTGCAGAAAGCGCCACCGCTTCTGCAGACCTAAAGACGTGGACCATCAAATTGCGCCCCAACATCTCCTTCACCAACGGACAAGCATTCAATGCTGACAGCGTGATCGAGAACATGGACTATGCACGCGGTGCCAAGTACTTGGTCAACCCTGTCGCCAACGCATGGACACTCAGCAACGGCATCCCTGGTTCGGCCAATATTCTGAGCCTCACCAAGGTTGACGACCTCACCGTCAACATCAACCTTGATCACCCTCAGAACGACATTGATCTGGCATTGTCGTACCCCACATTGGGTATGCGAGCATCAGAGCAGTTGGCCAACAAGGACAACTGTGTCAACAAAGCAATTGGTACCGGCCCATTCATTCTCGATAGCTGGACTGGCGACACGTTGGTGGCTCATAAGAATCCCAACTACTGGCGTACCGACCCCAACAAGCCAGGAACAAAGCTCCCCTACCTCGACAAGATCACGTTTGTGAACGTGAAAGAGGGTTCACAACGCGCTGCGGCAATCCGTAAGGGAACAGTTGACATTGCAATGTTCAATGGTCTTTTCGACGGAACGTTCATTAAGGATCTCAGGCAGCGCAAGTCTGCAGTGCGTCTTACCTCCACATTCGCAACTTCGTATGTTTCCTTGTGGATGAACCAAGGCAACGGTGGTCCATTCGCCGACCTCAACGCTCGTCTCGCTGTTGCTTCTTGTATTGACCGCGTCAACTTCAACAAAGTTCGCGTAAAGGGAACTGGCGAGGTCCCAACGTCAACAGTTGGTTCAAAGAATGTGATGTACAACAAGAAAGGTCTCGTGCCCTTCAATATCGAAAAGGCAAAGGGCTATGTTGCCGCTTACTTGGCAGCACACCCCGACAAGACTTCACTCGCATTCAGCATGCCATTTGAACCATCAACGTCTGCTCAGGCCAACAAGAACTTCTTCAAGCAAACATTCGAGAAGTGCAACATCACATTGAACGACACCACCGAGGACGGCAACGTGTGGGCATTGAAAGCATTCAACCCTCTCACCGGAAAGAACGCATACGACGCCATCTACACACCGCTGCTCTTGGATGTTGACGTAGCAGTGAACTTCCAGTTCCTCATCTCCAACATGTTCCCCACCGATTCGAAGAATCCGCTCAAGGTTTTCCGCTCAGTGTTGGGCATTGTGAACAACCCAACGAAGCACAGCAATACAAAGTTGGATACTTTGCTCCTTGCGGCTCGTGAAGCCACCACGCCTGCGGCCATGAAGTCGTCGTATGCAGCGGCAATGCAAGAAATCCAGGAACAAGCAGTCTTTGTTCCCGTCGTCAATGTCGGAACAAGTGTTGCCCTCTCTGTAAAGACAAAGATTGCAGGCCTTGGATCGGTACAACTCAAGAAGGGGATCAAGCCTCGCGCGATCTCCAACGTGGGTGCCGACTGGGCCGGTATTTACAAGGGCTAATTAATTCACCCCAGTGAAGGCAATGCGGGGGCGGGTAAAACCGCCTCCGCATTCTTCATTTTTCACAGAACACCAAGGAGACAGTCATGACCCCGATTCATGGAACCTTCGCGTCAGGTTTTGATGCCGTGCGCGAAGTATTTGAAGAAAACTTCAACAATGGCCGCGATGTCGGGGCCTCAGTAGCCCTCATCGTTGACGGAGAACTAACAGTTGACTTGTGGGGCGGTTACACCGATGCCGAACGCACTCACGAATGGCAAAGCGACACACTCGTTCATGTTCATTCCATTTCAAAGACCATGGTTGCTCTATGCGCTCTCATTCTCATTGACCGAGGCCTCATAGACCCCGATGCCCCGGTCGCAGAATATTGGCCAGAATTCGCACAGAACGGAAAAGAAAACGTTCTTGTACGTCACCTCATGTCGCACACGGCGGGTCTTCCAGGATGGGATCAACCTGTTGAGGTAGATGATGTGTACAACTGGGAAGTTGCATGCTCAAAGTTGGCGGCACAGGCACCTTGGTGGCCAGCAGGCGAAGCGTCGGGGTATCACTTGATCTCCTACAACCACCTAGTCGGCGAGCTAGTACATCGAGTCAGCGGCAAGAGATTCGAACAATTCTTCAAAGAAGAAATCACTGAGCCATTTGGCATTGATTATCACTTTGGTATTTCAGAAGCGATTGCTCCTCGCTTTTCACCAATGATTCCCGACCCAAATCCAAGTCTCGACCTCGCGAGCCTTGACCCTGCTGGATTCACCATGCGCACATTCATGGGACCGTTCCTTGGGCCGGCCTATAACTCTCTTGAGTACAAGTCTCGTGAAATTCCAATGAATGGCATGGCAAATGCACGTTCTGTCGCTCAAGCACAGGCTGTTGTCTCTCATGGAGGCACATACAAGGGACGAACCTTGCTTTCACAGAGCACACTTGACACCATCTTCCGAGAGCAGGCCAACGGAGTCGATCATGTACTAGGCATTCCGGTTCGTTTTGGAATTGGATACGGTCTGCCGCTTGATCAATGGCCCATTCAACCAGAACGCTCGTGCTGGTGGGCCGGCATGGGAGGATCTCTCATGATCAATGTGCTCAGCAAGCGCGCAACGTTTGCATACACCATGAACCAAGCCGACAATTCCGGTCTCATTGGCGACGATCGAAGCATGAAGCTCTTTGTTGCTTGTATGGACGCACTGAAGTGACTTCAGAACGGGACATCAATGAAATCGCTGTAGAGGCGTACACGTATCTATATCCACTCGTCATGATGGAAGTCACTCGGCGACATCTCGCCCGAGGCGAACGGCGATCCGACGAACAGCGACAAGCGAACCTACTTCTTCATAATCATGAAATGGCGAGCGACAAGTGGCGAGCAGTTGCACGAAGCAACATCGACACTCTTTTCTCATCAGCATGGATTGATTTGTCAAATGGACCAGCAACCATCAGGTTTCCGTCCGCGGGTGACCGTTACTTCATGTTCCAGATGCTGGACATGTGGACTGATACCTACGCAGTGGTCGGTTCTCGCACCATCGGTCAAAACGGCGGAACCATCACCTTGGTAGGTCCCGCTCACGCGCAGTCGTTTCAATCAACGTCTCGCGACATCGTGATCCACTGCCCTACTCCCACAACATGGATCATCGGACGAACCTACGCACACCACGGACCCGATCTGCAACGTGCCATTGAATTCGTTGATGAAATCATCGGACAATCAGAATTTGAACAGACCAAGAGTGCTGCACCATTCCCCGCGGATGAAAGCACCAAGATTCCTCCGGTTACAAAAGTAAAGAACCTCACCGCTCAAGAGTTCTTTGAATTTGCAACGCACATCATGCGACACGAAGGCATTCGCAATACCGATGGCTCCATCAGTCTTCGACTCCGCGCATTAGGAATCATTCCGGGTCAAGCGTTTGTTTTTTCCGCTCAATCCTCAGACGTGCAGGCTGCAATGAACAGTGCTCCGTCAATTGCCATGACGCGTATCAAGCACCTTCTCGACAAACGCGGAAACATCGTGAATGGTTGGTCCACCACCCAAGGCGACATTGGCACCTACGGCAACAGTTATTTGCTGCGGGCCGCAATTGCATACATAGGTTTGGCGGCCAACCCCACAGTTGACGCCGTCTACATCGGAAGTATCTCTGACTCAGATGGCGACAAACTCGACGGATCGCGTAGTTATCGAATTCACTTCGAGGCCTCCGACATTCCACCGGCGCTTGCGTTTTGGTCCATTACGGCCTATGACCATGAGGGATTCATGATGTCGAACCAACTGAATCGTTTTGGTATTCGTAGCCGAGACGCCGTTGAGTACAACAACGACGGCTCTCTCGACATCTATGCCGGCCCTGTGTGCCCGAGTATGGCCCCTCAGAGCAACTGGATACCCACGCTTCCCGGCCCCATCGCTTTGCAAATTCGTCTGTATTCACCAGGCGAGACATACCTCAATGGTTCATGGAGGCCTGCACCCATTGAGCGCATCGCTAACGGGTAACTAAATGCCGCTCCGAGCACGCACTGCTTGACGTGCATGTTCAATGTCAAGCTGTAATTGCTGCTTTAGTTCATCTATGCCGCTGAACTGCTTTTCGCTGCGCAAGAATGCCAAAAACTTCACCGATGCCGCTTCGCCGTAAAGATCGCCGCTGAAATCTAGAAGGTACGCCTCCAATAATGAGGCTGCTTGATTTGCGTAAAAGGTGGGGCGTCGTCCGAGATTGATAGCAGTGACAAATTCGGTGCCATCAGGTCGCGTGTACAAGCCTGCATAGACGCCGTCACTCGGCATGCACATGCCATTTGGAATTTGCACATTCGCTGTGGGGAAACCAATGGTGCGGCCGCGTTGGTCTCCCGAGACAACTTCCCCACGCACTTCATAAGGGCGGCCCAGCATGCGACTGGCTGTGTCTATTTCACCGCCAGCGAGCGCACGACGGATTGCGGTGGAACTCACTGGTTCATCAATTCCATCGGCACGAGGCACCAACACCACTGGTTCACATGTGAAGTCGTGACGCTCTCCCATCTCGCGCAACAGCGTCACGTTGCCCTGTCGCATGTGTCCGAAATGAAAATCGGAACCCACAATCACCACTTTGGTGGCAAGTGAATTCACCAACACTCGTTCAACAAACTCGACAGGAGTTTCATTTGCTTGCGCATCATCGAATGGCACAATCACCACTGCATCGACGCCTGTTGATTCCAGTAGTTGAAGTTTCTGATCGAGATTGGCCAACAGCCGTGGCGCAGCTTCTGGTCGCACCACGCTGAGGGGATGACGATCGAACGTGACCACCACACTCTTTGCGCCCTCACGCGCTGCGCGCTCGCGTACCTGACCAATAACGGTGCGGTGCCCCACGTGCACCCCGTCGTACACGCCAATGGTGAGTACGGTTCGCTCGCCCGGAAACGGCGCAACGGAGAGATCAGTGACTACTTGCACGGTTGCTCACGCTATCCACGAACACGGCGCGGCAGTCCGATTCGCACTGGCACGCCGGTTGAAAACATGCAATGCGGCTCACCCGTTGGCGCGGGTAATCCAGCAGCCGTGATGAGCGAATCGTCCAGTTTCACCACTTGCGCGCGCTTCAATTGCCATTGCGGATGATCCACAGGCGCATACATGAGGCCACCACCCCACCACGTGGAATACAAACCCCAGCGAGCTGACAGGAAGTGTTCGAATTGTGACGG
>CAYSPE010000064.1:8266-10300 GCA_964432845.1 uncultured Bifidobacterium sp.
GGAATCAACCCCACCCATGCACGTCCGCCAAAGGTGTCGACAAGTAATCCAGACGGCAGAAGAGCCTGGACTACCTCTGGGTCATAGTCCCAGTGAAGATAAGCCAGGCTCATCCACTTCTGTTTCATCACCGCGAACTTCACTGGTGCTGGGCACTCAGGTGAGATTCGTCGGTTATTCATGCCATCACGCTAGGTGATGTATTGCTTTTCAGCCCGTGGCGCGTACCAGAAAGAAGTTGTAGCTGTAATCATTCTTGTCTCGCTTGATCGAGGTGCCGTCTCCGAAAGAGATTCCCCACATCGATGCCTTTGAGTATTGGAACGATGACCACTGGGCAACATCGGCATTCTTGGTGCCGTTTGTTTTGAGCTTGCCGTTGCATTGCTCGTTTGATGTAGTCGACTGACCATGCAGGTAGCGGCACAACAAGTTCAGTTCATCCAGCGACGGAATGAACCAGTCCGACTTTCCACCATTGGTGGCGTTAGTCGCCAGTTCAATCGGCATACCTGTATCGGTGCACGCTGCGCGGTAGAGCGCGGTGTTCTTTGCTCCTGCACCAACATCTTGTGCCGTGTCATTTACGTGAATCGCGCAGCGGTACTTGTACTTCTTCGTGGGGAATGGATCGAGGAATTCCAGTGACTTACCGCCTGGGTACTTATCGCCGTATGCATCAATTTTGGTCGTGCCCGTGTAGAACACAGTGCCGCCACCAGGGCCAGTCTCGCCGACTGCACAAGGTCCGCCGTACATGCATTTGTACACGCGAGTAGCAGGAGCCGACGACGTTGGAAGTGTTCCAAACGCACGCACTAGGACCACGCTGATTTTGTCGCTCTTATATGCCTCGTTGTAGTAGGCATCACCCATCTCGTATGACTTGCCACGTCGTGGATTGGTCTCAGTTGATGCCCAGTAGTAGTAAGAATTGAGTCCCGCTGGTCGAGTCATCTTTGTCTTTTTCGGACACTCTGTGGTGCTAGATGCGACCGGAGTTTGGCCGCGCGTGTACTGGCAAATTAAGTCAAGTTCCTCAATTGACGGAACGAACCAATCCGACTTGCCCGATTGATTTGAATCCAATGCCACCTTTGCGGCAGTCCCTGATTCCGCACAATTGTTTTTGATATCAAGCGTGTTCTGAGCGCCCGTGCCGACATCAATTCCATCAGCACCGAGAAGCGTGGAGTCCTGACATCCCCAGGCGAATTGTTCACCAGACACATTGTTGGTGAGGTTCTTGTAGTTCTGAAACTCAAGGTAAACGCCACCATCACTGACACCAGCAACTGCATCAACCGGCGATGGGCCGGCATAGAAAACTGTGCCACCAGCAGGTCCGGTATCACCAATAAGACAACCACCGCCGAATTGACAAGGAATTGTCCAACGATCGTCTATCGCCACCGTTGTGGTCGTTTCGAGTGCTGCGTTCTTCACGCGCTGTGACGATTCCGTGTCACTCGATGAACTCGAGTTTCCGCCACACGCAGCCAATGTCACCAATGCGGCAGCAGCCAGCATTGTCACTTTGTTCCAATTCCTCACAGCGTGAATCCAGTCGTTCGGGGCGCTCTCTTTAGTAAACGCCGACTGTCAGACTGTATCAGGCTGATACATTTCGGCGAACCATCGAGTTGTGGTTAGCCGCGACCACCGAAAACCACGGTTGGTTTTGCAAGATCATCTTTCCAACGTTCAAACACGGCAATGAGTTCACCGTCGGCATTGGTGGCAGCCCACGGGCCATCGCCGTCCCATGCCTCACGCACTCTGCCGTAGAGAACATCGTCGATCTCTTGTTCGTTCAACACATGCACCGGCATCACACGCACAGCTTCATTGACCGGCATCAATACGGGGTCATCAAGAGTGCTGGCTCCATCGAGTGAATACGGCCCACTGCTGTGTCGACGAAGACTGCGGATGTGAGCACCACCACCCAACGCGGCTCCGAGATCGGCACCAAGTGAACGAATATACGTGCCACCACCACAACGCACTGTTGCACGAATCACCATGGGGTCA
>CAYSPE010000065.1:0-10153 GCA_964432845.1 uncultured Bifidobacterium sp.
GCCCGGGTTCTTTTGTTTTCGTGGGTGAGTGCGATGCGTTGCTGTTCTACGCTTCGTACATGGCTCGTACCGTGATTGCACAATTATCCGACCCGCACATTCCGGGTCCTGGTGAGCCATCGCATCCAGGGTTGGATCCGGCGCGCAACTTCGCCATGGCCATGCAGCACGCAGCAATGCGATGCAGCCACATTGTGATTACTGGTGACTGCGCAGCACAGGCCGGCACCGACGCTGAGTACCAAGGATTCGCAGATGCGATTGCGAATCCACCGGTCCCTTTGTTGTTGGCCGCAGGAAATCACGACGAATCGTCGAAGATGCAACGCCTGTATTCATTGCCATCGCAGAATGGTCGACTTGATTATGCGCACGACGTGCCCGGTGGGCGCATCGTTGTGATGGATTCTTCTCGATTGGGCCGTGAAGATGGCGCACTCGACGCAGAACAGTGCGATTGGCTCGATGAAATTCTGAGCGATGGCGTTCCAATATTGGTGGCTATGCATCATCCGTGCATCGCCATTGGTGGACGCGCGCTTGACGGAGTTCGGCTGGATGACGAATCCATTGGCCGACTGTCGGCCGTCATCGCTGAACACTCCAATGTTCTTGCAGTAGTGAGCGGTCATGCTCATATGACATTTTCTGCACCATTTGCCGGCACAATCGCGTACATCTGTCCATCCACGGCATGTGAGTTCAATTTCCGCAACGGAAAGATCATCTATCGCGATGGTCCTCCGCAGTACATGGAGTATTCGTGGGGCGATGGCGGCGCCGGCTTTTTGGCTCGTACGGTAAGCGTGACGCCAGAATCACAATGGCAGGAGATTCCAGGACAATGACCATCTTTCTATTCTCTGTGTTGTCGGCAGTCATCGTGTTTGTCATTGCTGCTGCCGTGGTTGGACGCGAAGCACGCCGTCTTGATGCGGTTGCACCTCGAGTGGTGTACGAACTAGACGCAGCCGTTGAGTTTGTGGCTGACCGTCTACCAGAAGAATCTCAGGCACGTCTCACTATGGATGAACTTGCCATCATGTTGCGCTCACATCTCAACTGGATGGCTGAACGAGATCTGTTGCCGCGCGATGTCATTGACCGTCCGCAAGACATCACCGTTCCGGTCATTGTTGACGACATGACATTTGCAGCACACTTGCTCGCGGAGGCGGAAAAACTAAAGGTGCAAGTACTTGATGACGTGGACGTAGTGAACGTTGCGGATGCACATATGGCATACCTTGCCGCTATCGGCGCGGTGGGTCCGCGCGCAGAGGGTTAAATCAACACCTAGATCATCATGCTGAACTGTGACACCACTTTGGTGGCCAGTTCTGAATCACCAGTGATGGTGAATTGGCCCGCAAGTTCCTTGTCCGTTGCGCGACCAGTGGCGAGTTGCAAGAACACGTCGGAATCCATGGTGATGGTGCACAATGCGCTTGGTGGCGCAACGTTGCTGACTTGTCCGCGACCATCGGTGATGGTGGTGGCAACAGTGCGCTGAACGGACCCAGTGATCTCAATCACCACAGTGCCGCCCTCGGGAGTGCCCGCACGTTTGCCAACCACGATGGGAACAGTTCGAATGAGTCGGTCGATGGTGTGTTCTGCCGCAGGTCCGCCTTTGTGACCCGGAATACCTACTGTTCGCCGCATGTCTTGTTCGTGTGTCCAAATATCGAGAACGCGAATATGGAGAAAGTCGGCAATGGTGCCGGGGCCAGTGGGTGTCATGGCCGACTGAGCAAAGTATTCCTCGTTCTCCGTACGCAGTTGATTGATGCGCTTCTCGGCCAAATCTTTGAATTCGGCATATACCTCGGCGCCAGTTCGTGGGCGGCGGTAATCAACATGGTGTTCATTCATTTCACCGATGGGGTTGTGCGTATCAGACAGGTCGTTCGATTTGTGTTCAATTTCGGGGAGTCCGTACAACACGCGCTCGGTGCCGATGATGTGAGACAAGTTGTCCTTCACATTCCAGCGCGGAAGTTGCGTAGGCATTGACCACTGTTCTTCTGTGAGTTGTGTGCACAAGTCGTTCAACGAATCGAACGTGATGGCAAGTTTGTTGATTGTTTCTGTGGGGATCATGGGCGTGGCCTTCTTTAACGTGCAGGGTTCTGTATGGTGCGCCATTGACGCGCAGTGAGATACGGATTGAAGATGGTGCCAATCTTTGTCATATCTTCATCGGTCTTTGGAGTCTTGATTTCGTACAAGCCAGGGAAACGACTGTACGCAAGCGTGATGTCCCACAACTCGCGTGCTTGTTCACCAGTGGGGGCGGGCAACACCACAGGTCCAAACACTGCGCGGCCATCGGGGATGGTGATGATGGGAACGCCGAATCCGGCAAGATCGTTCACTGCGTACATGTGGTCGTTGCGAACATCATCGTGAGTAGTGGGATCGGCAACTGCATCATCCCATGCGTTTGCAGGAAGACCGAGTTCTTCTAGTAGTTCCAACGCAATTTCTTTTTCGAATGAGCGGCGACCTTCCACATGAAGAGCACGACCTGCTCGTTCGTAGTACATGCCACACCAATCGTTGTTTTGGCGGCGTAACCATGCCGCCAGACGGAGGGGAGTCCAGCCATATGCGTACTCGCGCTCCCACGGGTGCACTTTGCCTTCTTCTCGGTTCTGCTCTTCCAGGCTGAAGAACCGCCATTTGATGGTGAAGCCAAGTTGGGATTGCACCTCGCGCAACCACACCGAGGTTTGGTACGCGTACGGGCACATGATGTCGAAGAAGAACTCAACTTCGGTGGGCTGATTGGTGTTCGCCATGACCGAAACATAGTGCTTTGTTCGTCTCCTGGGTGCAGTGGGGGCTAGCGTTTACCCCATGGAACGTCCCGTCAAGTTTGAACACACTCGATTTCTTGGTGACAAGCGCACACAGCTTGTGTACGACCTCGACGAATGGACCGAGCCTGCCATCATCGAAGAGATAGTGAACGAAGGTGTTGGCCTGTGTTTCGGACCCGACACGTTGGCCGAAGCTCGTAACCGTGGTTATTCATTGGCCACCGCTGGCGCTACTCGTCGCCACCGCAAGCCTCGCGCCTAAGGAGTCGCTGTGGGCGCTGAGATGAACGGCTCGTTCCGTTCGGGCTCGCTCACGCTGCAACGTTATTTGGCGGTGCCTTCAGGGCATAACAACAATTTGCCGGGCGTTATCTTGTGCCACGGATTTCCCATTGGTCCACTCGATGCTCGGCAATCAGCTGTCACCTTTCCGCAGCTCATGGATCGCATTGCCAATGATTTGGGATGGGCATCTCTCACATTCACGTTCCGTGGTTGCGGTGCGAGCGAGGGTGATTTTTCCATGCAGGGGTGGATGGACGATTTGCGCAACGCCATTAACCATCTTGAAGAAGAAGTGTCACCGCAGGGCATCTGGCTGGTCGGAACAAACACCGGCGGCGCACTTGCATTGTGCGCGGCGGCCGATGATCCGCGCGTACGAGGTTGCGCATTGTTGGGTTCGCGTGCCGACTTCGATGATTGGTCGGGGCAGCCACGTCGCTTCTTAGAACATGCACGTGAGATCGGGGCGATTCGTTCACCACGTTTCCCGCAGGCGTTCGACGAGTGGAGTCGAGAGCTTCGTCGTTTCCGACCTGTCGATGCAGCGCGTCGTTTTGCGCCGCGACCATTGCTGGTGATGCACGGCGACGAAGACGAGAGTGTGCCCGTGGCTGACTCGCGAGTATTGGCAGAAGCACATGGCAGTGCAGAATTGCGAATCATTGCCGGGGCTGGTCACCGTTTGCGACATGACCCGCGAGCCGTCGCCGTTCTCATGGGTTGGCTTGATCGCCAACGAGCGCTGAGTTTTTGAATTACGAGTCGTGTCCCTGAGGGTGCGACGAATGCCACGCATATGCGCTTGCAATGATGTCGTCTAACGAGTGTTGCGGTGTCCATCCGAATGCTGCATTGATGCGGCTTGCGTCGGCGTAACACTCTGCTGGGTCGCCAGCGCGGCGTTCGACGATTTCGTACGGCACTTTCTTGCCCGTGACGCGTTCGGTGGCTTCAATGATTTGCATCACGCTTGTGCCAAACCCAGTACCCACGTTGCATGTGATGCTGTCGCCACCTTTGGCAAGATGGTCGAGTGCGGCAACGTGTGCAGACGCCAAATCTTCCACGTGAATGTAATCTCGCACCCCGGTGCCGTCGGGCGTAGGGAAGTCGTTGCCGAATACTTTGAGAGCTGGCGCATATCCAAGGGTTGCTTTCATCACATGTGGAATGAGATTTTGTGAATATCGCCAATCTTCGCCGAGTGCTGAATCTTGTGTGGCGCCGGCAGCGTTGAAGTATCGCAATACAACGCTGCGCATGTTGGTGGTCTTTGAGTACCAACCCAGTGTGCGCTCAATCATGAGCTTGGTTTCTGCGTACACGCTCTCGCAGCTGAGAGGGTCATCTTCGCGAACGGGGACGCGGGTGGGAGTGCCGTACACCGCAGCAGTAGACGAAAACACCACTCGCTGAACGCCTGCACGATTGAGACCATCAAAGAGTTTCTGCGATCCTGTGACGTTGTTCTGGAAATACTTGGTGGGATTCTCCATTGATTCACCCACGGCTTTGTACGCAGCAAAATGAACCACTTCGTCAACGCCGTGTTCTTTGCATACGCGTTCCACAAGGTCTGTATCTGCAACATCGCCCTGAACAAATGGAGCGTCACCGACTGCTTTGCGATGACCGTTTTCCAAGGTGTCAAGAACCACCACACCGCGACCGGTGGCACGAATGAGTCGAGTGGTGATGGATCCGATGTATCCGGCACCGCCAGTAATAAGAACAGTCACTGGTTACTTCTTCTTTTGCGCGGCAGGTTTTTGTGCAGGTGGCTTGATGATGCCGGCCTTCTTTGGTGGCAGCGGACGAGATTGCTTGTCGCGGTTGGCGGCCTTTTCCATCTTCTTCCATTCGCGAACTTTGATGAGGGTTTCAGGGTTCGTGATGTCGGCAACGGTGCGAGGGTTCTTGTCGCTAAACACGCCTGCCGCTTTTTGCCATCCCTTTGGTTGCACATTGAATCGCTTGCCGAGAAGTGCCATGAAGATTTGTGCCTTCTCTTCGCCGTATCCGGGCAACGCACGTAAGCGTTCGAAAATTACCGATGCATCATCGGTGTCGTTCCAAATGTTCTCGCCCTTGTTCTTGTATTCGCTGGCGATGATGGCGCACATTCCGTGAATTCGTTGAGCCATGGCTTTTGGAAAACGATGAATTGCGGGTTTGTCCACGCATACGGCCAGGAATTCGTCGGGATCCATTGCGGCAATCTTCTTTGGATCAAGATGGCCCAAGCGGTTCTTCAGTGTGAATGCTCCATTGAATGCCCATTCCATCGGTACTTGTTGGTCAAGCAACATGCCGATGAGCAATGCAGTGCCATTGGAATTGAGGAGCGCATCTGACTCGGGGATGCCAGTGATGTAGAGGGTGCCCATTGGGCTCCAGTGTATTAGTCGCGGGTAAGCGAGTAGTCGGCTTCTGGGTTAATCCCCAGTGTCTCAATCGCAGTTGCCACTGTTTCGGTAGTAATTCCGTGTGATCCAATGAGTGAGGTAAGTACCGCCACAACGATGTGTGCAGCGTCTGTTTCAAAGAACCGACGCAGGGCCTCGCGCGTATCGCTCCGTCCCATGCCATCGGTTCCCAGTGCAATGAAACGACGCCCTGGCAATTCGGAAGCAATTTGCTCGGGCACAATGCGCATGAAGTCGGTAACGGCAATCACCGGGGTGTTTCCTTCACCGAACGCCGATTGCACGATGGACGTGCGCGGTGCTTCGGTGGGGTGCATGCGATTCCAACGTTGCACTTCAATCGCATCATCGCGCAATGACTTGTATGACGTTGCAGACCACAGGTCAACGGAAACATTGAATTGATCGCGCAAAATATCTGCGGCCTTGTTTGCTTCCACGAAGGCGGTGCCAGAGAACAACAGTGATGCGTGCACTTCTCCGCTGGGAGCAGAGAATTGATACAAGCCGTTAATGATGTCTTGGTCGGTCACGTGCTGTGGCCGTGCTGGCATCACGAGGTTCTCGTTGTAGAGCGTGATGTAATAAAAGATGTCGGCCGGATTATCGCCGTACATCCGTTGAATTCCGTGACGGACAATGGCCGCAGTTTCATAGGCAAATGCTGGGTCATACGCCTGGCAGGCAGGAATGGTGGATGCGAGCAACAAGCTGTGTCCGTCTTGATGTTGTAGACCTTCGCCCAGCAAAGTGGTGCGGCCCGCGGTTGCACCCATAAGAAAGCCTCGAGCGCGAGCATCGGCTGCCTGCCAAATGAGGTCACCAACACGTTGGAATCCGAACATGGAATAGAACGTGTAGAACGGCACCATGGGAACACCACGAGTGGAATAACTGGTGGCAGCTGCAATCCAGCTAGCTAAGGCACCTGCTTCGTTGATGCCTTCTTCCAGAATTTGACCCTTTTCAGATTCGGCATATGAAAGCAACAATGCGTGATCTACGGGTTCATACTTCTGTCCCTGCGACGCATAGATCTTTAGTTCACGGAATAGCGAGTCCATTCCGAAGGTACGAGCTTCGTCGGGAACAATGGGCACCACGCGAGGACCAAAGGATTCATCTCGAGCGAGATTGCGCAAGAGGCGAGTGAACGCCATGGTGGTGCTCACTGCTTGATCGCCAGAACCATCATTGAATTCAGCGAACGCATCGGGCGCAGGTAACGCCAATGGACGTCGAGTAACAACAGTTCGTTTTGGTACTGAACCACCCAATGCACGGCGGCGTTCCATCATGTACTGGTACTCAATGGTGTCGGGTGCGGGGCGATAGTACGGCGCCTCATCGGCCTCAAGTGCCGAGTCGGGAATCTCATTCTCTAGATGCAGTCGATCGCGCAATGCACGCAATTGCTCATTGGTCATCTTCTTGATTTGATGCGTGGCGTTGCGGGCCTCGGCTTGAGGACCCAGTGTCCAGCCCTTAATTGTTTTTGCCAAAATGACCGTTGGCTTGCCCGAACCAAGATTGTCCACCGCCTGTTTATAGGCCGCATAGAGCTTGCGGTAATCGTGACCACCGCGCGGAAGTGTTGCCAACTCATCATCGCTGAGATGAGCCACCATCTGACGCAGGCGAGGGTCTGGCCCAAAGAAGTTTTCGCGAATGTAGGCGCCACCTTCCACCGTGAGGCGTTGATATTCGCCGTCCACTGTGGACATCATCTTGTTGAGCAAGACGCCATCAACATCTGCTGCAAGAAGTTCGTCCCATTTCGAACCCCAAATCACCTTGATCACATTCCAGCCCGCACCGCGGAAGGTGGCCTCGAGTTCTTGCATCACTTTGCCGTTGCCGCGCACCGGGCCATCGAGTCGCTGCAGATTGCAGTTCACGACAAAAATGAGATTGTCCAATTTCTCGCGCGCGGCCAACGAGATGGAACCCAATGTTTCTGGTTCATCCGTTTCACCATCACCAATGAATGCCCACACGCGACTTTCAGAAGTGTCGTCGATTTCGCGATTGTGCAAATAGCGGCTGAAGCGCGCTTGATACAACGCCGTGAGTGGTCCGAGACCCATGGACACAGTGGGGAATTCCCAAAACTCGGGCATGAGTCGCGGGTGCGGATAACTCGACAAACCTTTTCCGCCACGACCAATTTCACGGCGGAAGTGGTTGAGATCATCTTCGCTCAGTCGTCCTTCGAAAAACGCGCGCGCGTAAATGCCTGGCGCAGCGTGCCCTTGGAAGTACACGTGGTCTCCGACAGTGCCGTTGTCTTTGCCGCGGAAGAAGTGATTGAAACCAATCTCATACAAACTTGCTGAGCTTGCGAACGTGGAAAGGTGTCCGCCAATTCCTTCAGCTTCGTGGTTGGCGCGTGTCACCATGACGGCAGCGTTCCATCGAATGTATGCACGAATGCGACGTTCTAAGTGTTCATCGCCGGGGAACCATGGCTCATCTTCCGATGGAATGGTGTTGACGTACGGCGTGGTGACTGTTTCGCCGAAGTTGACGTGCGTTTCTTGTGCCCGCTCTAGTAATCGCGCCAACAAATATCGCGCGCGATTTTTGCCGTGTACTTCCACCACGGAATCGAGCGAGTCGAGCCACTCTTGGGTTTCGCCTGGATCGTTATCGGGTAACTGATGAATGGAACCGTCGGACGTCACGGTCTTATTCTCCCACCAATTTGTGTGAAGCGTGCGGTGGTGAAATGTCACCACGAGGACCACCCATGGTGAACAATCTGTATATGACTTCTTCTGACGACGTGATCGTTATCTACACAGACGGCGCGTGCTCGGGGAACCCTGGTCCGGGGGGTTGGGCCTGGGCTGTTGCACCCACGGGTGAGGTGCGCTCTAGTGGTGGTGAAACCCCATCGACGAACCAACGCATGGAAATTCGTGCGGCATACGAGGCAGTGCAGGCCTTTGCCGATGACCCGCGCACCATCCGCATCGTGGCCGATTCCACATATGTAGTGAAGTGCTTCAACGACGGCTGGTGGCGTGGTTGGCATGCGCGAGGTTGGAAGAACTCGCAGCGTCAGCCGGTTGCAAACCGTGACCTGTGGGAACCGTTCATCGACCTTGTGAACTCCCGAGGTCGCGTGGAGTTTGAGTGGGTCAAAGGTCATAGCGGTGACCGAATGAATGACCTTGTTGACGCTCTCGCCGTGGCCCATACGCAGAAATAGTCCCTGAAAAGCGTTTGGCTTAGGGGCAAAGGGCCTTCATTGCGTAGCCTTGTCGCATGGAACTTAAGGGAACTAGTGCAGTAGTAACAGGTGGAGCATCCGGTATCGGTGCTGCCTCCGTCCGCCTTCTTGCGAAGGCCGGAGCAAAGGTCGTCATTGCCGACCTCGAGCGTCAGCGTGAAGTGGGTGAAGCTCTTGCCAAGGAAGTTGGCAACGCAGCTTTCTGCCCCGTAGACGTCACCAAGACAGAAGACATCATCAATGCAGTCGAGATGGCAAAGAGCATGGGTCCACTTCGCGCTCTTGTTAACTCCGCAGGTATCGGTGCAGCACAGCGCACCATTGGTAAGGACGGCCAATACTCATCAGCAGCTGACCTTGACCGCTTCAAGCTTGTGATTGCCATCAACCTCATCGGAACCTTCGATGCCATTCGCATCGCAGCAACCGCAATGAGCCAGAACGAGCCGTTGGAAGATGGCGAGCGCGGCGCAATCGTGAACATCGCATCGGTCGCAGCATTCGACGGCCAAATTGGTCAGAACGCATACTCGGCTTCAAAGGGCGGCGTTGTTGGCATGACATTGCCAGTGGCTCGTGACCTTGCAGCCTCAGGCATTCGCGTGAACACCGTGGCTCCTGGCCTCATCGACACTCCTATCTACGGCAGTGGCGAACAGAGCGAGAAGTTCAAGGAGCAGTTGCAAAAGGGTGTTCTCTTCCCACAGAAGTTGGGCAAGCCTGAGCAGCTCGCATCAATGGTGCTTGAGTGCATCACCAACAGCTACATGAATGCCGAAACCATCAGAGTTGACGGTGGCATTCGTATGCCGCCTAAGTGAGCATCGTTTTTCACAACGATCCATTCACGCCGTTTGATCGGCGACCCATTACTCACGTCGATTCCCCGGGCTTTGGCTCGGGGAATCGTCGTTCTGCGGCCGTACCCGTCGAATACTTGCCCACCGCCGTTGATGCCGCACGTTTGCGGGTCGGCGCGCGCCAACTTGATGTGAACCAATGGGTGTCAACACCGGATGCTGACTGGTTGCCAACGCAGGTGATGAAGATGCAACTCATCAACGAGCGTCCGCATGAAGTGATTGGCTACGAGGAAGTTGCAAAGGAAGCGTGCGAAGAAGCATCGCGCGGAATCCTCAACTCCCTGAACTTGTATGAATCCGATCAAGAAGGAATCGATGCCCTTATTGACGCAGCGGCAGCGGTGGCTGATGATTTGTGCATCTTGATTCCCGACGAAAAAGGCATTCCTCGATTGCGCGCCGCCGTGCTTTGTGCGCCCAATCGTTGGCGCCTTGCCGACAAACTCGGCGGCACAATGGCCAGCATTCACGCACCCGTTGCGCGCTACGACGAAGATCTGCAATCGCCCGTCGACGCAG
>CAYSPE010000066.1:0-8723 GCA_964432845.1 uncultured Bifidobacterium sp.
CAACCACAGCCGGAGATACGTGAGTTTCCACCCACTTTCGGCCATTTATGCCGAATTGATCACCCATTTGCCGATCATGCACAAGGGTTTCGATGGCTCGAATGAATTCCGCTGGTGCGTCAGGTGGGACCGATATGCCCGAGTTGCTCTCATGAAGGATGCGAGTGACTTCTGTACCTTCATCGATTGCAGCCACTACGGGACGTCCAGCGGCAAGGATGCTGTACGTCTTCGACGGCACGCTCACAGCTCCCAAACCTGCTCGCAATGGCACTACATGAATGTCGCCAGACGCCAAAACTTCAGCAACTCGCTCACGAGGTTGGTACCCCGCAAACTTCACATTGGGAATGCCTGTTGCTTGTGACTCCAATTCGGCACGCGCGGAACCGTCACCATTGATGACAAATGTGGTGGTGGGCATACTGCGTGCCGCCTCTAACACCATTTCCAATGATTGCGAATATCCAACATTGCCGGCGTACATGACCACGGTTTCATCGCCGATTCCTAATTCCGAGCGATACGTCGTGAGTCGATTCATCGGACGAATTCGATCCGCATCGACAAAATTGGGAATGACATGAATTTTATGAGCGTGTTTCGGTGACACCTTTGCAACAACATTTGCTTTCAAGTCATCGGACAACACCACTACCGCATCAGAACGGTGATAGCTCACTCGCTCCAACCAGCGCGCTGCCGCGATGATGCGCGCATTGGTAATCGCACCGGTTTCCACGGCTGCATCCGGAAAAACATCTTGAATGTTGAACACTGACGGACAGAATCTGATGCGACTTGCCAACCATCCGGTAAGCCCCAACGTGAGTGGTGGTGACATGGAAATAATTGCGGCGGGCCGGCGATGCGCTCCCCCGGCGAACAATGTGCACAAGCCAGCGACAACACTGAACATTGCAAAACCGACCGCGCGACGGAGCAAATTACTTTTGCTCTTTCCCGGAAACGGATGAACACGAATAATGGATCCCCACTGCGTCTTTTCGCGGCGCACAAGACGCCCCTCCCATCCCGACTCAATGGAATGGTTGCGATACCAGGGCAATGCGGTCACGATGTGGACCTTTTCGCCTACTGCGATGAACTCGTCGACAATCCTTGTAATAACTTCACCCGTTGGCGCAGTGTCAGGAGCAAAGTGCGGGCACAAAACAACAATCGGGCGTTTCATTATTTACTTTCGTCCGTGAGCGATAACACGGTATTGCTCCACCAAGTCATGCGCTGACAAAGCGGCCGTGAACTCTTGAGCGCGTAGACGCCCAGCGGTCACCATGTCAGTGCGTCGTGTACGCACCTCATCGAGGGCATTGACCCATTCAGAAAGATTCAGACTGCGCACCAACCCGGCAGTGCCCACCACTTCAGGCAGACTGCCTTGGTCACTACAGATCACTGGAGTGCCAGAACGCATGGCTTCAATCACTGGCGCGCCAAAACCTTCGTACTTGCTCGGAAATACCATGGCATCGGCCATAGCCAACAACCCGTTGCGATCCGCGTCTGACACTCGACCAGGCATCACTACCTTGTCAAGTAGACCCAATTGCGAAATCGCCGCCCTCACTTCGCCTTCAGCGAGCCCAGATGATCCTGCAAAAACCATGCGCAGTTCTGGATTGGCCCATGAGCCACCGCCGTTCGCCATCAGGTTCAACAAGAACAGGTGGTTCTTGTGCGGATGAGTGATTGCGGGAAACACCAATACTGGCCCGGTCCCCAATGCATATTTTTCGCGAAGAACATCCGCCGATGTAGTGACATTGACAAAGTGCGATTCAAGGCCGTGACGAACCACACCAATCTTTTCTGGGGCCGTGCCAAATGCTTTGGTCAACGTTCCTGCGACGAATTGCGAAGGAACCGCGATACGAGATGCTCGACGCAGTGATGACGGCACCATATTGCGCAGATATTTCAATTTGATGGGTCGCACGTACTGCGGATAATCAATCCACTGCACATCGTGCAACGTGAGCAACGTATTTCGATTGCCAACACGAGGGATAGACCCGCCGCCATGATGAACAATGTTGTAACTGCGGGTGTGATGTGCCAACCATGAATGCTCTAGCAATACTCGTTGCTCACGGCGCATACAGTCGCTCGGGGCTTCAACAATGGTGAAATTTTCCGCAATGTGCGGGTGTCGTAACAAGAATCCTCGAGGCGCAAAAACATCGACGTGAAACTCATGTTCAATTTCTGTAAGCCCCGACAATTGACGGACCAAATATTCTTCGCTACCACCGACACCTGGTACGCACCACAACAGGTTCATTGCAACTCGCGTCATTTCGCACCGCCTAGAACTTCTTTATATGCCTGCACGGTGAGTTCGGCGGTATGTCGCCACGTGCATTGGCGTGCGCGAGCAGTACCTCGTTCACGCAACAGCAACGAATTGTTCAAAGCTTCGGAAACTCCATGGGCGATGGATGCAATGTCGAGTGGGTCAACCAACACTGCTGCACCACCTGCCACTTCTTCGGTGGAAGTGCCGCGCGATGTAACGACAGGTGCTCCGTGTGCCATGGCTTCCAATACGGGCATACCGAACCCCTCCAACAACGAGGGATATGCGAACACTGAACATGATGCGTACAGAGCGGGAAGATCGGCACTGGGAACAAACCCTGTGAAACGAACATCATGGGAAGTTGTCACCGCGGCGTCGCCCCAACCTTCCATCCCCACAATGACCAGTGGTGGCGCTTGGGGCAATGCGCTCAGCGCCTCAATGAGTCGAGTCAAATTCTTCCGAGGCTCAAGCGTGCCAACAAACAAAACAAACTCAGAAGGCAACGCGTACTCGGCACGAACACGAGCAATATCTGCCTCAGTGACATCGTGCGCACGCACACCCAACGGCACATGACGCAACCGAGCAGCATCAAAACCAGCGGTGATGCAATCGTGCATTGTTGCTTGCGACGAACACAGCACCATGTCGGC
Organism: uncultured Bifidobacterium sp.; assembly: GCA_964432845.1. GTDB lineage: Bacteria > Actinomycetota > Acidimicrobiia > Acidimicrobiales > Ilumatobacteraceae > UBA2093. The sequence goes on from CAYSPE010000066.1 coordinate 2,980, forward strand.
GTTGTCTTGCAGGATGCGTACACTCTTGTTGAACACCTTGTTGCCGTGCTTCGTAAAAAATTCCGGATGACGCACGAACGCAAGATCGTGGATTGTTGCCACCAAGGGCAACGAAGTTGCCGGCGCGATGATGGTGGTGGCGTGCACAAGGTCTGCACCCTCCACCACTGATTCCACTTTCGGCCATTTCATACGCAGCCACGCCTCGTACAACCATGGCCCGCCCACTGGCAAACTGGCCATCGGCATGGGCGGCATAAATCCAGGAGTGGGCGGTCGACGGTGTCGCCCGGCCACGCCCACCATGTGCACACCATCTATATGTGCCAGCTCTCGCCCCGCCTCAATAGCGGCAATTCCGGTACCGCCGGGTACGCGATGCCAGCACTGTTCGAGGGTGTAAGCGATGCGCACCCTCTTATTCTGACCGCTCGCGTCCTACGATGGCATCTATGGCGGATTTTTGGTCAGGACGCAGCGTGGTGGTCACAGGGGGCAACGGCTTCCTAGGGCGAGTGGTGGTGCGGCTTCTCAGCGAGCGCGGGGCCCAGGTTGAGGCCCCTACTCACGATGCATTCGACCTCACCATCCCAGGCGCCGCCGATGACATGTTGGCCAAATACAAGCCCAGCCACGTGATTCACCTGGCTGCCCGAGTGGGTGGCATCGGCTACAACCAGGTGGCTCCTGCGCCGCTGTATCTCGACAACCTCATGATGGGCACTCACATCATTGAAGCCACTCACCGCGCGGGCACAGAAAAAACCGTTCTGTTGGGCACGGTGTGCTCATATCCAAAGTTCACTCCGGTGCCATTCCGCGAGGATTCGTTCTGGGATGGTTTCCCCGAAGAAACAAATGCACCATATGGCATTGCAAAAAAGGCCCACCTTGTGCACGCGCAGGTGAACGCTCAGCAATACGGCCAGAAGTTTGCATACCTCATCCCCACCAACCTCTACGGTCCAGGCGACAAATTTCATCCCGCTGTTTCACACGTGATTCCTGCCCTCATCAAAAAGTGCGTGGAAGCCAAGGAGGCAGGCGATGCATACATCGACGTATGGGGCACGGGCGCAGCAAGCCGTGAATACCTTTATGTCGAAGATGCTGCTTCAGCAATTGTGCTCGCGGCGGAAAAACATGAGGGAACTGAGCCCATCAATTTGGGATCTGATCGCGAAATAACGATTCGTGAAACTGCAGAAACCATTGCGGAAGTCACTGGATTCACTGGCACGTTGCAATGGGATGCATCAAAGCCAGACGGCCAGCCTCGTCGTCGCATTGACCCCAGTCGAGCCGAGGAACTCCTTGGTTGGAAAGCAACCATGAATTTCCGCGATGGGTTGAAAAACACCGTGGAGTGGTACTTATCTCACCGCGATGAAGCCGAAGCCGCACCTCGATAAGCCACACCTACACTTTTCTCGTGTCGTTTCCCCCGCCGCTCATTGAACATTGCGTTCGACACCCACAGGTGGCCACTGGGCGCCATTGCACACGTTGTGGACGACCCGCATGTAACGAATGTCTGGTTCAGGCCGATGTTGGCTCACACTGCATTGATTGCATACGTGCTTCACGACCAGCCGCCAGAGAGCGCGCCAAGTATTGGAATGCGTCGCAAAATCTCATGGTGACGCGGGCCATCATTGGCCTCAACGTGTTGGTGTATTTGTGGTCAGTCACGGGGGCTATCGGCAATTACTTCGGCACCGGACTGAACTCTCATCAGTATCAAATCGTTTTGGCCAAACCATTTATTGACAATGGCGAGTGGTACCGACTCGTCAGTGCGGGTTTCTTGCACTTTGGTCTCTTGCACATCGGTATGAACATGTTCATCTTGTGGCAATTAGGCAATTTGCTGGAACCTGCACTTGGTCGTGTTCGATTCGCAGGTATTTACTTTGCCGCTTTGCTCGGCGGTTCTGTGGGTGCATTGGTTGTGAGCCCCAATGCGCTCACCGGTGGAGCGTCCGGTGCGGTATTCGGACTCATGGCAGCGGCCGCAGTGATTTTGCATCGTCGTGGCGTCGATGTCATGCGCACCGGAATTGGCACCACGTTGATCTTGAACTTGGTGATTACATTCGCTCTTCCTGGTATCTCCATTGGCGGACATGTGGGCGGTGCTCTGGTGGGTGCACTCATTGGGCTCACCATTCGATAACGCCACACCCCATTCGTACAGTCATTGCACTTCCCCCATCGTTCGTATTTATCCGATGGAGATTGCATGACGCACACCGCGTTTTCAAACAGTTCATTGCTCGACGTTCCACGTCCGTTTATCGACCCTATTCACTCACTTCTTGAAGCGGTGGGCGTGGCATCGTTAGTGGTGCAGCGCCCCTTACGGGATCGCACCTACGCGTTGGTGCTCGACATTCAGCAACGTGGCCTCGGACTTTTGCAGGCAAACACCATCAGTTTGGTTTCTGCGCATTACCTCATTGGCCGTTTGTCCCATATTCCCGACGCGCATTCAGTGGTTCTCATCAGCACTCGCGCTAGCTCATGCATGCAGGCGGGCGACCAAGACTTGTTGCCGCTTCTCGCCACCACATTTCACCACGCAGGGATCACACTTCTTGATTGGGTAGTAATGGGGCGCGGAGGACACTATTGCCCGCGCTCGCTTACCAATGTTCCCGATCCGTGGGCCCCATCACCTGCGTGTTTGTAAGCCCGTCGTTGCGCAGCGGTGAATCTCAATCCCGCTGCGTTCAATCGCTTCACCAATTCCCTAGTGGTCACTCCCACTGCACCGCTTTCAACAGCTCGGTCGCGAATATGTTGCGGCACGTCGTAGTGATCTCCGTGAAATGCACGTGGCGGGATATCTAACTGCTGTGCAAATGCGTGCAATTCGTCAAGCGATGTATCGCTCACCATGTGACACATTTGGTATTCCTTGAAATACCAGCGGCAATCGTCAACCAGAATCATTCGTTCGGCAGTGTATGCCACATCACATTCGTGATTGACTGTTTCTATGCCGTCCGTTAAAACGCGCCCCGCAGAAGTTCGCCCAGATACCGAACTCACACCAGAAACGGGCGAGCCAATCGTGGCCCACATTGTGAAAACCGAACCCGGCGAAAACGCAGCCGCAAAGGTTCTCGAGGCTCGCATCAATGGCACCCCCATCGAAGCGTTGTGTGGCCATGTATGGGTTCCTTCTCGCGACCCAAAGCAGGTCCCCATGTGTCAAAAGTGCAAAGACATCTACGACACGTACCGCATGTTCAATGAAGGTCTTGGCGACACTCCGAACGAATGAGCACTCCTCGCCTTCGTCCCGCGGTTCGTGGTCTTGTTATCGACCACGACAATTTGGTGCTCATGGTGAAATTGGTGTTTCCCAACGGTGCTTGGTGGGTCATGCCCGGCGGCGGCATTGAGGAAAATGAAGACCTCCATACCGCGTTACAACGCGAGTTGGCAGAAGAAGTAGGCCTCACAGATTTTTCAGCAGCACAGGTTCTGTGGACTCGTGAACATCACTTCCCGATGTCTTCCACCGATGGCGTGCAATGGGACGGACAATCCGAAACCGTGTTTGTGGTGCGTACAACACATTTCACTCCGTCACCCCACATGAGCGAGTCGCAGTTACACGCAGAAAACCTGCATGATCACTACTGGTGGAGCATTGATGAGTTGCGCAACTTTGCGGGCCGTGACAATTTTTCCCCACCCGACCTTGCACAACGTCTACATGTATTCATGAATTCTCCTGAGTGGACGCCCACTCACATAGTGCAGCACGGTGCCGAAGTGGTGAGTGAACACCCTCTCGCGCATTAACGAAAATCGCGGCTGGGCACAGCTACTGGCGCAAATAACGGCAACAGTTGCTCTGCCACCACATTGACCACACCACTGGCACACTCCACACGTCCGCGCACCAACAATGCGGTGGCATCACGCGCCACTGTTCGGTGACGCGCCCAACACCCTTTTGAACACACCACGTTGATAAGACCTGTTTCATCTTCAAGGCTGATGAACGTGGCACCGCGCGCACTCATGGGTCGTTGGCGATGCGTAACAATGCCCGCCACCCACACGCGTTCTTGGTGTGGCACCGTACTGAGCTGTTCGGCCGTGCGCACACCCTTGGCGGCTAACTGTTCGCGCATGAACACGGTGGGGTGACCATCGGGTGAAATACCGGTAGCCCAAATATCGGCAATCGCTTCTTCTACTGGCTCCATACCAGGCAAGGTGGGGCGCGAGTTCAGCCCCAACATGCCCTGCAAATGTTCAACAGGGCCATGACCATGAGCCCCCGCTTCCCACAATGCGTGTCGTCTGTCGTCACCAAAACTTTCGGTGAATGCACCAGCGGTTGCCAATGCTTCTATTTGTTTACGAGACAGTTCGGGCACAACACGCACCAAGTGATCGATGGACTCATATGGCCGACGCTGCGCCACCGTGTGCGCTAGTTCGGCTCCGATACCTCGCACAGAACCAATACCGAGCCGCACCGCCAAACCGCCAAACGAATCGGCACATGGTTGCAAAATGGCAAGGTCGTTTGACTGGTTGATATCGGGCGTATGCACCACTACTCCGTGACGGCGCGCATCTTGCACCAATGTGTGTGGCGACCAAAAGCCCATGGGCTGCGCATTGAGCAATGCCGCACAAAACACTGCTGGTTCGTGCAACTTGATGTAGGAAGACGAATACACCAAATATGCAAAACTCACTGAGTGACTTTCGGGAAAGCCGTAGTTCGCAAACGCCGCCATTTTGTTGAAGATTTCATCGGCAATGGCTCCGCGAATACCTCGCTCGGCCATGCCTTCATACAAACGTTGTTTCAAACGCTGCATACGCGCTTGTGACCTTTTGGAACCCATGGCTTGACGCAGTTGATCTGCTTCACTTGCAGTAAAGCCCGCCACATCAATAGCCATTTGCATGAGTTGTTCTTGAAACAACGGAACACCCAGTGTTTTACCCAATGAATTTTCCAGCAACGGATGTAGATACGTAATGGGTTCTTGTCCGCTACGTCGACGTATATACGGATGCACCGACCCGCCCTGAATTGGCCCCGGGCGAATGAGTGCAATTTCCACCACCAAGTCGTAAAAACGTCGCGGCTTCAAGCGCGGCAGTGTTGACATTTGCGCACGTGATTCCACTTGAAACACACCCACCGTGTCGGCGCGACACAACATGGCATACACCTCATCTTGTTGCGGAATGGTGGCGAGATCGAGTGTGTATCCGCGATGCTCGGAAATGAACGCCACCGCATTCGACAATGCCGAGAGCATGCCCAAGCCCAACAGGTCGAACTTCACCAAGCCGATGGATGCGCAATCGTCTTTGTCCCACTGCAACACGCTGCGGTTTTCCATACGCGCCCACTCCACCGGACACACTTCAACAATGGGACGGTCGCACATGACCATGCCACCCGAGTGAATACCAAGATGGCGTGGCATATTTTCCACCTCTGCCGCCATTTCCAATACCAACTCAGGAATGTTGTGATCGCGTTGCGCCGCAGTAATAGAAACCGTGCCCCACGCATCTACTTGTTTGCTCCAGGAATCTTGTTGCTTCGGTGAATATCCCAACGCACGCGCCATATCACGCACAGCGGAGCGTGACCGATATGTGATGACATTGGCTACTTGCGCCGCATGCAACCGCCCATGTCGGGCATACACGTATTGAATAACTTCTTCACGGCGACCACTTTCAATATCAAT
>CAYSPE010000066.1:8823-10091 GCA_964432845.1 uncultured Bifidobacterium sp.
ACACCGGGGTATCGCGCAAAGCGACGTTCTTGCTCTTCGCCTGAACGCAAATACGCCGTTGCTGCAGGCGGCAGCAAATGATCTACCTCATCAAGACCACAACGGTGTCGCACCGCCGTGAGCGCAGTAGCCAAACGATGCTGCGCAGGCTTTGCATATGCAACGTTGTTGGTAGCCACACATTCGAGATCCAATAAAGCAGCCAACTGCACCAACTGGTCGTTGCGTACTGCGTCAATAGGGTCGCCATGGTCCCACAGCTCTACCAACACATTGCGCGCGCCGAAAGAATCGATGAGTGCACGCAATACTCGTTCTGCTTCTGCTGGTCCGTATTGCACCAACGCACGCACCACGGCACCTTCGGCTCCACCAGTGAGCACCACACATGCATCGCGCACCGTTGCACCCACCGATTCGAAAGTGAACACAGGCGCGCCTTTGCTCCCTGCTAACTGACCTTCGCTCACAGCACGCGCCATACGCGCATACCCCTGTGCACCACGCGACAACAGCACGATGCTTCCTTCATTCATATGCGATGGAATATGCACGCAATCAAGTTCGACACCAAAAACGGTGGGCAAACCAACAGCACGTGCCGCCTCTGCAAAACGCACCACCCCGTACAACCCGTTGCGATCAGTAATGGCCAATGCATTCAACCCCAACGAAGCGGCCACCTCTGCCAACTCTTCGGGATGTGCGGCCCCTTCCAAAAATGAAAAGTTGGAACGACAATGCAACTCGGCATACGGCACCACAGACACTGCACGCGATACATCGGACTCAAAGGGCTGTCGCTTGGCACCGAGTGCCGGGCCATCACCACCACCATTCCAGGCCACCGATGATGGGGCGCGACCATTAGAGAGACGTGCCTCTAATTCGCTCCACGGCATGGCCGGATTGGTAAACCCCATAGGGCGAGAATACCGAACATATGTTCGTATAGGAAGTGGCTACTTCAAGCCCAGCAAGGCTTTGGCGGCCTGCAAACCACCCAAAAGGCCGATATCAGCAATGGCCTCTGCCTCATGCCAGGCGAACCATGCCACCTGTTGGCTCTCCCCTTCGGGCGGTGCCGGCGCCACTTCCGCAGACCGAATGAGATAGCGCAGGTCGTAGTGCGTGTGTCCCTTCGGCCCCGGATGCGTGTCGACATGAAAGAACACACCGTCACCTTCATGATGACGAACGGGCAATCCGGTTTCTTCCATCGCTTCGCGCAGTGCACCTTCTGCCGGAGTTTCGCCCGCATCAATGTG
>CAYSPE010000067.1:0-9650 GCA_964432845.1 uncultured Bifidobacterium sp.
TTGTTCGACGTGTATAGGGGACAGGGTTTGCCTGCGGGCAGTCGAAGCCTGGCCTTCCGGCTTCGACTGCAAGAAGACGGGGGAACCCTCACCGACGCGGTCATAGCCGAGGTGCAAAAGGCCTGCGTGGCTGCTGCGGAGAAGGCCGGAGCTACCATCAGGGCATAACCCCAAAGGGCAGTCAATGTCCTTGTATTGTCATTCATCTAGGTGTATGTTTATACATCTATGATCAAGGTCGGCATCGTTGGGGCGTCGGGATACACCGGCGCCGAACTACTTCGTTTGTGTGCGCAACACCCTCAGGTTGAGGTGGTGGCAGCCACTGGCGACTCCCAGGCGGGCACGTTGGCCAGCCATTTGTATCCGTCATTGGCTGCTGCATATCCCAATCTGGTCTTTGAAGAGTTCGCACTTGATCGATTTGCTGGGCTTGACGTGGTCTTTCTTGGTGTTCCACATGAAGCAGCTCTTGAAATTGCTCCTGTGCTTGTGGGCAAGGTGGGGTGCGTCATCGACCTGTCCGCCGCATATCGCCTGAAAGATTCGTCGCTGTATCCAAATTGGTACGGGTTTGAGCACACGCAACCCGAACTATTGGCCCAGGCGGTGTATGGGCTGCCAGAGCTCTACCGTTCGTCCCTTCCTGGGGCGTCACTCATCGCAACTCCCGGTTGCTATGTCACCGCGGCGTCGTTGGCCCTCACTCCACTGGTTCGCTCAGGAATCGTGCAACCCCAAGGAATAATTGTTGACGCTGCCTCGGGTGTCAGCGGCGCAGGTCGCGCGTTGAAGCATTCGTCAATGTTTTCCACTGTCGATGAAGACTTCACGGCATACGGATTGTTGAATCACCGACATACGCCGGAGATCGAACAAGTCACCGGAGCACAGGTGCTGTTCACGCCTCACTTGGCTCCGATGAATCGTGGCATTCTTGCAACGTGTTACGCGCGCCCCAATGGTGCGACACCAACAACAGCATCACTGCTTGCCGCACTCGCCACTTTTTACAAGGACGAACCATTCATCGTGGTGCGTCCGAATGAGCCATCGACGAAAGCAACACTTGGCACGAATTGTGTTCACATCACTGCGCGTTATGACGAGCGAACTGGTTATGTCATGGTGCTCGCTGCACTTGACAACATTGCAAAGGGTGCATCGGGTGGGGCAGTGCAATCGATGAACGTTGCTCTTGGTCTGCCGGAAACTGCTGGCCTTACGAACGTGGGTGTGTATCCATGACCGCCATCAATACAGCTGAAGTCCTCGTTGAAGCACTGCCGTATATTCGGCGGTTCGCTGGGAGAACAGTGGTGGTGAAGTACGGCGGCAACGCACTTGCTGGCACCTCTGAGCATGATGCATTGGCGCTGTTCGCCGAAGACATCGTTCTTATGCACACGGTGGGCATTCGGCCAGTGGTGGTGCATGGCGGCGGCCCACAAATCAACGACATGTTGAAGCGTCTCAATATTGAGTCAAAATTCTCCAATGGTCTCCGTGTGACCGATGCCGCCACCATGCAAGTGGTTCGAATGGTCCTGAACGGAGAAGTAAATCCACAGATTGTTAGCGCCATCAATGTTCACGGCAATGTTGCAGTCGGTATCTCAGGCGAAGACGGCAGATTGCTGCAAGTGTCGGCACGTAATGCCGAACTGGGCTTTGTGGGTGATATTGACAAAGTTCGTCCGCAGGTCATCAACAGCCTGCTTGAAGATGGCATGGTTCCGGTGATTTCAACGGTGGGTGTAGATACGCAGGGGCAGCCGTACAACATCAACGCTGACACAGCTGCGGGCGCCATTGCGGAAGCATTGGGTGCCGAGAAGATTATTTACCTCACCGATATCGCGGGCTTGCGTCGAAACATCGACGATGCAGGCTCATTGATTCATCGCACAACATTGCAAGAACTCGACACTCTTATCGCTGACGGAACCATTGCGGGCGGAATGATTCCAAAAGTGGAGAGCTGTATGCAGGCAGTTCGCGGGGGAGTGAAGAGCGCTCACATTCTCGACGGGCGAATTGCGCACGTTTTGCTTCTCGAACTTTTTACCGACCACGGAGTCGGCACCATGATCACCGGAGGTCAACAATGACTCATCAATTCATGCAAAGCGCAGTAGCGCAACAGGCGAACAATGGGAATGATTGGTGTCCATTCATCCCGGTGTTTGGTCAACCATCTGTCATGTTCGAACGCGGTGAAGGCACGCAGTTGTGGGATATTGACGGAAAGCGTTATCTCGACTTTCTCAGTGGCATCGCCGTAGTGTCGCTTGGTCACGCAAACCCTGCAATTGCTGCCGCTATTTCACATCAAGCATCGCAACTCGTTCACGTCTCTAATTTCTTTGCTAACAAGGTGGCCACCGAAACGGCTGTCACGTTGAACAGTCTCATGCGTGATGCAGGTGCGGGCGATGGTCAAGTGTTCTTCTGTAATTCGGGCGCTGAAGCAAACGAAGCAGCCATCAAGTTGGCTCGCAAATTCGGCGGCCGTGGACGTCACGTGATGGTGACGGCTCTTGGGAGTTTCCATGGCCGAACACTGGGCGCTCTTGCGCTCACCGGTCAACCTGCAAAGCATGAACCCTTCCAGCCAATGCCCGAAGGTTTCCGTTATTGCGAATTCGGTGACATTGCTTCATTGGAAAAGCTCATCGACCCGACGGTTGCGGCGGTGATGTTGGAACCTATTCAAGGTGAAGGAGGTGTGATTCCTGCTGACCCTTCGTACTTGCAAGCGGTACAGACGTTGTGTCGCGAGCGTGGAGTGCTTCTCATCATCGATGAGGTGCAAACCGGTTTCTGTCGTACTGGCAAGTGGTTTGGTTTCGAACATGCAGGCATTCAGCCTGACGCCGTAACTTTTGCGAAGGGCATGGGCAACGGAATGCCAGTTGGTGCCTTGTGGGCACGCAAAGACATTGCATCGGTGTTGCAACCAGGTGATCACGGGTCCACCTATAGCGGAACTGCACTTGCAACATCTGCAGTGTCGGCAGTTATTTCTGAGATGAAGCGTCTTGATGCTGCATCACTTGCGGTCAAGCAGGGTGCACGACTCACTGCAGCTCTCAACAAAATCGCGAAAATCGATCACGTTCGCGGATCTGGTTTGTTGCTGGGTGCACAACTCGTGGGTGGTGTTGAGACAAAAGATGTGGTGCCCGCATTGTTGAACAAGGGTCTCATTGTGAATGGCGTGAACGCCACCACCATTCGCTTGGCTCCACCGCTCACCGTGAGCGATGCCGAAATTGATGAGGCCGTGACCTTGATTGCCGAGGTGTTGTCGTGACTCGTCATTTGTTGGATATTGCTGCACTCTCCGCTGACGAATTACGTCACATCATCGAGTTGTCTACAAGCGGCGACACCATTGCTCAAAAACCCCTCGCAAATAAAGGAGTCGCGCTCATCTTCGAGAAGCCTTCCAACAGGACACGCCACTCCATGGAAATGGCTGTTGTAGCTCTTGGTGGACACCCCGTATACACGCGCGGGGAAGAAGTCGGATTTGACACACGCGAATCAGTTGAGGACATTGCTCGCATCATGGCTGGCTATCACGGCGTCCTAGCGGCCAGAGTGTTCTCTCATTCCGTTGTTGAACGAATGGCTGCTGTGTCGTCTGTGCCCGTCGTCAATATGTTGAGCGATGTTGCACATCCACTGCAAGCTCTTGCGGACATCATCACAATGGAGGAACACTGCGGCGAAATTTCGTCTCTCACCGTTGCGTGGATTGGTGATTACAACAACGTCGCTCGTTCCCTTGGCGAAGCTGTCTGCAAATTGGGCGGAACTTTTTCGCTCGGTTGCCCAGCCGGTTACAACGCATCGGAATCTGAAATTGCACGTTTGCAATCATTTGGCGGCGCGGTGCGTCAAAGTAGCGATCCGAAAGCAGCAATTTCTGGTGCGCACGTGGTGCATACCGACACGTGGATCTCTATGGGCCAGGAGGAAGAATCAGCCGAACGGAGAAAGATCTTTGCTCCATATTGCGTGAACGCGGAACTGATGGCATTTGCACACTCCAATGCCAAGTTCATGCATTGCATGCCTGCACATCGTGGAGAAGAAGTCAGCGCAGAAGTCTTTGACGGCTCCTCAAGTCTTGTTATTCAACAAGGTCATCATCGTCTTACCGCTGCGCGTGGTGCGCTTGCCTGGGTAATGGGAAAGTAAACATGAGTACTAAACAACAACGGCAACAAATCATTTCTCGATTGATCGCTCAGGAGAACATTGCGAATCAGCCACAGCTTCAGGAGTTACTTAAGGATCAGGGAATCGAGGCCACGCAAGCCACTATTTCTCGTGATCTTGAAGAGCTCGGCGCTATTAAAATTCGTGTTGCAGGTGGAGACACGGTGTATGCAATTGCTGAATACGCTCCAGCGCGCATTGCTCCAAGTGATCAATTGCGACGTGTGATGGCTGAGTGGGTGGCCGAAGTTACTTCCAGCGGAAACTTGGTAGTTGTGCGTACGCCGCCCGGTTGTGCGCATGTGGTGGCTTCTGCTCTTGACCGAAGTGGGCTCGTCGGCTTGCTCGGAACAGTTGCTGGCGATGACACCATATTGTGTATCGCCACCGAGGACATGAGTGGGTCTGGATTGGCGGAACAGTTGAGAGAACTCTCAGGTGTCACAGATGCAACGGGTGGTATTCCGCGTAAGAAAGGTGTGGCTCATGTCTGAGAAAAACGTTTCTGAGGGTGCCGCACTGTGGCATGGTCGATTTGAAGAGGGTCCCGCCGAAGCACTGATGGCGTACACCGAGAGCTTGTCCTTTGACAAGCGATTGTGGGTTGATGACATCTTTGGTTCCAAGGCGCACGTCTCCATGTTGATTGAAGTGGGCCTTATGTCAAAGATCGATGGCGAAAACGTGTTAGCGGCGCTTGACTCCGTCGCCAATGAGTTCGCCTCAAATACTTTCGTGTTTGAGCCATCTGATGAGGACATTCACACCGCTATCGAGCGTCGCGTAACTCAGATTGCCGGCGAACCTGGTGGCCGCATTCACACAGGCCGTAGTCGCAATGACCAAGTGGCAACTGCCGTTCGCTTGTGGTGCAAGCGAGAAGTCGCAATTGTTCGATCAAAAGTTCTTGAACTTGTCGACACTTTAGAAACTCGCGCCGCAGATGCTGATGTTCAGCAGATTCGTTTGCCTGGATACACGCACGTGCAGCATGCACAACCAGTTCTTCTTTCGCATCATTTACGAGCACATTGTTGGGCGCTTTTGCGTGACGCATCACGCCTGTCCGACACCTTGCAACGTCTCGATGTGTCTCCGTTGGGTGCAGGCGCGCTTGCAGGTTCGTCGTTGCCGATCAGTCCTCAAATTTCCGCCCAGGCAATGGGCTTCGCAACAACGTTTGCGAATTCTCTTGATGCGGTCTCTGATCGCGACTTTGTGGCAGAGATTCTGTTCGACATAGCGCTTCTCGGTGTTCACCTCTCGCGTATTGGTGAAGAGTGGGTGCTGTGGACCAGTTCTGAATTCGGTTTTGCAACATTGAACGATGCGTACGCCACCGGTTCCTCCATGCTTCCGCAAAAGAAGAACGCCGATATTGCAGAACTAGCTCGTGGCAAAGCGGGCCGTCTCATCGGCAACCTCACCGGACTTCTTGCAATGTTGAAGGGCTTGCCGCTTGCGTATAACCGTGACCTTCAAGAGGACAAGGAACCATTGTTCGACTCGGTTGACCAAGTGCGCCGAGCCCTTGTCGCTATTACTGGCATGATTTCAACCGCAACTTTCAATGTCGAAAACATGACGAAGGGTGCCGATGCAGAAGCATTGGTGGCCACCGACCTCGCCGAGTGGTTGGTGCAACGAGGCACGCCCTTCCGCGAGGCGCATGCAGTAGTTGGCAAAGTGGTGCGTGATGCGATTGCAACGGGTGCACCCATGGTTGACATTGTGAAGACGCATCCGCAACTTGGTGCCGATGCAAGTCAATTGTTTACACCAGGTGTGGCTGTTGCCAATCGACGTTCGCCGGGTGCTGCTGGCCCAGAAGCCGCGCCGATGCAACAACAACGTCTACTGGCTGCTATCGCAGAGGCGAAGAAGGCTCTCTGATGACATTTGTTGAACACATAAGAGTTCGGTACAACGAATGCGACATGCAGAACGTTGTGTTCAACGCCAACTACTTCATGTATGCAGATGATGCCGTTGCGCAGTGGATGCGTCACACGGTAAACGAGATGAATGGTGTGTCTTCCGACAACTTGGTGCAGTGGTCAGACCTCGGTTTCGATTTCATGTTGAAAACAACAACAGCAACCTGGCACAAGGGCGCCACGTACGGTGATGTGATTGATGCAACATGCACAGCGACTCGCTGGGGCAACACCTCGTTTGACGTGTCTGTTTCTATGACTGTGAAAGGTCAGCCCATTTTCGACTGTGTCATCACCTATGTCAGCGTGACGCCAGGTACTCACACTCCAGTGTCTGTGCCAGACCAGATTCGCGTAGCACTGAGCCGTTAAAGCTGTTCACCGACCCACTTCATGTTTTGGCCGTGGTAGCTCACTTCGCACAAACGAAAGTTCAAAGGTTCTGCCGCGCCATTCCAAACAGTTGCTCGAACATCCGCAACTGGCCCTGCTGGCTCCATTCGTGCCCAAATGAGCGGCTTTTGTGTGGTTGCTTTTTGGCCGGCATCTTCTAGTGCCGCAACGAATCGTTTCTGAACTTCGCGTCCCATGTATTGCCACGTAATGGAATGAAATATCACCGTGGCACGGTCCCGCTCGCGAGTTAATTGCCGTTCAATCCATGTGTCTGCGGAATCCTTCTCAAGAAGAGGCTTTCGTTGTTTCGCTATGTCTATTGCAGCACGTAGTCGGTTCAGCCGTTCTTTTTGGTCCGGCCAAACGAATGACAACAATCGCAACTCTTCTTCCGGATTCGTCACATCAATCGGGAATGGATCGGCGCCTTTGCGTTGCACCACTGTGGCGCCAACGCGGGGTACCTGCGGTTCATCTCCGAACCAATCGCCCATGAATCGCAGAGTTGATTGAGGATCACCCATTCGTAACAACTTGTAACAGCCATAGAAGCGGTCAAAGTTCAAGTTGAGGCCTGCGCTCGCTCCCACCTCGAGCCAATCAATCTCATTCACTCCGAGCGTCGTGACCCAATGGCTCAGCACGAGGTGCACAACGCTTCGGCCAACTTCATTTGTCTGTACTTGGCTGTTGAGTCCTAATTCAATTTCGTCTAAATGATCTCGCATGTAGGCAATGAAGTCGCTGGGAAAGTCTTCACCAGGTTTGCCGCCCACGCTGGGGTAATGACGAGCCAATCGTGGTTCGTCGCCGCGAAGAACTACTCGGTGAATTGCTCCAGCCAAGCGAAGGGGAGTGGCTTCGTGGATCGGTTTGCCGCTTCGTCCGGCGAGAATCGCATAGGTTCGTCCGCCCATCTCATAGTCCTCAAGCAATTCACGAAACAGAGATTCGTACATCTTGGAGCCGAGCGAGGCGCATTGTTGCGCCTGTAGTTCAAGCGCTTCTTTCATGGGGTCCACCTCAAACAGAGAGGGGCTCGGGGGAATGACATGTGATGCGATACGTCAACAATAGAGGCACGTATTGCGGTGGGCCTCATGGCAACATAGTCAGGTGACTACTCCAGGCCTATTGGCTGACCTCTCCGCACGCGGGCTCATTCATGACTCCACAGATGCTGCAGCACTCGAAGCTCGCCTCAATGAAAAGCCGATTGGTATCTATGTTGGTTTCGACCCCACGGCCGATTCGTTGCATGTCGGTCACCTGTTGGGCCAATTAACGCTTCGCCGTTTTCAACTCGCGGGACATCGTCCGTTTCCATTGGCCGGAGGTGCAACCGGAATGGTGGGCGACCCTTCTGGCAAGAGCGAGGAGCGCAATCTTCTCGATGCTGAAACGTTGCAACACAATGTTGATTGCATCAAAGGTCAGTTGGCAAACCTGCTTGATTTCACACCAGGTGCCAACGCCGCAACGTTGGTCAACAATGCTGACTGGACGGCAAACGTGAGCGCGCTTGATTTCTTGCGTGATGTCGGCAAACACATCACTGTGAATCAGATGATGGCGAAAGATTCAGTGAAGAGTCGTTTGAATTCCGAAAATGGTTTGTCATACACCGAGTTTTCGTACATGCTTCTGCAAGCCAATGATTTCAGGCATCTTTGTGCTGCTCACGATGTTGAGTTACAAATGGGTGGGTCCGATCAATGGGGCAACATTGTGACGGGTATCGATCTCATTCGTAAAACGATGCAACGTAATGCATTCGGCGCAACGTGGCCTCTTGTCACGCGCAGTGATGGACAGAAGTTTGGAAAAACTGCAAGTGGGGCGGTGTGGCTTGATGCAAAACGCACATCGCCGTATCAGTTCCGTCAGTTTTGGATTCAGCTTGCAGATGCAGATGCAGTGAAGTACCTGCCGCAGTTTTCGCTCGTGTCGTTCGAAGAAGTGCAAGCAATCATCAGCGAACACAATGCAGCTCCAGAGAAGCGCATCGCTCAACGTCATTTGGCCACCGAACTCACGTCGATGGTGCACGGCGTTGCCGCTGCGCGTGATGCGGAAGCTGCCGCTGACATCTTGTTTGGTGGAGACCCGGCGAGCGCATCCATCGAAGCCTTAACGGCTGTGGCTGCAGAAGTGCCGAGCACGGCGGTTTCTCGGGCGGACCTCGACGACGTGTTCGGACTTTTGTCACGCACCGGCTTGGCATCGTCGAACAGCGACGCCCGCAGAACAGTGCAACAAAAGGCCCTGCGCGTGAACGGCATGCTGCTTGAAGACGGGGAAACCCTTGCCAGTAAAGGCTTTCTGCATGATCGGTGGATTCTGCTGAAAAAGGGAAAGACCTCGTATCATCTACTGGACATCGGGGCATAGCCTCGGTTTTCCACAGTTCAGGTGAATTTAAAATTCTCTGAAACCCATGTTGGAATTGGGTTGTACGGCGTTAGCATTGCAACTCGCCCCTTCTAAGCGTTACACGCAAAGTTGGGTGTCGGTATCACTGCCCACTGGGTACATGCCGAGAGCATTTGCTCCTTGAAAACAGAAGAGAAGACTGAACAACAGTGCGGGTGACAACATGGTTTTGCCATGGATGTCATCCAAGTCAATTCCGGGATGCATTCCCATGCATCCCGAACAAAAACAAATAAAAGTTAGGAACTGTGGCTCGAAGGTTTTTCCCCTTCGGCCACACGAACTTTCTTTCAGAACGAAACCGGCGTAAGTCGGAAGTTCTTGATGGAGAGTTTGATCCTGGCTCAGGACGAACGCTGGCGGCGGGCTTAACACATGCAAGTCGAACGGAATCCATGGAGCTTGCTCCGGAAGATTTAGTGGCGAACGGGTGAGGAACACGTGAGGAACCTGCCCCGAACTTTGGGATAACAGTTGGAAACGACTGCTAATACCGAATACCTCCAGAGGAGCTCATGCTCCACTGAAGAAAGAATTTCGGTTCGGGAGGGCCTCGCGGCCTATCAGCTAGTTGGTGGGGTAACGGCCTACCAAGGCATCGACGGGTAGCTGGTCTGAGAGGATGATCAGCCACACTGGAACTGAGACACGGTC
>CAYSPE010000068.1:0-9123 GCA_964432845.1 uncultured Bifidobacterium sp.
TTTTCACGCAACTCACCAATTACCCCGAAGACTTCCATCCTCATCCAAAACTCGCCCGTCAGTTCGAAGCTCGCGTGAAGCAATACGAAACAGATGGTGATTTCGAATGGGCAGTGGGCGAGGCCCTCGCTATTGGCTCATTGGTGTTGGAAGGATTCGACGTTCGCCTCATGGGTGAAGACTCGCGTCGCGGAACCTTCAGTCATCGCCACGCCGCATTGGTCGACTACGAGAACGAAAACGATTTCATTCCCTTGCAGAAGTTGCCTGGTGCTTCCGGCAAGTTCTGGGTGTACGACTCGTTGCTCTCTGAATACGCCGCGCTCGGATTTGAGTACGGCTATTCACATGCCAACCGCGATGCGTTGGTGATGTGGGAAGGCCAGTTCGGTGACTTCGTCAACGGTGCACAAATTGTGATCGACCAATACATCGTTGCGGCCGAAGACAAGTGGAAGCAGCAGAACGGCCTCGTTATGTTGTTGCCTCACGGCTTCGAAGGTCAGGGTCCAGAGCACTCGAGCGCACGCATTGAACGTTTCTTGCAAATGTGTGCCGAAGACAACATTCAGGTTGTCAACGCCACAACAGCAGCGCAGTACTTCCACGTATTGCGTCGTCAATTGCACCGCGACATTCGCAAGCCCCTGGTTATCTTTACGCCGAAGCAGCCATTGCGTATGAAGGAAAGCCGTTCCAAGTTGGAGGAGTTCACCTCCGGAACATTCCGCGAAGTGCTCGATGATCCATTCGTGTCCGACAAGTCGGCTGTGAAGCGCATTGTCTTGTGCAGTGGCAAGGTTGCATGGGATGCAGTGAACGAGCGCGACAAGCGCAACGCACCAGTTGCAGTGGTGCGCGTGGAGCAGCTGTATCCGTTCCCCATCGACCAGATCAACGACGTCATCGCGTCATACCCCAACGCAAAAGAAATTGTGTGGTTGCAAGAAGAGCCAGAGAACATGGGTCCATGGCACTTCGTGGAGCACCTCATCTGGCGTGTGAAGGAACGCGGTTACGACCTTCGCCATGTTGCTCGCGTGCCATCTGGCAGCCCCGCAACAGGTTCAAAGGCAATTCACGACCAAGAACTTGTTGATCTCATGGACGAGACCTTCGAGGGAATGTAGGAAGATTCAGAATGTCAGGCCCAAGTGGCCTGACAGTTCTTCCAATGCGATTTCAGGTTTGCCCACTTTGATGGTGCGCATGCCCATTGCTGCGGCTGGCTTCAAGTTGATGCCAAGGTCATCGAGAAACACGCATTCGGTGGGGGATACGCCCAGCAGTTCGCAAGCAATTTCATAAAAGCGCGGTTCAGGTTTTCGGCAACCCACCTTGCTGCTTTCCACCACGTGGTCAAACTTGCTCATGATCGCTGCGACTTCAATTTGTCGCGGAGATGGATCTGGTGAAGTACTCACCACATTGTTGGTAAGACATGCTGTGCGAAAGCCAGAGGCAATCACATGGTCGAGCGCGGCTACCATGGCGGGGCGCACATCGCCACTGAGTAGTGCCAACACATCGGCACCCGGAATGCGGTGTCCGAGTGCTTCGCTTTCGTCGGCGAATTGACTGTCGAATTGCGCGGGGGTGATGTCGTTGCGTTCCAGCAGGGCCCAGGCGTTTGAGTCGGGGTTGGTGGCATTGACCGATCGAATGATGTTGAGGGGGAGGCCCTTCTCGGTCTCGTATCGGTTGAATGCTTCGAAGGGGCTTGAGAGGATGACCCCGCCAAAATCCCATAAAACGGCTGAAATTCCATTATTCACGGGGTCAGACTAGGTCGGATTGTCCTCGTTCGCGGGGCTTCGGGTGGGACAATGGCTAGGTGCCAAAACTGATTGTCGTCGACGGATCAAACATCGCCACCGAGGGTCGCTCCGAGCCCAGCCTTGCCCAGCTGCAAGACGCTGTGATGGCGCTCATGGAGGAATACAAAGGTGCCAAGGTGTCGGTGGTGGTGGATGCCACCTTTGGCCACCGCATCTCAAAGAAAGAGCGCGCCGAGTTCGACAAGGCCATTGCTAATAATGAATTGGTGGCGCCACCTGCAGGTGCCGTGGGCAGAGGCGACGCATTCATTCTCGCCATCGCCGACAAATCGGGCGCATCCATTTTCTCGAATGACAGCTTTCAAGAGTTCCACGGCAAGTACAAGTGGTTATTCGACGATGGTCGTCTCATTGGTGGCAAGGCAGTGCCACATGTGGGTTGGGTGTTTGTTGAACGTCTCCCAGTGCGTGGGCCAACAAGTCGTCGCTCAGTGAAAAGTGGAACCGTTGTTCCGAAGGAATTGCCAAAGCCAAGTCCTGAGGCAAGCAAGCCAATGCCCGTGCCCAAGAGTCCGCCTCCAGGTGCGCGCAAAGCAGCAAAGCCACCAGCGCGCGCAAACACTCCTGCGCCTGCACCTGCCAAAACAAACACCATGGCAAACGATGTCATGCCGTACTTGTCGTTTGTTGAAAAACACCCGGTGGGTACGAAGGTGAAAGCAGTAGTTACGTCGTATGCAGCTAATGGCATCACTGTGAAGGTGGGCGATATTTCGGGTTACGTGTCATTGCGCAACATGGCGACACCGCCTCCACGAAGCGCACGAGATATGTTCAAGCTGGGCGACAATGTTGCGCTCATGGTGAGTGGCTACACGCCGTCGCGACGCAGTGTTGATCTTGGTGTTCCTGAGGTTGTTGCCGCCACCATGAAGGCCGCACCAAGGAAGCCGGTAGAAAAGTCAACCGAGAAGCCCGCGAAGAAGGCAAAGGTTGCAAAGAAGGCGGCTCCAGCAAAGAAGTCGGCTTCGAAGGCTGTCGCTGTCAAGGCGACACCCACGAAGGCCGTGGCGAAAAAAGCAGTGGCTACCAAGGCTGTTGCAAAGAAGGTCACCGCCACGAAAGCGGTTACAAAGAAGGCGGCGCCAACAAAGGCTGTTGCAAAGAAGGCTGCTACAAAGAAAGCAACGCCTGCGAAGAAAGCAGCCAAGAAGAAGGCCTAATCATGTTGATTGCCACCTGGAACGTCAACTCACTGAAAGCGCGGTTGCCGCGAGTACAGGCATGGGTCGAAGAAGTGCAACCCGACGTGTTGTGCATGCAAGAGACCAAATTGGCGCAAGAAAAATTTCCGCACGATGCCTTCACTGACATGGGCTACGAAAGCGCTCATTTCGGGCAGGGTCAATGGAACGGTGTTGCCATCGTTTCAAAAGTGGGCCTCACCGATGTTGCGCAGAACTTCGCGCCAGGTGTTGAACCAGACCACGAAGCTCGCATCATCACGGCCACCTGTGGCGGCATTCGTATCTCGTCGTGTTACGTGCCAAATGGCCGCGAGTTAGACCACGACCATTACAAATACAAACTGTCATGGCTGCAACGTTTGCGCGCCACTCTTGATGCCACCTGCAAACCCACCGACAACGTGGTGGTATGCGGAGACTTCAACATTGCGCCGGAAGATCGTGATGTGTGGGATGTCAAACAATTCGAAGGTGCAACACATGTCAGTGCGCCCGAGCGCGAGGCACTTGCCCATGTTTGTGAATTCGGAATGGAAGATACGTTTCGTCACTTTCATTCCGAAGGTGGCATCTTCTCCTGGTGGGATTATCGAGGTGGTTCCTTCTACAAGGGTCACGGCATGCGCATTGATTACTTGTTGGCCACGAAGCCAGTGGTTGATCGAGCAACGTGGGTTGGTATCGATCGCAATGCACGCAAAGGTGAGGGCCCGAGCGACCACGTGCCTGTCATGTTGAAAGTGGACGCCTAGCCATGACCAATTTGCCAGACGGTTCCATGTCGTTTCCTCAAATTCACGAACGAATTCATCCACTATCTGCTGCAGACCAAGCGCGTATTCGTATGGCTGCGGCGATGCGCATCCTCATCAATGATTCCTTCAGGTCCACCGCCAGCATCGAACACATCGACGCGGCCATTGCGCATATTGAAGAAGCCATTCGCGCAGTGGGGCACTCAGGTGAGCCCGGCTCTGCCGCCGCCGAATCTCACTTCTCTGACCGAAGCCCGTTTTACGGAGCCATGAATCCCATTTCCATGCCCATGGTGATGACGCAAGATCCAACGGTGGGCGAGTTTGGTGCAGTCATTGGCACCGGAACTTTCACAGAACCGTTCGAAGGTCCACCGGGCCATATTCATGGTGGCTTCATTGCGGCTGCTTTTGACGAAGTGTTGGGTATGGCTCAGTCGCTCACGGGACGACCTGGTATGACTGGCACGCTCTCCATCAAATATCGCTCACCAACGCCACTGAATACCCCCATCGTGTACAAGGGATGGGTGGACCGTGTGGAAGGTCGCAAGATCTTCACCAAGGGTCAATCGTTCAATGGCGACACGTTGTGTGCAGAAGCGGAAGTGTTGTTCTTGTCAATGCCACCGGAAATGATGGACTTGCTCCGAAAAGGTCGCGACCTACACCAGTAAGTGATTGTTATGCGTTTGCAATTACTGCGATGACCTCGTCGCCAAATCGCAATGCGAACGACCTGTCAACAATGAACTCAATCTGTTCCACTGTTGTTGGCTTCTGAAAGGCGAGAGCCTTTATCTGTCGTTCGGTGATGGGATGAAAACCTGATGTTGCAGCTTTCTTCTGACTCCACATCTTCAGTGCAACTTCAATGGGGTTTTTGGTGGTCCGCGTTGATCGTGTGAGACGGCGATAGTTCTCATTTGGCGGATCAAATGATGGCTGTGCTGTATGGACCGTGGGCAGCAATGGCGATGGCCCAGACTTGCGATTGTTTCGCATATCGCACCACGTGACCATCAACTCATCGGCTGCGCGTGTGAAAGCAACGTAGGCGAGGCGTGCTTCTTCGCTTTTTGCGGCTGTGCTACGTGCCCGAGAAAACGGAAGGAGTCCCTTCTCCGCGCCGGCCACCACTACATAGCTCCACTCGCGACCTTTCGCTGCGTGGAAAGTGAGAACTTCAACTCCGTCAGATTCCTCTACGTCAGCAGACGTGGAGAGCCAGGTTCCAAACGCGCGTCCGTCAACAATGCCGGAACGGTTGTTGTCCAAAAAGTCACGGACAAATTGAGCAACTCGGTAATCGGCGGAGTCTTTGTCGTAATCGCCCGTGTCCAAAATGTCGGCCGCAAATTCATTCAGTTCATCACGGCCAGTGCATTCGGTGGCGGCAGCAACGGCGCGTCCCCATTCGCCACCGCGACGAGATGATCGCACCGGAATACCTACTTTGGTGAGCTCATCTCTAATGGCATCGCCGTGGGCATTGATACGAGTGAGAACCGCGATGTCTCGCCACGCACGATTTGATGAGTGTGCGCGTAACACAGACTTCGTAATGAGTTGTCGTTCAATTGAGTCATTGGCGCATCGTTCCAAGCGCACCGGTGCGCCGGGTGCTCGGCGTGACACTGCGTCGGCTTGTTGGTTGTCATTGGCCAACGCACCGACCGCGAGGTTCACAATCTCGGGAGTGCATCGATAGTTGGACGGCAATGACACCACATGAGCGCCGCTCTTGAGCGAAGGCAATGTGTCAAACAAATTCTTGTCAGCGCCGTTGAACCCGTAGATGGCCTGATTTGGATCGCCCACCAAGAACAAGTCGGGAGTGGTGGGTAACAGCACTTTCAAGAACTCATATTGCAATGGGTTCATGTCTTGTGCTTCGTCGACGGAAATATGACGAAATTGAAAACGAATTGACTCGCGTAATCGCGGGTCGCGTGCGGCATCGTTCACCACGGCCGTGAGGTAATCGTTGAGATCAATCACTCCCCGTTTTTTCTTCAATTGTTCGTACGCCGCGAAGATTTCTGCGAATCGTCGCGCTGACACCGGAGGGGCAATGGCATCGGGTGCGGCCAACGCCTCCACCACGTTCGTGGCGTTCTTCATTCGCGCATGTGCCCAGTCAATGGTGGCCAATACATCAAACAGGCTTACTTTGTGTTCGTCTGCGGTCATGCATTGCTGCACGAGGGCCATGCGATTGTTCACGATGACCGGAGCGGTTTTGCCACGATCAGCCAAATATTGCATCATCACGCGGCGCGCAATGGCGTGGAAGGTGCCAATAACAGGGCGACCATCAAGGTCGAACTTCGCCAAACGTGTGCGCATTTCTGTTGCAGCCTGTCGTGTGAACGTGATGGCCAGAGTTCGTTCAATGTCAGCTGATTCATTCAATGCCCGCCATGCAATTCGTCGCGTGAGCACCGTTGTCTTGCCTGAACCAGCGCCGGCCCGCACCACCACGATGCCCACGGGTGCGGTGACTGCGGCGCGCTGGTCAGCATCAAGCCCAGCCAGCACGGAATCGGCTGTATGCGATGGGGCAGAGGGCTCGGAGTCGTTGAATCGCACCCTATGAAACTAGGCGTTAGTAGCCTTCGCTCCATGCCCTTCCCGAAACGATTGTTGAACGATTACGAAACCATGGTGCTCGACCTGCATCCGCACTGGTGGTACTACGGTCCGCAAGCTCTTTCGGTCTTTGGCTCCATGGTGTTGGCCCTGTTTGTCCTGGGGAAAACATCGGGAGGTATTCACACCGCTGTGCAATATCCGCTCTTCTTCTTGGTGCTAGTTCTGGCTGCCTGGCTCATTGTCACTGTCATTAAATGGCGCACCACCTACTTTGTGGTCACCTCGCATCGCCTTATTTATCGTGTGGGAGTTGTTGCACGAGACGGCATCGAGATGCCCCTCGAAAAAGTCAACAATGTGAACTTTGAGCAGAGCATTTTTGAGCGCTTGCTGGGCGTGGGCACCTTGCTGATTGAATCGGGTGGCAAAGATGGCCAGCAGCGGTTCACCGATATCTCACAGCCCGAAACCGTGCAGAACATCATCCACTCCACCATGCAGAACCTCGGAGCTTCCTCCACCTTTACCTCGGCACCGGCCATGCGCAGTGTGGCCAACGAGATTGAGAAATTAGAGGCCCTTCGCGACCGTGGCACCCTCACCGATGAGGAATTTGAGGCGCAAAAGCGCCGCCTTCTCGGTTAATTTCTCCGCTTTGTCTCAAGGGTGGTTTCACCTGTGAGAATGGACAGATGGCTCAAGCAGTTCTGCCCTCTGGCATCAATATTGAATACGACACCATGGGGAATCCATCGCACCCCACCATGCTGTGGATCATGGGATTTGGCGCCCAGCTCACCGCTTGGAACGAAGAGTTCATGCAGATGTTCGTTGACCAGGGGTACCACGTGGTGCGATTCGATAATCGCGATTGCGGACTGAGTTACAAACACGACGGCGTCATGGTTGACGTTGACAAAGTAGTGATGGCCGCGATGATGGGCGACACGCCACCACCAGTGCCATACACATTGCACGACATGGCAGCAGATGCAAAAGGTGTTCTTGATCATCTCGGAATTGAGAAGGCGCACATTCTTGGCGCATCAATGGGCGGCATGATTGCGCAAACATTCGCTATCAACTACCCAGAGCGCACTCAGAGTTTGGTGTCCATCATGTCGGTGCCAGGTGACTTGGCATATGGCACACCCACCGACGAAGCATTAACTGGATTGCTTGCCCCACCGCCACCAGATCGTGCTGGTTACATCGAGTCAGCGAAAACCTGGGCTATCTGGGGTTCAAAGAAGTACTTCAACCTCGAAGAAGCACGCGAGCGCGCAGGCAGAGAGTACGACCGCAGCTTCTATCCAGAAGGAACTCATCGCCAACAGGCGGCAATCTATGCCTCGGGTGACCGCAGTGAACAGCTCGCCACACTCAACGTTCCCACACTCGTCATTCATGGCACCGACGACACATTGCTCACGCCATCTGGTGGCGACCGCACCGCTGAACTCATTCCGGGTTCTGTGTTGTTGAAGGTAAAGGACATGGGCCACGACATGCCGCGCGAACTGTGGCCGTTGTTTGTTGACTCCATCACGTCGCACGCTCGTCGCGCTGCATAATTTTCAATTCAATTACTCACACATAAGGGGAACACCATGGCTGGTCCATTAAGCGGATACAAGATCATTGAAATTGCCGGAATCGGACCAGGTCCGTTCGCTGCAATGTTGCTATCGGACATGGGTGCAGAAGTCATCCGCGTCGACCGCGCACAAGCCGTACGTGGCCCAGCACCTGATACTCCTGCTGGAGACATTTCGTTGCGTGGTCGCAAGAACATCGCGCTCGACCTCAAGAGCCCCGAGGGTGTTGAGGCGCTGTTGCAGTTGGTCGAAAATGCAGATGGCCTCATCGAAGGTTTCCGCCCCGGCGTTATGGAGCGCCTCGGCGTTGGTCCAGACGTGTGTTTGGCTCGCAACCCCAAGTTGGTATTTGGACGCATGACGGGGTGGGGCCAAGAGGGCATGTACGCCAACGCAGCCGGCCACGACATCAACTACATCGCACTCGCTGGTTCGCTTGCACACTTTGCACGCGCAGGTGGCCAGCCGACGCCACCACTCAACATGGTGGGCGACTTTGGTGGCGGTGGCATGTTCCTTGCCTACGGCATGGTCTGCGGCATTCTTGAAGCAGTCAAGAGCGGCAAGGGTCAGGTGTGCGACACCGCAATGGTTGACGGCACTGCAGTTCTCATGACCATGTTCTGGTCCATGAAGTCCTCGGGCATCTTCAATGAAAATGCTCCTGGTACAAACTTGCTCGATACCGGTGCTCATTTCTACGACACGTTTGAATGCAAAGACGGCAAGTGGGTGTCTCTCGGATCTATCGAACCGCAGTTCTACGCCGAACTTCTGGAACTCACCGGCCTTGCTGGCGACCCTGAATTCGCCAAGCAAATGGACATGACTCAGTGGCCACATCTCAAGAAGCGATTGCAAGAAGTGATGAAGCAAAAGACGCAGGCCGAATGGTGCGCCATCATGGAAGCAACTGATGTTTGCTTTGCACCGGTGCTCACCATGTCTGAAGCTGCTGCACACCCACACAACATGGAGCGCAAAACCTTCATCGATTTCGCCGGCAAAACACAGCCAGCACCAGCACCTCGTTTTTCACGCACCGTTCCCACCGTGGAACAACCGCCTGCGCATGCAGGTCAGCACACCGCAGAAGTGTTGAAGGCATGGGGCGTGAAAGATATCGACGCACTGCTTGCTAGCGGCGCTG
>CAYSPE010000069.1:0-9001 GCA_964432845.1 uncultured Bifidobacterium sp.
ATGGCTAAGGCAACCCAGTAGCCAAAAGGTGCTGGATAGACCAACAAGAGAAGGAGGAGAAAGACGCCAAATCCAGGTCGGATGCGGGTGGGAAAGCCAAAGAGACGAAAAGTCGTGCGAACCCGATGAGGGGAGGGAGCGTCCATGTGACGAGTGTACGAATAGGATGTTCCAATGCCAGCGTATGTGCTTCCCTCGGGCGTATTAGTGGGCGCAGGTTCGTCCCAATCTCACGGAGTTGACCTCAATATCGCAGGATGGCATTGGCCAGTTCTGCTGTCGGTCTTAGCGGTCATGTTGCTCGTTGACATTTTGATCATTCACCGAAAGGCACACGAAGTTCACACCAAAGAAGCGGCAATTGAGTCCGTGGTCTGGATCAGTCTTGGCCTCGTCTTTGCTCTCTTTATTCTTTGGGAGTTCGGTACTACTGCCGCAGGTGAGTACTTGGGCGGTTATCTCATTGAGAAGAGCCTTAGCGTTGACAACGTCTTTGTCTGGGCCGTGTTGTTCGCCCACTTTCAGGTACCGAAGATGTATCAACATCGCGTGTTGTTCTGGGGTATTTTCGGTGCTCTCGCCATGCGAATCGGATTCATTTTTGCAGGCGTTGCCATCATCAACACGTTCAAGGTCACCCTCATCGTGTTTGGTCTGTTCTTGTTGTACTCCGGAATCAAGTTGCTGCAAACGCACGACGAGGGTTTTGACCCCTCAAAGAGCAAAGCAATGAAAATCTTCCATCGTTTTGTTCCGAGCACCGATGAACTTGACGGTCAGAAATTGTTCACCATCAAGAATGGAAAGCGACTCGCTACGCCATTGCTCGCCGTATTGGTGTTGGTGGAAATTACTGACGTTGTGTTTGCTATCGACTCGGTTCCTGCGGTTCTTGCGGTGACCAAAGAGCAATACATCGCATTCGCTTCGAACGCTTTTGCCATCTTGGGATTGCGAGCACTGTATTTCCTGTTGGCCGACATGCGTGACCGCTTCAAGTACCTGCAAACCGGCCTCGGAGTCATTCTGGCCTTCGTTGGTGTCAAGATGACCATTTCCTACTGGTGGCACATGCCCATTGCCATTTCATTGAGCGTGATTGCTCTCATCCTTGCGGTGTCAATCTTTGCGTCGCTGCGCGAAGATTCCGCCCTGCAGTAGACACGGGCTCGTGCCACTATTGTCGGGATATGGCGATAGCGGAAGATGATGTAGAAAAGGTTCGTTCGCTCGCTGTTCTTTCCGATGTCGTTGCACCATATGTGCAACTTCGTCGAACAGGCCGTAATCAAATGGGCCTATGCCCGTTCCACTCTGAGAGAAGCGGATCATTCAGTGTGAATGATGAGACCGGCCGGTACATGTGCTTTGGGTGTGGGGCCAAGGGCGATGTTTTCTCCTTCGTTCAACAGATTGAGCATCTCGATTTTGTCGGCGCTATAGAAAAACTGGCGAGCAAATACGGCGTGGAGCTGCATTACACATCAGGTGCCGGCAACGGGGAGCGCAAGCATCGCAAAGAATTGCAAGAACTGATGGAGCGCGCAGTTGAGTGGTATCACCAGAGGCTTCTTGAGTCGCCCGATGCCCGCGATGCGCGTGAATACTTGCGCTCACGTGGTCTATCGGGAGAAGTTGCACGTCAGTTCAAACTGGGATGGGCCCCAGATGACTGGGATGCGCTGTCAAAGGCGCTCGGTGCCCCTGCTGCCATGATGAATGAAGTGGGTCTCGGTTTCCTCAACAAGGCGAATCGCTTGCAAGATTCATTTCGTGCGCGCATTATGTTTCCCATCTTCGACGAAAACGGAAACGCAGTAGCTTTCGGCGGAAGAATTCTTCCAGGGTCTACCGATCCAGCAAAGTACAAGAACTCAATTGAGACTCCCATCTATACAAAGTCACGAACGCTGTACGGGTTGAATTGGGCCAAAGCCAACGTGGTCAAACTTGATCGCATCATTGTGTGTGAGGGTTATACCGACGTCATCGGATTTCATCGAAGCGGTGAAGTAACGGCGGTGGCCACCTGTGGAACTGCTCTCACAGAAGAACACGTCAAACTCATGAAGAGGTACGCACACAACGTTGTGTTGGCATTCGATGCTGACAGCGCAGGCCAGGGAGCCGCCGAGAAGTTTTACGCATGGGAAAAGAAGTACGACGTATCAGTGTCCGTTGCACAATTTCCTGAAGGAAAAGACCCAGGGGAATTAGCCCAAACTGACCCCGACGCTCTTCCGTTGGCAGTGCAGTCCGCCATGCCGTTTCTTGGTTTTCGTTTGAAACGATTGTTTGATTCGAATCAAGCTCGCAACCCAGAAGCTCGCGCAAACTTGGCAAACAAAGCAATGACGATTGTTAACGAGCACCCAGACGCCAACGTTCGGCGCTTGTACGCCGGGGAAGTAGCGAGCCACACCGGACTACCAGTGGCTGAATTAGTTCGCGTTGCTGAACGAGGAGGAAAAGTTGTGGCAACTGTGACCGCACCGATGCAGAATGCAACTGACGGTGCGGGGTTTGTGGCTCTGGCTCTTCTCATCCATGAATGGGATGAAATTGCACCCTGGTTGATTGAAGAACTGTTCCCGTCCGAGGCGTATCGAGAAGCATTTCTCGCCCTCGCCGAAGCGGATGGAAATGTGCACAATGCTCTCCAGAACGTTGGTCCAGAGGCGGCCGACATCATTGAACGTGCGTCCGTATACGACGGGGATGCAAATCCCGATGTTGAATCTCGTGCGCTTATTGCCGCTGCAGTGCGAAGAGAGCTTGCTCAACGGCGTACAGTCACAAGCGTGGAGCAGGTGCAGCAGGACCGACAAGTGCGCATAGCGCTTGAGGATCTCAACAAGCCCGACAAATCGGGTGCGGCAAAACTGCAGTTGTTGCAGTGGCTCGCCGCTGTCAACGAGGGCAACGAGTGACACCGCGCCCACATGTGTTGACGCCCCACCCCGAGGTGGACGCAACAGAGTGGGCCACCTTGCTTGCCTCGCGTTCAGACGAGGGCACTGTTGACGCAAATACCGTTGCCCATGTTTTTAGAAATGTGGAACTAAATACTGAGATGATTCGTCAGATCGAATCGGTGTTACAAGAAGCAAATATTTCCATCTCAAAAGTTGAGCCAGATATTTCTGGTCCAATCGAACGTAAAGTACCAATTCCCCGTAAGCCGTCATCAAATGGGCGTGTCATTAATTCAGACGTGGGTGATGCTGCACGAATGTATCTCCAGGAAATTGGCCAAGTGGAATTGCTGACGGCCGATGACGAACGTCGATTAGGGAAAGCCATTCGCGAGATGCAAGAGGCCAAACCCCTACTGGAGGCAGGCAATCTCGATGCCAAGGAGCGCGCTCGCCTTCGCGCCGTTGTGCGAGACGGAGAACGCGCTTTCGAACATCTCATCACGGCAAATCTGCGTCTGGTCGTTTCCATCGCACGACGATATGACGGTCGTGAACTGCAACTTCTTGACCTCATTCAAGAAGGAAACATCGGTCTGATGCGTGCGGCGGAGAAGTACGACTGGGAAAAGGGATTCAAATTCTCCACCTATGCAACGTGGTGGATTCGCCAATCCATGATGCGGGCCATGGCTGACCAGGGTCGTACTATTCGCGTCCCTAGTCACGTAGTGGAAATGCTGAATCGCCTCACAAAGGCAGACAGGGATCTCACCGTGGAACTCGAGCGAGAGCCAACGGTGAATGAGTTGTCGGCCCGCACCATGATTCCCGTTGACAAAATTCTTGAGTTGCAACAGATTTCGGTGGTATCCACCAGCCTTGATGAGCCGGTGGGCTCCGAGTCGGATTCGGCCACCGTGGGAGACCGCTTCAGCGGAGACCAAGAAGAAGACTCGCCCGTGGAGATGGTGCAAAAGCGTCAACTTCTCGAAGCCATTGCCGCCGAACTCAGTCACTTGCCCGATCGTGACCGTCGCATACTCGAGAAGCGGTTTGGTATCTCCACGGGTCAGCCGCTCACTCTCGATGACGTGGCAAAGCAGGAAGGCGTCACCCGGGAGCGGATTCGGCAAATTGAACAAAAAACCCTGGCCCGAATGCGTCACCCCAATAACAGCCAGCGCCTCCGCAGCTTCCTCGAGCCCGACTAGCAGGATTCAGTTGGGGGATAAGGGCTTGGCTGATATTCTGTTATCTCCCTTCCGGGGTAGCTCAGTTGGCAGAGCAACGGACTGTTAATCCGTGGGTCGTGGGTTCGAGCCCCACCCCCGGAGCCACATAGAAGGCCCCATCTCGGGACCACAAGGGCCAGTAGCTCAGTTGGTTAGAGCAGGGGACTCATAATCCCTGGGTCGCGGGTTCGATCCCTGCCTGGCCCACCATCTCAACGCCGCAACATGCAATTGCGTTCGTACGGCGAACTATGGTTCCCTTCATGTCTGGGGGCGACATGAAGAATCATTTATTGAAGTTGTCGGGGTACGCATCTATTGGTGCTGGAGCCCTCCATGCGGTTGCGGCAGGGTTGCACGCGGGGCACGCAAACGTGGTGCGCATTTTCTTGATGATGGCACTCGTACAAATTGGTTGGGGAGTGTTGGTCCAAGAGTCCAACAACTCGCTCGTGCGAGTGGTGGGCTCTGGAGTGCACCTGGCAGCCATCGTGGGCTGGGTGTTGTCGTTCACCGTGGGCATCTCGTTTGTTGTTGGATTAGAAACTGCAGAATCACCCAATGCTGCAAGTTCGGTGTGTGCAGGCCTAGCTGCGGTTGCACTTGTTTCGTTGCTCATGGCGCAATCGCAGAGAAACCTTTCGCGGCGATTGACGTTCAACGGCGCCTATGTTCTGGCAGCGGTCTCGCTGGTTGGGGTATGGAACATAAAGGAACATGTCCATGCTCATGGCGACATTCCGTTAGTAGACCATGGCCTCACTATTGATGCAAAAGGCGTGATTGTTTCGCCATCTACGTTGACACCCGCCACCACAATTAGTGAAGTGGCGACAACCACCACCGTTGCTAAAGGTGCCACAACAAAGTCGTACAGCAAGAAGGTGTCCACTACGACGTCTACCTCGACCACCACAACGGTTGCCCACTCGCACAATCTCACCACCGCACAGGCACAAGCTTTGGCCTCTGGTTGGCCCCGCGCGTTTGACCCGAATCAGCCCATTGACTTCAGCGGTATTGGCGGAGTCACGGCGGTGCAGGCGGCACGTGCAACAGCTCTTATTCAGAACACGGCTCGAGATCTCGCACGATATGCCAACTACAACGATGCGATTGCTGCGGGCTATTTCTCAATTGGCGATGCTGGCTTTGAGCACCTCATCAAGGGTTCGTATCTCAATGACGGAAGGTTCCTTGACACGACTGCGCCAGAATCGCTGGTGTACAAAGTGCAGAACGGAACGAAGACTTTGGTATCCGCCATGTTTATTGCGAATCCCGGAACACAAGTGAACGATGCCACCATCAACGACTACGCGGGCGGGCTCATTCAATGGCACGTGCATGACAACTTGTGTTGGAAGGCGGTCAACGGAATTCCAAAGGTTGTTGGTGTGCTTGATGCCTCGGGTAACTGCCCCGCTGGGTCCACGTTGCAAACAGGTGGAGCGCCCATGGTGCATGTGTGGATCACCGCTCATCCTTGTGGTCCGTTTGCCGCAGTGGAAGGTGTGGCTGCGGGTATATCCGATGTGCCCAATTCTCAGCGCGTTGACTTGTGCAATGCCGCTCACTAGTGCATTTGGATCGTTTGACAAATTCGCTTAACTAGTACGCTCGTGCGCATGGACGCACGGCAACAGTGGGATCAGGCCTTTCAGGAATCGAAGAAACGCGATATTCCGTATGCCACCATGTCTGGAATTCCCGTTGAGCCTGTGTACGGCCCCTCAGATGGTGAATTCCCCGGTGTGTACCCGTACACCCGTGGACCATACGCGTCGATGTATCGGTCAAAGTTGTGGACCATGCGAATGTTTGCTGGCTTTGGCACTGCCACTGACACCAATGCGCGTTTTCAGGAAATTATTCGTTCGGGCGGAGATGGACTCTCCACGGCCTTTGACATGCCTACCTTGCTCGGTCTTGACTCTGATGACCCCATGTCGCTCGGTGAAGTAGGTCGCTGCGGAGTTGCCATTGACACGTTGGCTGACATGACTGACCTCTTCAACGGAATTGATGTTGGTGCAATAACCACATCAATGACCATCAACTCGCCAGCGGCGCCAATTTTGGCCATGTTTGTTGCGCAAGCAGAAAAGGCGGGAGTAGCGCGAAAGCACCTCGGTGGAACATTGCAGAACGACATTTTGAAGGAGTACCAGGCCCAGAAAGAGTTTGTGTTTCCTCCTCGCCAATCAATGCGATTGGTGCGTGATGTGGTGTCGTTTACTACAGCAGAAATGCCTCGGTGGCATTCGGTGTCTATCTCGGGCTACCACATTCGTGAAGCAGGGTCCACTGCGGCGGAAGAATTGGCGTTTACCTTGGCGAACGGTTTCGCCTACGTCGAATTGGCCATAAATGCCGGATTGCCGATTGATGCCTTCGCACCACGGCTTTCGTTTTTCTTCAATGCTCATATTGACTTTTTTGAAGAAATAGCGAAGTACAGGGCGGCCCGTCGCATCTGGGCCCGATGGATGAAAGAGCGGTACGGAGCAACCGACCCGCGGGCCATGCAGCTTCGTTTTCATGCACAAACGGCTGGTGTGTCTCTCACAGCACAGCAGCCAGAAGTAAACATTGTGCGAACAGCCATCGAG
The DNA here is from genome assembly GCA_964432845.1 of uncultured Bifidobacterium sp. Taxonomy (GTDB): domain Bacteria; phylum Actinomycetota; class Acidimicrobiia; order Acidimicrobiales; family Ilumatobacteraceae; genus UBA2093. The sequence goes on from CAYSPE010000069.1 coordinate 6,763, forward strand.
GCAATGGCAGCTGTTATGGGTGGTGCCCAATCTCTGCATACCAACTCAATGGATGAGGCGCTTGCACTGCCTACCGAAAAAGCTGCTCGTATCGCACTTCGAACTCAACAAGTGCTGGCCTATGAAACAAATGTTGCCCATGTTGCCGACCCGCTTGGAGGGTCATGGTTTGTGGAAGACCTCACCAATGTCATCGAAGCGCAAGCGGAAGAAATGTTTGCCGAAATCAACTCCATGGGTCGCGGTTCAATGTTGGAAGGATGCATTCAAGGAATCGAAGAGAATTGGTTCCAAGGTCGCATCGCCGATTCTGCCTATGAATTAGAACGTGGCTTCAATTCAGGTGAACGAATTGTGGTGGGGGCCAATGCATTCCGTGAAGGAAACGAGGACGACTCACTTGAGATCCTGCGTATTTCGCAGGAGCAAGAACGACAGCAACGTGCTCGACTTCAAAAAATTCGCGAAGATCGCAACGATGGTGCGGTTCAGGCAGCACTTCACACACTGGCCACTCAAGCCGCTGACCCCGAAATTAATCTCATGCCCGCATTAATTGATGCGTCGAACTCGTATGTGACTCTCGGTGAAATGATGACAACTTTAGGTGGAGTATTCGGTCGTCATATTGAAGTGCCGGTGATCTAAATGGCGACTCGAGTTTTGGTGGCAAAAGTTGGGCTTGATGGTCATGACCGTGGCATCAAAGTTGTCGCGCGCATTCTTCGCGACGCCGGTATGGAAGTGATCTATACAGGTCTCTTTCAAACACCTGAATCCGTGGCATCGGCCGCTCTTGATGAGGACGTCGATGTTGTCGGTCTCTCTATGTTGTCTGGCGCGCATATGACTTTGGCCCCTCTGGTGGTTGATGCGTTGCGAAACAAGGGAGTTGACATTCCTGTCGTTGTGGGTGGCATTGTTCCGAATCAGGACGTTGCTGAATTGCTAGAGGCCGGAATCGCCGGAGTTATAGGCCCGGGTGCTACTGCAGAAGAAGTGGTGGCTGTGGTTCAGGGCGCCGTCGCTGACTAAGCCCTTGCGGCATTTCTTCTCACTGAATATCTGCCCATTACGTATCGAACACCGGACGCCATTGCTCCTGCCATCGTGACACTGACAGAAAACAATGTAAACGTTCGTTTTCCGACGTCACTTCCAGCAGTTAACGCGTGAACCACCACGGTGGCAAATAGGGCGTACGACAACATGTGAATCTTGCGCCAGGTTGACTTGCTCATCTTCTTCATCATGAGCGAAGTGATCTGTACCGCGGCCAATGAGTACAGCGAGAAGATGCCGAAAGCGACGGGCAGTGGCTTCCAGTGGGAAGAAAATGGAATAAGAACGTCTGCGATGGAGAACTGCACATACGTGTCAAACAGCAGAGTCACCACGTGAAGTCCGGCGAAGATGAGTGCAAGTCCGCCAAGCCAACTGTGTATGTCGCGCATCCACGCGGGTCGATCAATTCGTTTGAGAGCGCGAGTGCTCATGAGAACGCCAATTACTACGCTCAATAGAATGAGAACCCACGAAACGTTTGCGGTTGCCCGCGTGAGGTTCCACCAGACCTTTGTTGCAGCAATCACTGTTGTAACTCCTTCCAAGAATTTGTGGCATATGTGGTGCCATCGCGGCGTACCAAGAACGCGGCCAAGCCATTTTGTTCGATGGTATTAATGGCTTTCTGAGCATTATTGATAATGGCGAATTTGCTCCACGCTTCAGCCCACGCCGCATGAGAGGCAACAACCGTTGCGCTAAGGGTTCCTGAGTCCTCGTTACCGTTGACTGTGAAGATGTGGTTCTCAATATGCGATCCATTGCGATGTCGCGCATTGACGGCTGATGTGGCAACCCCGCCATGGGAGATGAGAATGCTCTCGATGGTCTGATCACCATGCGTTGGGCTCATGATGTCGATGAGCCATCCCTCGTTGCTGCCGGTATGAATAGCCATGTCGCCACCAATGTTGATGCATGCACCTATTGCGCCCAGATTGAGGGCAAAATCGCGAACGAGGTCTGCAGACAATCCCTTGGCGATGCCTCCGGCGTCAATCTGTGTTCCGTCGAGTAACTGCACACGCCCGTCCTCGTGCAGAACAATGTTGTCCATCGACGTTTGACAACGTGTTCCGGTCACAGCTTCGGTGAATCCATCGTCAATCAAGGAGAACTTGTCGCCAGCATCCAACTGCAGCGGTAGCAAGGTGGGGTTGAATGCGCCTTCAGT
>CAYSPE010000070.1:0-8898 GCA_964432845.1 uncultured Bifidobacterium sp.
ACTGAAATTGGCGACGTCAAGAATGTTCCTGCATTCATTGAAAGCGTGAAGGCCGGCGAGGGACGCTTGATGGGCTTTGGACACCGCGTGTACAAGAATTTTGATCCACGTGCCACCATCATCAAGAAGACCGCGTACGACGTGTTTGCAGTTACTGGCATGAACCCGCTTCTTGATATTGCTCTTGAGCTGGAAAAGGCTGCTCTCAACGATGAGTACTTCATCAAGCGCAAGCTGTATCCAAATGTGGACTTCTACTCGGGTCTCATCTATCAGGCACTTGGCTTCCCTGTTGACATGTTCACCGTCTTGTTCGCCATTCCACGCACTGTGGGCTGGCTGGCTCACATGCAAGAACTCTTGGGCGACAAGGAACAAAAGATCAGTCGTCCTCGTCAGTGGTACATCGGTGCCGATGAGCGCAACTACGTTCCCATCGCAAAGCGCTAGAAACACAGCAAAGCGATAACGAAGTAACAAAAAAGGGCGGTGTCTACGGACACCGCCCTTTTTTGTTTGTGCTTAGTTGACAGAATCACGCAATATCGATGACTATTTTTCCGACGTTGCCGTTGCTGGCCATGTATTCGTGTGCTGCCGCGATATCTGCGAATGAATATCGAGAGTCAATCACAGGCTTCAGTGCGCCGGTTTCAAACAATGGCAACATCTCTGCTGCGAACCGTTGCGACAACGCCACCTTTTCATCAAGTGGACGTGCACGCAATACCGTGCCGGTAATGCTTGCTCGCTTGCCGAGCAACGCACCAACGTTGAACGGCACGGGCTTGCCCGCCATGACACCTACTTGGATGATTCGGCCCTTGATCGCGAGCGATGCAATGTTTCGCTCGACATAATCGCCGCCGATGACATCGAGAATGACATCGACACCCTTGTTGTTCGTTGCCTTTGCCACTTCTTCCACAAAATCTTGTGAGCCGTAATCAACCACCACATCGGCACCAAGATCGCGACACGATTGCACCTTTCCTGCTGAACAGGTGACGATGATGCGGGCACCAATCGCTTTGGCAATTTGGATGCCGGCAGTACCAACACCAGAAGCTCCGGCGTGCACCATTGCCCATCGACCAGACGTAAGACCGCCTTGCACCACCAATGCATCCCATGCAGTGATGAACACTTCTGGAATCGCCGCAGCATCGTTGACGGAAATATGAGATGGCACCGCGATTGCTTGACGTTCATGAATGACCAGTTGTTCGGCGTAGCCGCCACCGCTCACCACTCCCATCACGCGGTCGCCCACAGCCCAGGTGCGTACGCGTTCGCCTATAGCTGCAACTGTGCCAGCAAATTCGAGTCCGGGAATTTCCGGGCCAGAAGGAAAGGGATCGGGGTAAAAACCCATTCGTTGTAACAAGTCAGCACGATTAAGAGCAGTGGCTGCAACAGAAACGAGGATGTCCTCTGCGCCCATGACAGGCGTAGGAACATCCTCGAATTGCAGAACCTCTAGCCCTCCGTGTGCACGAAGAACTACAGCTTTCATGATTAGGCCATCTTTGACTGAAGGCGCTTGTCGATTGCGGCAAGGAAGTCTTCAGTGGTGAGCCATGCCTGATCTTTCGAAACAAGAATGGCAAGGTCTTTGGTCATTTCGCCAGCTTCGATGCACTCAACACACACCTGCTCGAGCTTCTCTGCAAAGTCGATGAGCTTGGGGTTGTTGTCGAGCTTGCCGCGGTGCTTCAAGCCACCAGTCCATGCGTAAATCGACGCAACTGGGTTGGTAGAAGTCTTGTTGCCCTTTTGGTGCTCGCGGTAGTGGCGAGTAACGGTGCCGTGTGCAGCTTCTGCTTCCACCGTCTTTCCGTCTGGAGTCATAAGAACAGATGTCATGAGTCCAAGAGAACCAAAACCTTGCGCAACGGTGTCCGACTGCACGTCGCCGTCATAGTTCTTACATGCCCACACGTAGCCACCTTCCCACTTCATGGCGCTTGCCACCATGTCGTCGATGAGACGGTGTTCGTACGTCAGACCAGCCTTGTCAAAGTCGGCTTTGAACTCAGCGTTGAAAATTTCTTCGAACAGATCTTTGAACTGACCGTCGTAGGCCTTGAGGATGGTGTTCTTGGTGCTCATGTACACGGGGTAGTTACGAGCAAGGCCATAACGGAAAGATGCACGCGCAAAGTCGCGGATGCTTTCGTTGAAGTTGTACATTCCCATGGCGACACCGCCATCAGGGCCGTACTGCGCAACTTGGAACTCCATGGGAGCACTGCCGTCTTCTGGCTGGAAGGTCATGGTGACGGTACCTGCGCCCGGAACCTTGAAGTCTGTGGCTTTGTATTGGTCACCATGTGCGTGACGACCAATGACGATGGGCTTTGTCCATCCAGGAACGAGGCGAGGAATATTGCTGCAGATGATGGGTTCACGGAACACCACACCACCGAGAATGTTGCGGATGGTGCCATTGGGTGACTTCCACATCTTCTTCAGGCCGAACTCTTCAACGCGAGCCTCGTCGGGTGTGATGGTGGCACACTTCACGCCCACGCCGTGCTTCAAGATCGCATTGGCCGAGTCGATGGTGACCTGGTCATCGGTGGCATCGCGATTTTCCATGCCAAGGTCGTAGTACTCAAGGTTCACATCGAGGTACGGAAGAATGAGGCGTTCTTTGATGAACTGCCAGATGATGCGAGTCATTTCGTCGCCGTCGAGTTCAACGACCGGATTGTCAACCTTGATCTTTGCCACAGTGGACCTCATTCATTCGGGCGGCTCCGAGCACCGCTCACTTGTATCAGACTTGTACACAATAGCGCAGGGCGCAACCACGCCCCCTACCATCAGAGTTCATGGATTTTGAGTGGAGCCCCGAACAGATTGAGTTGCGCCGTGAGGCCGCCGAGTTCGCTGCTGACGGCGTGCGCCGATACGGCCGCCACAACGTCACGTGGATGAACGGATACTCGAAAGAGTTCTCACAAGAGTTGTCCCAAAAGGGCTGGATTGGCATGGTGTGGCCAAAAGAGTTTGGTGGCGGAGGACGTCCCCCCATCGATCGACTCATCGTGGGTGAAGAGATGATCAAGGCCGGCGCACCTATCGCCGCTAGTTGGTTTGGCGATCGCCAAATGGGTCCAGCCCTTATTCAGTACGGCACCAAAGAACAACAGGAACAATTTCTTCCCGGAATTCTTGCTGGCCAGACAACGTGGTGCATTGGCATGAGCGAACCGAACTCTGGATCCGACCTTGCATCATTGAAAACGTCTGCGGCAGACGATGGCGATGAATGGGTCATCAACGGTCAAAAAATCTGGACAAGTTTTGGCGCCGATGCCGACTATTGCTATCTCATTTGTCGCACCAGCAACGATGGTCCGCCGCATGCGGGAATCTCCGAAATCATCGTTCCGATGAACACACCGGGCATTGAGATCCGACGCATCACCGACATGACCACCAATCGACACTTCTGTGAAGTGTTCTTCACCGACGTGCGCGTACCCAAAGGCAACTTGGTGGGCAAGCAAGGTGGGGCGTTTGGTCAAACCATGCGTCAACTCGAACACGAACGAGGCGGAATCGACCGACTCATGTCGAACTACGCACAGTTCAAACACGCAATGTCGGTCTGCGATACGAGTGATCCACTGGTGCGCCAAGAGATCGCTTCTCTTGAAATGGGCTACCGCATCGGTCGCATCTTGGTGATTCGTGAAGTACTGAAGCAAGCACCCGCCGGATTCAGTGCCGCCACCAAGTGCTTCTGTACCGAACATCAGCAACGCGTTGACGATTTTGTGTATCGCATGATGGGCGCCGACGCAATGTTGTTCGATGACATGGTGCAAGGCCTTATCTATGGGCCCGGTTACACCATCATGGGCGGCACATCAAACGTGATGCGCAATATTTTGGGCGAGCGCGTGCTTGGCCTTCCAAAGCTCTAACTAATTCATACATACGGGAGAATTTCCATGGCCGACCTCATTGCACTCAGCACAAAAGTTGTTGACTCAGGAATCGTTGATCAACCGGTCAACCGCACAACGGGTGAGTTATCCGAAATCGCACCTGGTCTCGCAATGGTTGAGTCCTTCAGCCACAGCGTGGTGTGGGATTCTGGCGACGGACTTGTCGCGTTCGATGCCAGCCATGCAAACACGGGGCAAGTCGTTGTTGACGCCATTCGTGGCTGGAATGACTCCCCTTTCAATTCAGTGGTGTACACACACGGCCACTCTGACCACGTCGGCGGAATCGGCGCATTCAATGGCGATGCACAAGCAAAGGGTCGCGCATTGCAGGTCATCGGACATGAGAACGTTGCGCCGCGATTCGCTCGCTACCGATACACCAACGACTGGAATGTGGCGATTAACGCACGGCAGTTCGGTGGCATTCGTGGCGACCTCAACAACGTCCTCACCGATATTCGACCACCAGCAGGTGGAAAGAAACTGAACGACTTCATCCCTGCGGAAACTCTTGATCCCACTATCGAGGTTGCAGATTTCGCCACCATGAAATTCGGAGACACCACGGTTGAGTTCCATCATGCAAAGGGCGAGACGGACGACCACTTGTGGAGTTGGTTCCCCGAACAAAAGTGGCTGGCTTCTGGTGACTTTGTTATTTGGAACTTCCCCAACGCAGGCAATCCGCAAAAAGTGCAGCGCTGGCCAATCGAATGGGCCGCAGCCCTTCGCGCCATGATTGCCAAAGGCCCTGAACTTCTTCTTCCTGCGCACGGATTGCCCGTGGCCGGCAAAGAGCGCATCGCTCGCGTTCTCGACGACATTGCAACTGCGCTCGAAGACTTGGTGCGCACCACTGTGCAAATGATGAACGACGGTGAAACTCTGAACGAAATCATTCACACAGTTCGCGTGCCCGAAGCAACATTGGGCAAGCCATATTTGCGCCCTCTGTATGACGAGCCAGAGTTCGTGGTACGTGGCATTTGGCGTCAGTTTGGTGGCTGGTGGGATGGTGCACCTTCTCGCTTGAAGCCAGCACGTGACGAAGCAGTGGGCCACGAAATTGCAACGCTCGCAGGCGGTGCTGAAGTTCTCATTCGCCGCGCACAAGATTTGGCAACAAGCGGCGACCTGCGACTTGCATGCCACTTGGCCGACTTTGCTGGTTGGGCAGCACCAGAAGATCCCGAAGTTCACCGCATGCGCGCGGAGGTGTATGAGATGCGACGCAAGAGCGAACTGTCGCTCATGGCAAAAGGCATTTTCCGCGGCGCATCACGCGAGTCCGAGGCAGTCATCAAAGCTGCACTTGGCGAATAACCGATTTACGAAATCGAAATCAACGTCAACGAGATAGCCGCAAAGAGCAGCCCCACTGCCTGCGACTTATGAATTTTCTCGCCGTCAATCTTTGTGGCCAATAGCAATGTGCTGGCTGGGTAGAACGAGTTGATGGTGGACACAATGGACATGAGCCCCTGTCGCACCGCCAAGAGATAAATACCGTTCGCTGAACTGTCAAGAATTCCTGATGCGAGCACGTACCGAAGACTTGTTTTTGCCGTGGACAGTTTTTCTTTACGAATTTTTATGACCACGAACATGAACGGGATCGAGCACACGCGCATGGCCACGACGGGCCACATGCCACTGCCATCGGTGGTGTGACCGAGTATGACGAAAATGGTGCCAAAGCCACAGCCCGAAATGATGGCCAGCCACAACACAAATGGTGGCGCCTTGCGATGATCAGGACCCATCACATCGCTCACCAATGCGATTGCCACCACGGCAACTGGAATACCGAGAAGAGCCAACACCCCGGGACGTTCCCCCGTCGCAAGACCCACAATGACCGGAATTGCCGTCGCGGTGACCGCACTCACCGGGGCAACAACAGTCATGTAACCGCTACCCATCGCACGATAGAAAGCAAGCAAACCGGTAGCACCCAAGACGCCCGCAACTCCACCCCAGATCCAGTCGGTGATGGGCGGAACCGTGGCGCCAGATGAAATGGCAATAGCGAGCAGCACCAAGAAACCAGCGCATTGACCCACGAATGTGACCACCATGGGGTGAACAGTTCGCGCTGCACGACCACCGGAATAATCAGCCACGCCAAATACCGTGGCGGCAACTAAGGCAAGAACAATTTCCATTACCTTTGCGATGCCTTTCAATGCATGTGGTGGGCACGACGGGACTCGAACCCGGGACCTCTACCATGTCAAGGTAGCGCTCTAACCAACTGAGCTACGCGCCCCAATGGGACCCTGTCAGGCTATCAAGGCTTAAGTCGGAGACTCACTTCGTTGGCCAAAAGTCGCCCCTCTCGGGTCAGAACCACACGGGTTCCCTGCACTTCCACCAATCCTTCAAGCGGCGCAATATCGAGAGTTCCGACCGGCACCCCTTGTGACGTGCGGAGAGAAAGTTCCAGTGCTTCACGTGTCCGTGTCTGTGCATCGAGTACTTCATCTGCTGCCTCCACAGATTCACCTTGATCTATGCAAGCGATGTACCGATCAGGAGTGCGCACGTTCCAGTAACGGCGTCCATCTTTGTGGGAGTGCGACGCGCAACCAAACCCCTCGTAATTGCCTTGATCCCAATACACCTTGTTGTGTCGACATTCGTGACCAGGGATTGCCCAATTTGAAATTTCATAATTGACGAAACCCGCTGCAACAAGCATGTCGTCGGCGAGGACATATTTATCAGCTTGGTCGTCATCATCGGGATATCGCGACGGGTCTTCCCACAAGGGAGTTCCCGCTTCCACCGTGAGTCCATAGGCAGAAATGTGCGTTGGCTTCAGTGCCAATGCACCCTCCAGAGTGACGCGCCAATCTTCCAGTGATTCACCATGCACGCCGTAAATGAGATCGAGATTGATGGAGGTGATGCCAGCGGCACGTGCATGCGCAATGGCCTTCACCACGTTCGCAGGATCGTGCGTGCGATTGAGCGATTGCAAAACATGCGGCACCATGGACTGCACACCAATACTGATGCGATTGATTCCGGCATCGGCGTAGACGCGCATCATGTGTTCAGTGACATCATCGGGGTTGCATTCAATGGTTACTTCCGCACGAGATGACACAGGAATCGCTTGGACAATTCGAGCAATCAGTTCAGGCGCAAGCCGAGTAGGCGTACCGCCGCCAAAAAACACCGTGTCGGCAACAGGCATTCCCTGTGTCACTTTGCGGCCAATGTCTGTGACGACAGCGTCGACATAAGCCTCCATCAGGTAATCACGATCGGTCCACGTTGCGAACGCGCAATAGTCGCACCGGTGGCGACAAAAAGGAATATGTACGTATATTCCGAACTCAGCCATTACTGCACTATGCCGTGGGTGGAACGAAAATCAATCCGAGTTCGCTCAATTTGTCGCCCACCCCGTCAACGGGTACATCCAGCATCACTGCGATGGCGCGAGTGTCATGCGCGCGCACCGTGATGACCTTGCCATTGAAGTCTTGGCGTTGCACCTGAATCATGCGCAAGAAACGCTCGAGCATTTCAAACTGAGTGCCATTCATGGTGGACAACTTGGCCACGTCAATTCGCATTTTCTTCGGAGCGCCATCTGCTGCAGATGTTGCCTCTTCTCGCTGTGAATCACGTGGCAATAACTGGTCAATGCTGACCCCGTAAAAACGTGCCAAACGTTCAAGTCGTGGCACCGAAATGGCTCGCTCGCCACGCTCGTACGCACCAAGAACGGATGCCTTGAATTCGCTATCGCTTTGCGCTTCCACATCGGACAGAGACCATTGTTTCTGCTGTCGAATGCGCCGCAATCGCTCACCCACTAATCGGGTGAAGGGAGAATCTTTGAGAAGTTCGTCGTCGGAATAACTAGGCATGCCACCACTAAGTGTGGTGCATTCAACGCCGCCAGTGTGCGACCATACGAGCAGCACCGACCATTGCAGCTGTTTCTGCTCGCAGAACAGCCGGTCCAAGGTCTGCCAATAACGTCGATTGTGCCACTTCTGCCGGAGTGAACCCACCCTCAGGACCAATAATCAGCGTGGTGAACTCCGACGTGTCACTTGAGCCGCCTGGCTCAGCCATGGCCACGTTGGCGCCGACAACATCGGCAAGGGCCACGGGACCTGTGAGCGTGGGAATGAAGACTCGACGCGATTGCATGGCCGCAGCACGAATAATGCGTTCGTATCGCTGCATCACTTGGCCCACCTTTTCATTGTTCCAACGCACGACGCTGCGCTCCACTGGCTGCAGGACCACGATGCGATCAATACCAATCTCCACCAACTTTTCCATCACCAAGTCGGTGCGGTCACCTTTCACTGGTGCAACCGCAACAGTGAGTGCAGGAGTTGGAGGCAACTCAACGGCGCCATTATTGACCACCACCAATTGATTGTTGCGCCATTCACATACGCTCCAACCGCCATTGCCATCACTACAACTGACCAATTCACCGTCACGCAGCCTCAAGACCCTCTCAAGGTGATGCTGATCGTCTTTCGACAAAACTGGAGACGATGGCGAGTCAACAAACACATGCGCCGCCGAGTGGCGCAAGCCATCAATCATGAAAAGGCCGACTTGATTCGAGAGAACAATTTCTTGTCGGGAGATGCAACGTCGTCGCCCGATAGCTCTGCAAGCTTGCGCAAGAGTTCTTCTTGTTCGTCATTCAACTTTGTTGGCACAACCACTGCGATACGCACGCGCAAGTTGCCTCGACCACGACCATTGATGTGCGGAACGCCACGCCCCTTGGCCACGAACTCTCGGCCGTGTTGTGTACCAGCGGGCACCACCAGGTCGAGCTCGCCATCAAGAGCTTCTAAAACGGTGTGCACACCCAATGCTGCTTGCGTGATGGACAACTGCATGTTGTAGATGAGATCGTCTTCTTCGCGAATGAAATCCTTGTGCT
>CAYSPE010000071.1:0-8765 GCA_964432845.1 uncultured Bifidobacterium sp.
TGCCTGATCGTCGCAAGACCATGGCCCACTCAGCAATAGTCTCTTGTATCCACGAAATGTAGGCATCGTCCACCACCGCGGGAAGCGACAATGGCACGTCAAAGATGGGCGTGCTGAGTAGATGTCGGGCACGCCCCGCATCGGATGGCCGTGCAAGTGCGCGCAGCAAAATGCGCCAGTGCTCCGCAGATTCACTAGACATCACTGACGCCGTGCCTGCGCTAACTGCAGGAACTCCCAGACGGCGCAATTCGCCTTCGACACCACGACCCACGCTGCCCGACTTCACCAGCACCACCACATCACTTGGTTGTACGCGGCGCCACTCCTTCGAATGGTCGTCGACTATCTGAGTGCCCGATGTGAGATATTCAAGAACCCGTCGAGCGGTGAGCACGGTGAGTTCGCTCTGTTCTGTAATGCTCGGCGCATTCAAGATTTCAACGGGAGATATTCCTTGGACATTGCTTGATGCGTGGTTGGCGGGTGCCCCCACACTTTGGTACGAGATTCCAGAACCGAACTCTGTACCTGCAAACAGTTCGTTGAGTCCATCGACGACTCCCTGATCGGATCGATAATTGGTGACCAACGATCGTGTGTTGCTGTCATCTCGTTGCTCTGCATAAGCATCTATGTCTGCGCCACGGAATTTATAAATTGACTGCTTGGGGTCACCTACTGCAATCAATGAACCCGTTGCGTCCGATTCGTCAGGGAACAATCCACGGAAGATGGCCCACTGTTGTGCGTCGGTGTCTTGTGCTTCATCGACGATGAGGTATTTGTATCGACTACGGAACTCTGCGGCAATTGATTCGCCTTCGTTCTCTACTATCTCTGCTGCGGTTCGAATGAGGTAATCAAAACTTGGATGTGATTCCAGTTGTTCGATGACGGCGTCCACCGAGTTTTCCACCACTTCAACCACACGAGCCATCAGCGCAGGGTCTGTGGTGTCTCCGTGCCACAGTTCGGTGAGAGGTTCACTGAGTTTGCGGGACACAACCTTTATGACTTTGTCCTGGGGAATCTTTGCATCCCTATTGGCCTGCAGCACCAACTGGTCATTCACTACCTCACGAATGATGCGGTCTTGATCATTCTCGTCAGCACTCGCGCCAGATTTGCCGGCCAGTGAAATGATTTTGGAACAGACAGAGTGAATGGTTGCGATAGTTGCGGTGTCGAACTCAACGACAGCGCGCATGAGATTGGCATAGCTCGCGTCGCGATTCTCTGTATCTAGCAGCAGCAATTCAACAATGGGATCATTGTCATCGTTCGTGCCTTTTTGAAGTGAACGCGCAGTATTAACAATTCGGCGACGAACGCGATCACGTAATTCTGCGGCCGCATTTCGCGTGAACGTGGTAACCAATATCTCCGAGATGGATAAGTCTTTGTTCTGCGCGAGTTCGCGCACGATAAGGGCCGCAATGGAAAAAGTCTTTCCTGTTCCGGCGCTCGCCTCTACGAAAAGACCATTGGCTAAGGGTTGTTGTTTGACATCAAGAATGCTGCTCATTGAAATACGTACCTTTGGGTTCGCTTGGGACCGCCGTGCGGGGGCGCAATGTTCTTGTCACCCGACTGTGCAGCCAACTCTTTGTTGTACGTAACGATGGATGAGAAGTACTGGGAAAAGAAGGCCAGAACATCTTTTGTATACACATCGTCGAATGCGGGTAATGCCCCGTACACCAGAGCCTCGCGAGTGCCGACAAAGGAGAACGACTCTCCATCAGCATTCGTACGTGCAGAGGTGATTCGGCTACGAAATGCCTTAAGAGCACCTTTACGATCGCCAGCATTTATTTTCTCAGCGGCCGTATCAAATAGCGGGTACGGGTTATTCATGGCCTTCATAAATAATTCGGACAATACGGCGACCGTTGAAATGGCGTCACTCGTATTGATGTTTGGCTCAAGCTCTACATAATGCAAATACGTGTCTTGGTCCTTCTTGAACCGCCGAAACAGCACGTGTCCGGCCTTGAAACGTTGACCACTCGCCAAGAGCAGCAGCAACAGGTGCGCCATGTGTGATTGGCTAGGTGCCCCGAAGGTTTCGGGCTGATATTCGGTAAGGGCAATGCAATTGTCATCCGTGAGATACACCGGCACATCACCTTTGACTCGACCGCCTTTAAACGGCACATCGATAGCCACACTCGATAGCACCGGTGCTATTCCCCACGCGGCGCGCAATGCGATGAACGTGTCACCAAACTTCTTGACCTTTTGTGCCTGATCGTTGCCGTATTCACCAAATGGCAATGAACCGATACGTTTTTGCACGTCGTGCCACGATGAGAAATCGCTGGAGTGATCGAGCGCATCAACGTAGGTGCGGCATAAGTCAACAACTTCATCTTTTCGGGACGTAAGTGGCACCAGTGCTGGTTCATCCTCGGCCTCATCGCTCCATGTACTTATTTTGAGCCCGTACTGGACGAAGGTCTTCATGGGGTCATCAATGAAACGGAGGAAGTCTTGGGGCGAGATAACGAGCTCGTCTGGCTCACCCTGTTTCACTGCCTTTTCCAGTTGTTGAGAAACTTCTTCGGCCTTGACGCGTGCATCTGTTTTTGTAACCACGGCACCAAGCGCTGCAAGACCAACCTCGTCGTGAGACCACACAATGCCCGGCACTACATCGCCTTTGATGAAGTTCTTGGCGGCCCCAAAATGGCGTGGGTGCTGATACTCAAGCCTCTGGTGGTTGCCGTCTTTGTCTTTCTTCGGAACCCCACAGCGGTCGCACCAATCGAGGAACTCGGACAATGGCGTGATGAGAGGAACCTCCTGATTGTCTTTGATACTGCGACCATTGCACGTGATGATCAGTTGATGTTTTGCTGACACCACAGCGTCGAGAATCGCACGGCGCTGATCGATACGAGGGTTTGAGTCGCCAATGAAATCTTGACGTGACACCAAGTCATCGCCTTCGGCATCGCCGGCACGCATAGTGCCTTCGTCGAAGCCCACCAAACACACCACCTTGAAAGGAACACTTCGTAGCGGAACCATGGACGTTGCGGTAATGGCGCCCGTGCGCAATGGTTGGCGACCAGGAGTACCAGCAATGAGCTCATTGAGCAGGTCTGCAAAATCGGTGAATGACGTTGTTGCAGTTTCGACATTGTGACCCGCCGCATTGCCTACATATTCACGCATGGTCTTTATGACCTCTCGTGCGTTGTCTAACTCTCCGCGAGCATCAGCACCCAGTTCGGTGAGCGCTTCTTCCACTGCATCTGCCCACTCAATGATTGTGAGATCTGCCCCGTTGGCCTTTTCTTCTAGGGCAGCCAGAACGGAGACGATGCGCGAGAGCGCAGCAATTGCATCGATATCCGAAGCTTCAATGTCGGCAAGTGGCACAACATCACCAAAGCTGGGGGCAAGCGGCGAATCGGACAACAGTGCGCCCGTGAGTGCTCGTTCGAGGCCGGCGCTCCAGGTATGTGCATCTTCGTATATAGAAACGCCCATTCGCGAGCGTTGATGTTGCGATGAACCCCAACGAATGCGGGTGCGCTCGATAATGCGATACCACGATTCAACATCGTCGTTGTTTGCGTTGAAATTCTGAAGCACCAACGACGAAGTAGCCACGGACATGACATCGGTGATAGAGAATCGGCCACGTACGGCAGTGAGGATATTGGCCAGCAACGAGGCACCGTCGTCGACAAATCGAAGTCCTCGGTCGGCTACAACCAATGGAAGTACATAGTCACCGTTACTTGATTTCACTGTCCGCCCGAATGTGGCCTGCAACAACGGCGCTGCAGCTTCAATATCGGCGCACATAATGACAACATCGTGTGGCTCCAAATCGCGATGATCGTTGAAAGCATGCACCAATGCTTCGTGCAAAATTTCTACCTGTCGACCCAAGTTGTGTGCACGATGCATCTGCACGCTTCGATCAGTGTCTACAAACTTGATCTCCTCCGCAACACCAGAGCGAACGGATTGTTGCAGCGCGATGAGGGTATTGGTGATGGGTTTCTTGTGGAATTCAGGAATGTGATGAATGGAGATTCCTTGTGATTCCAGCAACTTCTGCGCATCGTGAGCGCCACGCAACCACATGCCCACCAACGAATCAACGCTGTCATCAAAGTCAATTCGCTTCGGTGCGGCTGGGGCGATGATTTGTGTAGGAATGAGATTGTTGGCAGGTGCGGTCCACTTGCGCGCCAGCTGCGGCGACGGATGCACCATGTACACCGAAATTTCCATTCGCCGTGCCAATACCTGCAACATGCGAATGTGTCGCGCCGACAACGATTGCACACCTGCGATGATGAGACGTGGCGGAAGATTTAACTCATCGAGCGCTTCAGGGTGGTCGAGATAATGCTGTACCTGTGCGACCCATGGGTCAGTTGAAATTTCTTGATACAACAATTTCCATAAGTCGTATTGCCAGCGGTCACCCGGAGCAAGCGGCTGTGCAACATATCGGCCGTCTCGAAAATCGTCGGTGAGCATTGGTGCAAGGTTTGGCCCAGCGGTGATCCATTCCATGATCATGGATGGGCGACGTGCGTGATATTGGTCGAACTTGTCGGCCATGGCTCGCGCAGCTTTCAGACCACCGCCCAAACGCTTCATTTCTCTTTGGATGGCTGCGTCTTTACATGTGGCCAGAATTTTGAGAATGGTGACGGCCATGGGGCCAACTTGCCACGGGTCTGCATCGGCAAAACCTCGACCCAAGAACGAATCGAGAGCACCGAGATATTTGATGTTGACTTGTGCTGCAATGCCATCGCGCTTTCCAGGCGTGACACCCACGTGCTGAGCAATGTGTTGCAACAACCATGCTCGCACACCTGCGTTTGGAACGATGATGTGGTCAACATCGAAGAGGTCTTGATGTGCCGGAGGGTTATTGAGATATGCGACAACGGGCTCGACTATTTGGTCGAGTGATTCAACGAGAGAAACCTGTAATCCACCACGCACATCTACACCCATTCAGACCTCCACTCGCCGAAACCGACCCACATTTTTAGCAGAGGGGTCGTGCAGGGTTTCCCGCCGCTACAAGAACAGGTTCAGGTCAAGTAGGCGCTTGTCGTTGGAGAACACCTCAACCGGTGGCTTCGTTTCCAATCGCAATGCTCTCTGAATAATGCGGCACGTGGTGTGTTGGTTGTATTCGGCGAGGGTGACGGCAAAGCCATCGCGGCCGGCACGTGCGGTACGACCCGAGCGATGCAGATAGGCCTTGTGGTCAATGGGCGGCACATAGTGAATAACGCACGCCACATCGTCAATGTCGATTCCGCGAGCAGCCACGTCGGTAGCTACCAACACCAACAACTTGTTGTCGGTGAACCGGGCGATGGCCTTCTCACGCGCGGCTTGTGAGAGATCGCCGTGAATGGCCGCCGCATCAATTCCTAAATCAAGCAAGTTGTCGGTGACTCGATCACACAATCGCTTGGTATCGCAGAACACCACGGTTTTGCCAGTTGACTTTGCGATGGCAGCCACCACTTTGTCTTTGTCCATCTTGTGCACACCAAGAAATATGTGGTGCATGGTTCCCACGGTGTCAGTGGGTTGGTCAATGGACACCTCTTCAGGATTTTTCATGTATCGACGGACCAGGTTTCCCACCTGACCATCGAGCGTTGCCGAGAACAACATTGTTTGGTGTTCGCCGGTGACATGGCGAAGAATCCATTCCACCTGCGGAGTGAATCCCTCATCTGCCATACGGTCGGCTTCGTCGAGGGTGACCACCTGAACGTCGCTCATCACCACTTCGTCGGCCTTCATGAGGTCAATCAATCGCAATGGGGTGGCCACGATGATGTCGACACCTTTTTCAAGCGCCTCAATCTGATCTTCGCGAGACGCACCGCCATACACAGGCAGGATCACTCGGTCGCAGGCATTGCCGATTGGCTGCAATACCTCGGCCACTTGCAAGGCCAACTCACGTGTTGGCACCAACACAAGGCCTCGTGGTGCGCGCTTCTTGGCGAACTTCTCAATGCGGGCAATCATGGGCACACCAAAAGCCAAAGTCTTGCCAGATCCAGTACGAGCACGACCGCACAGGTCGACGCCTCGTAGGGCCACGGGGATGGCTTCGGTCTGAATAGCAAAGGGAGCAGCAAATCCGGCGGCGGCAAGGCCTTTGTCGACCGCTGCGGGAACTCCCAAGGCGGCAAAGCCTGTGGGCACGCTCACGGGCGCTGGAGTGTTGGGGGAATTGGTCATGTCGGCATCTCACCGTATCTGCCGTATCCCGCTACGGGGCACATATTCATATGGTGTGAAGTAGTTGCGCACCACAATCTGAACTTTTCGTTGAAAGTTGCACGACGGGCTTCTCTATCCGTTAGTTTTTCATTTCCTGACGCGGGAAAGACTCGCGCAGAAAGGACCAACCAACAACGGATCTGCACCGAGCAAAAGTCGTACGAACCGGGTCGAAAGACAACGGCGTGGGCCACCCGCCACGGGCGAACCCTCTACCCACACAGGGAGGAGTTCTCATGGACACACAACTCGACGGCACTCAAACACGAGGCCTTAAGGGAATTTCATACGACTGGCAAGGCTTGCTTGTGCCAGCAGAACCAAAATTCAGCGAAGAACTGAATGAGTTGATGGACGACGTTGTCGTCGCTGAGTCGGTTAATTGATCAAAAATTAGCGCGACAACTTCACCCCTCATCCCCCGCCGCGTCCTCGTTCTTGGTTGCGGCGGTGTAGCCCAGTGCACTCTCCCTCTTCTCGTTCGAGACGTGGGCATCACTCCATCGTCCATCACTGTTGTTGACTTTGAAGACAAGAGTGAGCGCATCGCATCGCTCATCCAGCAAGGCGTGCAATTCGAAATCGGACGTGTCACACCCGAGAACATCAACGAATTTCTGTCGGCACGCGTGTCCGACGGAGACCTGCTTCTCGACTTGGCATGGAATATTGATGCGCCCACCATCATCGACTGGTGTCATTCACACGGCGTTCGCTACCTCAACACCTCTGTTGAGTTGTGGGACCCATACGAGAACTTGGCCGATGTACACCCGCTTGATCGCACGCTGTATGTGCGTCATCAATCGCTCACCAAACTCATCAACTCGTGGGGCAGCAACAACGGCCCCACCGCAGTTCTTGAGCACGGCGCGAATCCTGGCCTCGTGAGCCACTTCGTGAAGCAAGCACTTCTTGAAATCACGAACAAAATCATCGACGAAGGACGCGCGGGCGATCGCATGGCCGGATTCGAACAAGCACTTGAAGAAGGTGAATACAACAAGCTCGCCATGTTGACGGGCACGAAGGTGATCCACATCGCAGAACGCGACACACAGATCACCTCCAATCCAAAAAAAGTAAACGAATTTGTCAATACGTGGAGTGTGGATGGCTTCTATGAAGAAGGCATCGCGCCCGCCGAATTGGGATGGGGAACACATGAGAAGCATTTACCTCCGCGTGCGTATCAGCACAATGACGACGGTCCGAATAATCAAATCTGCATTGCGCAACCCGGCATGAACACGCTGGTGCGAACATGGGTGCCTAGTGGTGAATCACTTGGCATGGTTATTCGCCACGGCGAGGCTTACACCATGTGCAAGCACCTCACGGTGAAAGACGCAAACGGTGTTGACATCTATCGACCCACTGTTCACTATGCGTACTGCCCATCCAACGAAGCCATCGCCAGTGTTCATGAACTGAAGATGCGCGACTGGGAGATGCAGCCCCATCAACGTTTGCTGAACACCGACATCATCAGTGGTCAAGACCAACTAGGTGTGTTGTTGCTCGGTCACGATTTCAACGGCTGGTGGACCGGCTCCATGCTCTCCATCGATGAGGCCCGCCGAATTCTTCCTGACCAAAGCGCCACCACCATGCAGGTTGCCGCCAGTGTGGTGTCCGCTATTCGTTGGATGATTGCCGAGCCGAACAAGGGCGTGTGTGTGCCCGATGATCTTCCTCACGAGTTCATCCTCGAGGCAGCCCGCCCGTATCTAGGCACGCAGTTCTCGGGCCCCACCGACTGGAACCCATTGCGCACCCGCAAGGACATCTTCGACAAGTGGGCCGACCACGCAGACCTGCTGGATCACAGCGATCCGTGGCAGTTCGGCAACTTCCTCACCAATTAATTCCGGCTCTCAGCGTCACTCTTTTTTGGGGGTGGCGCTGAGCCGCTGGTGGGGCTAGCCTTTCCAGAAATGACGTCGACCTCCTTGCTCCTCCTTATGTAACGGCAGCAGCCGCATATCGCTGCTGTCGAAACCTCCTGCCCACGGCAGGGGGTTTTTTGTTTGTCTGAACCAGTTCTTGTCCATCACCAACCCAACCAAAGGAATACCCAATGCCTCCACAAAACGTGACACCGAAGAAGATGCCCTTCGAGAAGTACAAGGCGTTCATTCCACTCGTGCTCGAAGACCGCACCTGGCCAAACCGCATGATTACCAAGGCGCCATTGTGGTGCAGTGTCGACCTGCGCGACGGCAACCAGGCCCTCATCGAACCAATGGACCCCGAGCGCAAGATGCGCATGTTCAAGGCACTGGTGAACATGGGTTTCAAGGAAATCGAGGTGGGCTTCCCCTCTGCCAGCCAGCCCGACTTTGACTTCGTGCGTCAAATTATTGAAGAAGACCTCATTCCCGATGACGTCACCATTCAGGTGCTGGTGCAATGTCGCCCCGAACTCATCGAGCGCACCTACGAGTGCCTGAAGGGCGCGAAGAACG
>CAYSPE010000072.1:0-8224 GCA_964432845.1 uncultured Bifidobacterium sp.
GGAACAT
This sequence comes from uncultured Bifidobacterium sp., assembly GCA_964432845.1. Lineage (GTDB taxonomy): Bacteria > Actinomycetota > Acidimicrobiia > Acidimicrobiales > Ilumatobacteraceae > UBA2093. The sequence continues at coordinate 8 of CAYSPE010000072.1, forward strand.
ATTGCAGTGTGGAAATTCATGATGCGGCCGCGCATTATCTGAAGGGTGCATTGTTGGAAGTGCTTGCTGAGCCCACCCACAAAATTCGTATTCCACTGCTGTCGGTATAACGCGCATGTCCACTGCGAAACGAGTGGTGATCCTTGGTCCCACGGCTAGCGGCAAGAGCGATGTTGCCATGGCCGCGGCGACGGCGGTGAACAATGTGCACATAGTGGCAGCAGACGCCATTCAGGTGTACAGACGCATGAACATTGGTTCGGCAAAACCGACGATTGAAGATCAAGTACAGGTGCCACATCACGGGATTGACGTATGCGAACCCAGCGAGCGGTACACAGTGGCGCGATTTGTTGACGATATTGCAGCGGCACGTTCCCTCATTGCACAAGCTGGTGCAGACGAACTCATTGTGGGTGGTACTGGTTTGTATGTCACCGCACTTGTCGATGGGTTATCGATGCCAGGTGAGTGGCCAGAGATTCGCGCAGAGTTGGAAGGTAATCCCGACACTGCTGCGTTGTTCGCACAACTGCAATCGCTTGATCCGCGAGCCACAGAAAAAATGGAACGCAACAATCGCCGACGCATCATTCGTGCGTTGGAAGTGTGTCTGGGGAGCGGCGAAAAGTTCAGTTCCTTCGGCGATGGCGTGGCGAATTTTCCCGCTACCTCCACCGTACAAATCGGTATTAAGTGGAATCGCGACGCACTTCGTGCCCGCATTGCTGAGCGAGTGCATCGCATGGTGACGGCGGGGCTTGCTGACGAGGTGCGAAACCTCCTGCACGAGCCGGCGGGTCTTTCTGCCACCGCACGGCAGGGTTTGGGGTACAAGGAGTTCATTGAGTACATCGAGGGTCGATGGACGGAGCAAGAAGCCATTGATGCCACCATCTTGCGCACCCAGCAGTTCGCTATTCGCCAAGAGCGCTGGTATCGCCGTGACCCCCGTATTCAATGGGTGGAAGTACAAACCGACCCAATCGCCGAAGTCACCCCGTACTTGCTACGTGCCTTGGCATAGTGTTTCCTGCAATGCACGTTTCACTTTCAAAGCATCACGGACTTGAGAACGATTTCTTGGTGTACAACCTTGCCCAGGGTGAGCCAGAGACTGCGTGGCCCGACTTGGCACGCAAATGGTGCAACCGCTCCACGGGTATCGGCGCCGATGGTTTATTGCTGCTTGGTATTGGCGAGAACAACAACCTCACCATGCGTTTGTACAACGCAGATGGCAGTGTGGCCGAAATGAGTGGCAACGGCATTCGTTGTTTGGTGCAGGCAGCACACCACACGTTGGGCAACCTCATGGACACCACGTATCACGTGCGCACCGATGCTGGCATGCGTGTAGCCACCGTGAAGAGCGAATGGGACAACGACACCATTCAGATCAGCGTCGACATGGGTTTTGTCACCGACTTGGAAGAACCACATGGGTGGGGTGCACTTGAGTGCGATCCCATGCGTCCCGTCTCGCATGTGTCGCTCGGCAACCCTCACTCGGTAGTGGGTGTTGGTGCTGGCGATGTTGCCCTTGTTGACCTTGCGCGGTTGGGCGCACTTGTTCCACATGTGAACTTGGAGATCATCGAGCCAGGTCCGGGGAGCAATGCCATCACCATGCGAGTGCATGAACGCGGCGCCGGTATCACTCGTGCATGTGGCACTGGCGCATGTGCTGCAGCAGCTGCAGCGATTCGGTGGGGATTTGTTTCAGAGAAATCAGAGCAAGTGGTGGTGCACATGGACGGCGGAGTCGCGCGCGTGCACATCGGAGAAGATTCTCGTGCCACGCTCATTGGGCCAGCCCAGTTCATTGCCAGTGTCATGGTGCATGTGTGAGTAATCCGTACCAGGAGGCCCTTGGTGCGACGCTCATTGAGCGCACATTTCGTGAACGCATCGTGCTGGTGGGCGTCACCTTGGGTGGACACACCGATGATGAGACGGAAGATGGGTTAGACGAACTCTCGTTACTTATCGACACTGCGGGTGCAGATGAAGTAGCGCGAGTAACGCAACGTCGCGACACGCCTGACACCACGTATTACATCGGCAAAGGGAAGGCTGAGGAACTAAGAGAGGTGTGCTTGGCGCTTGATGCCGACACGGTGGTGTTTGATAACGAGCTCACTGCAGGTCAGCAGTACAACTTGGAACGTTTGCTTGGACGTACCGCACTTGACCGAACAGCAGTAATTCTTGACATCTTTGCGCAAAATGCGCACACGCTGGAAGGGAAAGCGCAAGTGGAATTGGCCATGTTGCGTTATCGATTGCCACGTTTGCGTCGCGGTGCAAAGGGCGGGTTGTCGCAGCAGGGTGGCGGTATTGGTACTCGCGGACCTGGTGAAACTCGCTTGGAAGTAGATCGTCGTCGCATCATGCGCCGTATTGAAAAATTGGAACGCGATCTCAAGGGACTTCAACGCACCCGTCACACTCAGCGCAAGAGTCGTGGTCGAAGCGGCCTCGCCTCCGTAGCCATTGTGGGATACACCAACGCCGGAAAATCAACGTTGCTCAATGCGCTCACCTCGGCGGGCGTGTTGGCAGAAAACAGATTGTTTGCCACGCTGGATCCCACCACACGTCGTTTGGCGTTGCCAGGTGGTGAGCCAGTATTGGTCTCAGACACTGTGGGATTCATTCGTGCCCTGCCACATGCGTTGGTGGAATCATTTAAGAGCACTCTCGAAGTGGCTGCCGAAGCCGACATGTTGGTACATGTGGTGGATGCCAGTGCATCACACCCCGAACAACAAATCACTGCTGTCCGCGAAGTGCTGTCTGAAATCGGTGCAGATTCGGTGCCCGAGTTCATCGTGTTCAACAAAGCTGACCTCACCGACGATTGGGGTGCTGCATTAGTAGAGGATTATCCCGGGTCGGTGGTGGTGTCGGCTTTGAAGGGCGAAGGACTCGAACTCATGTTGCGTCGCCTTGCCGATCGTATGCGGTCCATCACCCGTGTAACCGACCTGCTGGTGCCATACGAACGTGGAGACATTGTGGCCGCCATTCACCGAGAAGGTGAAGTAGTGCTTATTGAAGATGCCGATTCGGGGTTGCATATTCGCGCCCGTTTGTCAGAGGCATCAGAGGGCCGATTGCGTGAGTTCGTTGTACAAGTCGACGATGAAGGAAACTTAAAGAATCATGACCAGCATCAATCGTGACCTCGTGGGCTTTGAGCCTCCTCCGTATCCGTACGACCGACTCGACCCCATTCAAAAGATCGCCTCCGAACTTGAGGGCGGCCTTGTTGATCTCTCCATCGGCACTCCGTGCGACCCGCCACCGTCGGCTGTGATTGAAGCGCTGTCAGGGTCAGGTTCTGAGCGGGGCTATCCCGCCTCCATTGGCTCTGAAGCATTGCGTCGTTCCATTGCTCGATGGATGGGGCGACGATTTGAGATTGATGTTCCCATCTCTCGCATTGCGGCATGTATCGGCACGAAAGAGTTCGTTGCCACCACACCACAGTTCATGAAGTTGCGCCGCCCCAATCGCGACACTGTGTTGTATCCAGCGGTTGCATATCCCACCTACGAAATGGGCGCAGTGCTCGCAGGGCTGCGCGCTGTGGCCGTTCCTACCAATGCCGAGGGCCACATGGATTTTGCATCCATCAGTCAAGACGACATTGATCGCGCACTCATGATTTGGGTGAATAGTCCCAGCAACCCCACGGGAGCACTTGACGACCTGAAGTGCGCCGCCAACTGGGGACGCACGCATAACGTGCCCGTGTTCTCCGATGAGTGTTACGCCGAGTTCACCTGGGCCACTAGTGCTCAGTCGATCTTGCAACACGGACTCGATGGAGTAGTGGCAGTGCATTCATTGTCGAAGCGCTCGAATCTTGCGGGCGTTCGCGTGGGCTTCTACGCAGGTGATGCAGCGATTGTGGAGTACCTGAAAGAAGTGCGCAAGCACGCAGGCTTCATGGTGCCTGGTCCTGCTCAAGCAGCAGGTGTGGCCGCATTGGATGACGATGAACACGTCACCGTGCAGCGTGATCGTTATCGCACGCGACTTGAGATGATGGCTACAACGTTGACCAAGTGGTCGGGGATTGACATTCCGATGCCTGATGGTGGTTTCTATTTATGGTTCAACGCTGGTGACGCTTGGTCGTTCACAGAAAAGTTGGCGCGTGAGGGCGGAGCACTGGTGAGCCCCGGAGATTTCTATGGCACTGGTGGTGCAGAGTTTGTGCGCGTTGCTGTAGTGCAACCAGACGCCAAGCTACAGCTCGTTGCGAATCGTTTGAAGTAAGAAGTAGAGAAGACCGTTAGCGCAACTTGCGCATCACGGTGACTACTTTTCCGAAGATGGACACTTCGTCAGCATCAAACACCATGGGCTTCATGGTGTCGTTCGAAGGAATGAGCGTGATTGTCTTGCCGCTCTTCTTGAACGTTTTCACTGTTGCTTCTTCGCCTGGAATTCCGGCAACAACAATGTCGCCATTTTCGGCCACTGCTTGTTGACGCACCACCACAAAGTCGCCATCGAAGATGCCGGCGTTGATCATTGATTCGCCACGAACACGCAACATGAACAGTTCGCCTTCGCCGGTGAAATCGGATGGAACAGGAATGAGGTCTTCTACGTTCTCTTGCGCCAACACGTCGGTACCAGCGGCAACATCGCCCACAAGTGGAATGTGGCGGGAGGGGCGGCGCTCCATTGCCACTTCTGAGTTGGTGTCGAAGCGCACTTCAATGGCGCGTGGCTTTGAAGGGTCGCGGCGTAAGTAGCCAAGCTTCTGCAACGTGTTGAGATGGTTGTGCACCGTGGACGGGGAGTTGAGGCCCACGGCCTCGCCAATTTCACGCACCGAGGGTGGATAGCCGCGGTCTTGCATGGCCTGTTCGATGACCAAGAGGATTTCGCGCTGGCGGGAGGTGAGGGCTTCTGACATGGGGAAGAGCGTACAGGTGTTCGGGGGCGGGGTCAAACACCTGTTCGGAGAACAATTGTTCGGAAAAAGTCTTGACACCGAACACTTGTTCGGTTAAAACTTACGAACACCCGTTCGCTACGGTGCACAGCACACAGACCGCCCGGTCCCCATAACCCCTCAAACAAAGGAAATCCCATGGCAGCTTCAGCAACCACCATCGATCCACTCCTCGCTACCGCACACAGCATCTACGGCGCTCCTGTTCGCCGTCAGCGCCCCAGCCAGGCCACCTTCCGCCGTCGCCGCCGCGTGGTCGGTGCAGTGGCCGTTTTCGTCATGGCTTCGGGCTTCATCACCACCAACGCATTCGCGTCGAATCCCTCTGCCGATAATCAGCAGGTCCCTCGCACCGTGGTTGTTGAATCAGGCGACACCATCTGGAGCATTGCTCGCTCCATCGCCCCCAAGGGCGATATTGCCGAGTTGGTGGGCGAACTTATTCGCGTGAACGGCACTCACCTCGAGCCTGGTCAAATCGTTCGAATCCCATAATCGGGTTATACGAACGGTCTATGGCGCTTTTCATATTTTGTAATAACGCAAGCACATGAAGAGAAAGTCACCTATTGTGACCTTTCGTGCATTGCCCCGTATGCCGCCACGAAGACACCAAGGTGATCGATTCCCGCTCCGCTGAAGCCGGAACTGCTATTCGCCGTCGTCGTTCGTGCCCCGAGTGCACGTACCGATTCACCACCTACGAGCGCCTTGAGGGTGCGCCTCTTATGGTGCTGAAGCGCTCCGGAATACGCACTCCGTTTGATCGCGCCAAAGTTGTCTTCGGAGTTCGCTCCGCGTGCAAGGGTCGCCCCGTTGACGAAGCACAAATCGACGCATTGGCCGAGTTGGTCGAAGACGACATGCGTCTCGCTCAAGTATCAGGTGTCGAAATCACATCGTCCACGGTTGGTCATGCAGTTCTCGAGCATCTCAAAGCTCTCGATGAAGTTGCCTACGTACGTTTTGCCAGCGTGTACAAGAACTTTGACGGCGCTGCAGACTTCAGTCGCGAACTAGCACTGCTCAAACAGTCTTAAACAGTTCGTTCGTAACGCACGAACACAAAGTCTGTTTCTGTTCGCATCTCCGTCAGAGTGAAGTGTCGCAATGCATGCGGCGCCATCGAAATGGAAGGTCCGCGACGTCCACCAATTTTTGGCGACACGGTGAGATTGATGGCATCCACTAGATCGGCCTCAAATAATGCGGCGTTCAACATGGGGCCGCCTTCCACGTGCACGATGCCGTGCGGTAATTGCTGAATGATTCCGCGCAGGTCCACTTCGCCGGTGCCGGCGCGCACTGATGCAACGGGAACGTCGGGAGCATCAAGTGTGGTGGCCACAATTCCTGCACCAGAGGTGAAGAGCGGCGCTGTGAAATCCAACTGACACGAACGAGTCACCATTGCCACTTGAAGGTCACTGCGCGAGGGAGGGCGATATTGCTCGGCGCGAGCAGTACCGGCACCCACTAAAACCACGCTGGCAACGCTTCGTAGATACTTGATGCGAGCTTGATCGGCCGGGCCGCCCAGGGGTCCCGAGCGACCATTCACATCTATTTCGCCATCGGGTGTTGAAATCATGCAGATTTCCACGCGGTGATGGGCGAGCAGTTCCATAGGCGCAAGTGTACGAACGCTGCGAGAAAGCGGCGCGAGGCGTGGCAAGGTATGTGCATGACCGAGTCTGCAAATCGCACTGTGTACCGCACCTGCCCTCTCTGTGAAGCCACCTGCGGATTGGAAATCACCGTCAATCCGCAAGAGCAGGTTGTCCGTATTCGCGGTGACAAAGATGATGTGTTCTCGCACGGGTTCATTTGCCCCAAGGGAAGCTCACTCAAGCAGTTGCATGAAGATCCCGATCGCTTGCGCAAGCCCTTGGTGAAGCGCAATGGCGTTCATGTGGAAGTGACGTGGGAAGAGGCATTCCAAGAAGTGCAAGACGGCTTCATGGGCGTCATCGAGCGCCACGGTCGTCAAGCAATCGGCGCGTACTTGGGAAATCCGAACGCTCACAACTTGGGCGCCATGCTGTACAACTCCATCATGTTGCGCTCTCTTGGCTCGCGCAACATCTTCAGTGCTTCTTCTGTTGATCAGTTACCGAAACACGTTGCGGGTGGGTTGGTATTCGGCACGGCGCAAAGCATTGCAGTGCCCGATCTTGATCACACGGATTATTTGTTCATGTTGGGTGCGAATCCGCACGCATCAAACGGCAGTCTGTGCACAGCACCAGATTTCCCTGGTCGCATGGAAGCAATTCGCGCACGTGGCGGAAAGATTGTCACCGTTGATCCGCGTCGTACAAAGACTGCAGAAGCAAGTGATGAGTGGATCTCCATTCGTCCTGGTACAGACGGTTTGTTGTTGGCTGCAATGGTGAACGTTATTTTTGCTGAAGGCCTCGACAAGGTAGAGCCACGCATCGCATCCATCACAAACGGTCTTGCAACATTGCGCGATGCAGTGAAGCCGTTCACGCCAGAGCGAGTGTCGCCGGCAACTGGAATTCCCGCTGATGTCATTACACGTCTTGCGCGCGAAATTGCCGCTGCACCTTCAGCAGCTGTGTACGGACGTATTGGTGTGAACACTGTGGAGTTCGGCACCACCAACGCATGGTTGATCAATTGCTTGAGCCTCATCACGGGCAACCTTGATCGCCGTGGCGGTGAAATGTTCACCACCGCTGTTGCAGGGAGTGCAACAACTCGCGGAACTGCAGGGAAGGGCAAGGGATTCTCAACTGGCCGAGGACATACCCGAGTAAGCAAGCGCATTGAAGCAATCGGTGAGTATCCAGTAGCTGCGTTGGGAGAGGAAATTCTCACGCCAGGTGAAGGTCGTATTCGCGGCATGATCACGGTTGCTGGCAACCCTGTTTTGTCGACACCACATTCACGTCAACTCGATGAAGCCCTCGCCGATCTTGAATTCATGGTGTCGATTGACATTTATCTCAATGAAACAACGCGTCATGCTGATGTGATTCTCCCAACACCATCTGCGTTGGAAAAAGATCATTACGACATGAGCTTGTATGTGTTTGCGATTCGCAATGTTGCCAACTACAGCCCTGCAGTGTTCCAACACGATCCATCGCAAATGGAGGAGTGGGCCATTCTTGCCAAGCTTGGTGGCATATTCCAAGGGTTGGGAGCTGACTGCGATCCCGATGCAATTGAAGAAGCATCATTGCGTGCAGCAGTTGATGCAGCAGTGAAAA
>CAYSPE010000073.1:0-8030 GCA_964432845.1 uncultured Bifidobacterium sp.
GCGAAGAGGAGCGTGCGGGCTTGCGTCTCGATGGCGTCACGAGCTGGTCGGCTCGTGAGGACGCTCACTCGGCGTCGTTGACCGCGCGGAGTGGGCGCGCCGGCAGGACATGGTCCATCCGGAGGCGTTTGGCTTCCAAGTACCCGAGCGAGAACGCGTTGGGCGTCACGATGACACCCTCGCGCGACTCCACCTCGACCCCGAGGTCGCGGAGCGCGGAGACCTTGGCCGGGTTGTTGGTCAGCAAGAGGATGCTCTTGATCTCGAGGAACTCTTCGAGACCGTATTCACCAAGCTCGCGGCCAATGCCTGACTGCTTGTAGCCACCGAACGGCGCATTGGGATTGAAGGCGCCACCATTGACCGTGACCTGGCCAGTGCGAATGCGGCGTGCGATTGCAATACCGGTTTCTTTATCGGCTGCGAACACTGCTCCGGCAAGTCCGTATGGAGAATCGTTGGCAATATCTACTGCGTTGTCAATTCCGTCGTAGGGAATAATTGACAAAACAGGTCCAAAGATTTCTTCCTGCGCGATAGTCATCTTGTTGGTGACCTCGGAGAACACAGTTGGCTTCACGTAGTACCCAGTCTCGAGACCCTCGGGTGCACCGAGTCCGCCAGCAATCAACTTTGCACCTTCTTCAATGCCTTTGTTGATGTACCCGATGACGCGATCGCGTTGTGCAGCTGACGCCAGTGGCCCAACGTTTGTTCCCTCAGCAAATGGGTCTCCTACTTTGATTCCGTTGGCAACTGCGGCCGCAAGGGCCTCTGCTTCAGCCAATCGTGCGCGAGGAACCAACATGCGGCTCAGTAGTGAACAGGTTTGACCACTATTCAGGAATGCCTGGCCAGTTCCGCCCATGACTGCCTTTGCAAACGTTTCGGTGTCAAGGTCTTCACAAATGATGTTGGCACTCTTTCCGCCCAACTCAAGAGCCACCTTCTTGACGGTGTCGGCACTTGTCTTCATCACCATCTTCCCAGCGCGCGTGGACCCGGTGAATGACACCATGTCAATGTCAGCACTGGCAGATATTGCCTCACCAACAACTGGTCCTGTGCCGGTGACGAGGTTGAAAACACCTGCGGGAAGCCCTACTTCATGAATGATCTCGGCAAGCATGAATGCATCGATTGGTGCAACTTCACTGGGCTTCAGCACCACGGTGCAGCCTGCAGCCATTGCGAAAGCAACTTTTGCCGCAATTTGATGAAGGGGATAGTTCCATGGGGTGATGCATCCAACGACGCCGATGGGTTCGCGAACCACGAGTGATGATCCAATTTCCTTTTCGAAATTGAACGACTCGGCGAGCGCTGCGGCCTGATTAAACGAGTTCATGGGGATGCCCACCTGAATAATGTTGGAGAGGGGCTTGGACATGCCTGTTTCGCGAGAAATTGCCGAGGATATTTCGTCCATTCGAGCACCAAGGGCCGCTCCGATAGCACTGAGGTACTTTGCGCGCTCGGCTTTGGGGAGGGTGCTCCATGAGTCGAACGCAGCCTTTGCTGCGGCAGCTGCTTTATTGACGTCTCCGGCAGTTCCTTCGGGGATGGTGGCCATGACCTCTTCGGTGATGGAGTCAAACACGCTGATGGTGTTTTTTCCCTCTGATGCCACCCATTGGCCATTGATGTAAATCTTGTCGTAATTCGTCACGGGGTTCTCCTGGTATCGGCAGTGGCTCTCACTGCGTTCCCCACGCTAGAGCAGATTCAGCCCTCAAGAACAGTTGATGGGATTATTCAGAGGCTCGGCAGTTGACCACATAAGATTCACATCCATGACAGTTCGGGCTCGACGACTATTTGGTATTGCTCTCGGACTTTTCATCATGTTTGTTTTGCCCGTTCTCGGGTCGACGCATTCGTCTGCAGCCGTCATTGGCGTTGATTCAACCGTGCCGAGCGATGAAGTGATTGACATTGTGTTGGACGAAGAACCCACCACTACCACCACCTCAACCAGCACTACATCCACTACATCCACCACTGAACCAACAACACTCGAGATGGGCATTGCTGCTCCCCAATACTTGCTTCTTGAGTCGCAGGTAGTGGCAGGGCAAAAAGCAGCCACCCGAGCAGTGACGCTCACAGCGGCAAAATTACGTCCCAATACGACGGTTGCTTTCTTGATCCAGCCCGATGGCATTACGCTCGGTGAAGCAACAGTTGATGCGGGCGGAAACGCTTCCATTACCGCCACCATCCCAGATGCACTTGCAACCGGCTCGCATATGTTGGTTGCTAACGGCACATCCGATAGTGGCGAGGTCGTGTCAACCGCGAGCGCGTTCGTACTGGATTCATCCGGTGTTGTCACTGACGTGATTGCGCCGAGCGAATCCATGTCTTCGCCACCTTCACTTGCAGATTTGCAACGCGCACTCGATGCTGGTGCGCCGCTGTATGACACGGCGGCAAACGTGGCTACAACGGCAGCTGTTGCTGTTGGTGCTGCCGTGGTCGGAACAATTGCTGGTGGTGGGTCGACTGGGTCTTCGTCCTCGTCATCGGGCGGTTCTACGCGATCGGGGGATGGGCAGGACCAAAATTCAGACGGCTCACAGAGTGATAGTTCTGCGTTGGGGAGAGATACCGAAGCCCAAGGTGAAGTTGGTTCCCTTGATACTGACGGCTTGCAGAAGTTGGAACACCACGAAACGTCATGGGGTGACAAGATCGGAACGTGGAAACTTCCGGGTTACTCCACCACCCAAAACGTCATTGCACGGGTGTATCAATGGTCTGAATCTCGTTCGGTAGTGCTGTCACGAATCTTGATTGACGGCCAGTGGCTCAGGGCAACTTTTGGGCCCGTTCAGTTTCTTACTGCATATGTCGGATTATTGCTCGGCGTACTTGGTGCCGTGTCAACCCATGGCATGGTCATACTTCCACCAATTGCGCTGGTGTTTGCCATCATGGTGCTGTCAATGGTTGATGCACTGTCGGGACTAATGGCATGGGTCGGTTTCACTTCTATTGCGCTGATTCGCGGCGAGGTCTCAGGTATTTTTGACATCCGCACGCTTGTCGGACTGGCCATTGTCTTTATTGCACTGCCACTCATTGCCAATCATGCCAGGCCCTTGCGACGTCCTACGTATGGCAATTGGGTCAATCGAGTTGATCGTGTGGGTGACTATTTAGTTGCACCCATCGTCGTTGCATTTGCGTCGTCTGCTGCATTAAACGCCATTAACGGTTTGAGTGGCTTGCAACTAGTGCAACCACACGATGCATCCACAGTTCGTTGGGTAGCTGCCATTGCTGTTGTCAGTCGATTGTTGATTGAAGACATCGTGGTGCGCGGATTTCCTCAGCGCCTCGCCGATACGCACCTTGATACAGGAGACGGTCTCGGGGTTATTGCCGATTACGGAACCGTGCTCATGAAGGGGCTTTTGTTCTTGCTTGCCTCGTCGTCGTTCTTTGGTCTGGGATGGAGAACGTGGGTCATGGTCATACTCATGACCCTTGTGCCTTTCTTGAAAGTCTCGCAGGACCGATATCCAAACTTCTGGTGGATTAAGCACTGGTTCCCTCAAGGTGTCATTCGATCCACCATGATGATCTTTATTGGTTCCTGGTTTGCTCAATGGGTTCTCAGCACCAGTTCATCGCCGAATGCAGCGAAAGAACTCGCACCATTTCTCATGCTTCCTGGCATCGCAGTCGGTCTAATTGACTTATTTGGACGTCAAGGAGATAAATGGCCAAACGCATTGTGGACCCGATTGGTGTCCGCAGGCTTCTGGGTTTTTGTCATCGGAATCATGGTTGGACGATTCAGCGTCTAGGAAAAAACAAAACCCGCATAGTCGTTGTTGATGACGCTGTTGCACTTTTCAACGTAACCGGGAAAGCCAATGAGTGGCATGAACACGCGTGGTTTGCCGGGAACGTTTGCACCGAGATACCAACTGTTGCATGAAGGATAGAGAGTGCGGGCAGCGACTTCGTTGACGTAGTGCACCCACTGAGATTGAGAGTGTGTTGTGGTCTCAATAGTTTTTCGGCCCTTGGAATCCATGTCAACAATGCAATTGGTGATGAATTCAACGTGTTGTTCGATTGACATAATCATGTTGGTCAGCACTGACGGGCTGCCGGGACCCGAAATCATGAACATATTGGGGAATCCTGCGCAACTGAGTCCGAGGTAAGTAACTGGTCCTGCGTCCCATGCATCGTTGAGCGACGTGTTGTTACGTCCGCGAATATCAATCTTTGACAACGATCCGGTCATCGCGTCAAAACCGGTGGCAAACACAATTGCGTCACATTCGAATTCTTTGCCATTCGTCACGAGTCCGTTCGGAGTGAGGCGCTCGATGGGGTGGTCTTTCACCGAAACGAGTGTGACGTTGTCTCTGTTGAAGGTGTCGAAATACCCCGTATCAATGATGAGTCGCTTGCATCCGAGGATTTGTTCGGGCATCAATGCGCTGGCAGTGTCAGGGTCTCTAACGATTTCAGCAATTTTGTTGCGAACGAAATCCGCCGCAAGTCTGTTGGCGCGTTCATCAAGCAGAAAATCAGTGGCTCCAGACAAAAACCCGAAACCTCCACGTTGCCAGCGGCTCTCGAGGTCATCGCGCAATTCGCTTTCAGTCATTTCCAATGCGGATCTCTCACCACGGGGTGTGGTGGAACCAAAAGCTGCGCTTTGTTGGCGATTGTCGTCTCGGAACTGTTGGTAGTTCTCTTTGACCCACTTCACATAATTGTGATCAATCGCTTCGTTGCGGGCCGGTACCGCATAAGAAGCCGTACGTTGAAACACGGTGAGGTGTTCGGCCTGTTCGGCAATAATCGGAATGCTCTGAACAGCCGATGAGCCGGTTCCGATGAGACCAACACGTTGACCGGTGAAGTCAACGCCATCGTGTGGCCATTGGCCGGTGTGATACGTATTTCCCGTGAAGGTCTCGGAACCGGGGAATGACGGGATGTTGGTGGAGGAGAGGCATCCCGTTGCAAAGACCATGAATCGAGATGACACCACATCCCCTTGGTCTGTTCGTGTGGTCCACAGATTGGTTGTTTCGTCAAAGTGGGCCGAGATCACGCGTGTGGAAAATTGAATGCTGTCTCGCAGCGAAAAACGATCGGCCACATGTTGCGCATATTTCAGAATCTCTGGTTGGGCTGAATACCGCTCGGTCCACTCCCACTCTTGTTGCAGGCGTTCATCAAAACTGTATGAATATTCAACACTTTCAACATCACAACGAGCGCCTGGATAACGGTTCCAATACCAGGTGCCGCCCACATCATCTCCGGCTTCAAACACTTGAATAGACAATCCAAGAATCTGCGCACGTCGAATCATGTACATGCCTGCAAAGCCAGCACCTACGACGGCAATATCGACAGAACGTTCCACGTGGCCCCCCAAAGTGATCGTTGAGCCGAACCCTAGTCGGTATGAATGACCACTAGTCCTGTTGGATGAAGGCGTGTGGGAGTGAGGGCAGTGAAGGTGCCAACTCGCTGTACCAAGAAGTTGGTGTCGCCAACCGTCACTATTCCTTTGGCCCTTACTACCGACATTGGCAATGAATCGCAGAAATATTGCAGCTCAGAACGCGAAGTGACGCTGATGTGGTCTAACACTTCGGAGCGAAAGACATGGGCGCTCGTCTTCAATTCAGCGACAGAGGGTATGTCGTGAGTGAGCAGTAGGTCGTTGAGGGTGATGGAGGAGCGGTCAACAACTGGTGCTTTTGCCACTTGTAGCAATTCAGTGCATCTTGATAGTTCTTCGGTGGTGGCTTCCTCGGATTTGGTAATGACCAGCAAATGTGCCGATGTGATTTGAATGTCGAAAGTAGATGACACCAAGGCATTCGAAGCTGTCCGGTGCGCGTTTACGGCGTCGACCAATACAACAATGCCCGCTAAGTGAAATCCACCGATGTATGCATTGGCTGCAATCGCTGCTGGGTGGGCAACTCCACTTGCCTCAATGACAACCACATCAGGCTGTATCTCACGGTCGGAGATGGCGAGCATGGTGCTGGCGAGAGACTCTCCAAGTGCGCAGCACACGCACCCATTCGACAATTCAATCGTGTCATTATCGCGAGACGAAATGAGGGAGGCATCAATGTTGATGCTTCCGAAGTCATTCACAATTACCGCAACTCGTTGTTGAGTATTCTGCAACAATTCGTTGATAAGGGTTGTCTTGCCCGCACCCAGGTAACCGCCCACCACTACAACCGGAACTGTGGGGGAAGGGGAGGACATGTCAGGGGTTTTGGTAGATGACTCCGCCAATCAAGGTGCCCCACACCTTGATGTCGCGGATGGCGTCGGGAGCAACGGTGTACGGATCATCCTCGAGAACGGTGATGTCGGCGAGTTTGCCTACTTCGAGTGAGCCGATGAGGTGGTCAAGATGCAATTGATACGCAGCATCGATGGTTGCTGCATGGAATGCTCTGTCGACAGAAATCCGTTCGTTCTCGCCCAGCACACGACCGCTTGGTGACACGCGGTTCACGGCAGCCCACATGGTGTGCAGATGACTTGGTGGCGTAACAGGCGCATCGCAGTGGAAGGAATATGAAAGTCCAATGCGGTCGGCGGTGCCGCAGGGGTTCAATCCATGGGCGCGGTCCGGGCCAACAGTGATGTCGTGGTGTTGATCTCCCCAGAACCACATGTGATTGACGAAAAAATTGGCGCACATATTTAAGCTCTTTGCCTTACGTAATTGTGCGTGGGTTATCAATTGTGCGTGGGTAATGGTGTGTCGGTGATCCAACCACGAGAACTCCGTGAGTAGCTGTTCGACCGCGTTGATGAATACTTCAGATGCTTGGTTGCCATTGCAGTGACAATGAATACCGATTCGTGCCATGTGGAATGGCCGAAGAATGTCAACTACCTGTTCTGGCGGAACCAGGAAAAGTGGGTGAGCTTCGCCAGTGATGTATCCGGGCCAATCAACTGTTGCTGTGAAGCCCTGAATAGATCCGTCAAGAACCAATTTCACAACAGGGAACATGAGCTTGTTGTGACTCTTCGCTTGTGCTTCCAACACGAGAGCGGCAACATCGGTGCCCGCGGGTGCTGCGCCCGTCACACGGGTTGCCGATACGACGCGCAATGGGAAATCGATCGACGCGGCCTTGCTCATGGCAGAGGCAAGGTCACTCTCCTTGACGCTGACAGCACTGCCGAGATCGGAAGATGTGGTGATGCCCGCATTTCGCATGAGCGCTGCAAAATCTTCAAAGGTGTCCGGTCCAAAGGCTCGCATCACCTTTCGAGATTCATCTTTTGCAAGTGCCATTGCTGCCATCTCACGCAACTCACCATTGGGCTGACCGTGTTCATCGAAGCCGACACCAGGTGATGGGTGTTGTGGTCCAATGTCGTACTTTCGCAGAATCACGGAGTTCACGGTGGCCAGGTGTCCGCTTGCGTGGAAGACAAAGATGGGACGATCGGTACTCGCTTCATCTAAGTGATGGCATGTGAGACGTTCCGACTCAAAATAAATGGGGTCGAACCCGCCCACAAGCAGAGGTTCCCCCTTTGGGAGATCGGAATCTAGTTCTTTCAATCGAACAATGAGATCTGCAGTTGACTTCACCGCAGACGACATCGTTCCGTCGACGTTCATGCGGGGGAAGTAGCCAACATATGGAATGTCGGTAAACATGCCAGCGGCAGTGTGGGCATGTGCTTCGATGAAACCCGCGGTGAGTACTTTGTCAGAAAAGCGGGTATCGATGTTGGTGATTCCCCATTGCTTGCATTCATCGAGCGAGCCCACGGCGAGGACGCGACCATCGCGAATGGCAATAGCGGTGGCGGTAGGACGAGATGGATTCGCCGTGCGAATAAGGCGCGCCGTGTAGATGACGTCGCTGCTCGACGATTGGGGAGAAGTCATTTTCACATTCTGCCCCGTACTAGACCGTCTGCCTAGTACGGGACGAAAAAGAAAATGACTTAGTAGCTACGAGCCGAACGCTTCTTGCCAGCTGCTGCTGGAC
>CAYSPE010000074.1:0-8004 GCA_964432845.1 uncultured Bifidobacterium sp.
AACCATTTGTGCAGTACTGACGATGTCTGCAGGAACAGCCAGGGCGACCGGGGATGAGGAGATTGCAACAATCGATGCCCCAAAGACCGCAACCACTGCTCCGACCAGTCCTTTTTGCAAGAAACGCACCGGTCAAATCTACTGAAATGCGAACTTGCCCGAACAAAACCACGTTTAGGGCCCAATTGGCTATTTGAACTACGTAGTGGGGGGCGACGTGGGCGCAACCGTGGTGGTGGTTGGTGCAATCGTTGTGGTGGGCGCAAGAGTGGTTGTGGTTGTGGTGGTTTCGGGTGGAATCACGAATCCGTTTGCCCAGCCCCACCTGATGTCCATGGGTGCGCCCACCTTGAAACCTTTGGTGGTGGGCTGAGAATCGAGATATCGGCGTAATTGGCTCCAGCCATCCCACGCGGAAATACCAGTGGTGGAACAGCCAGACGCAACCTGCGAACAAGCGGCAGTCTGCACCGTGATTGCAGCAATTCGTAATGGCATTCCCATTTCAACAGCCCTGGCCGCAAGCACTGCCCATTGGCGAGATTGCGAACCACTGTTGGTGTGGATCTGTGGCATCGCCAGAACATTTGCTCCGGCGTGCGAGGAGACCCAGAGAACATCGTCAATTGTCCAGCCATTGTTACATGTGAGGTCAGTAGAAATTGTTTGAGGACAACCATCTGCCGAACCAAAATTCCACAGTCGCGACGAAGTGCTGTCAACAAAACCATCAACCCACGCACGGGCCTGCCCCGGTGGACCCCACCCTGGCTCTAAATCGACAGCCCCCGAAACAACTGTTCGTGGATCCGATGCAGCGCGGGCTTCATCAATCATCTTTGCCCACGCTTTGCCACCGAGGTATCCGTTGTAGCGAGTAACACCACCTGAGTTGCTGGTTCCCATTGCAACTTCCCACGGTCCCGTTGCGCATTCGGCAAGACCAGTTGCCCACGCTGAGGTTGTTGCAACCATTTGCTCTTTTGTGATGGCTTTGCCAAAACCATTTGCGGCACCGCCTGCAATTTGCATACCGAACGACAACACCACGACACCGCGTGGAACTTTTTTGGCCTGATCACACGCTGCAGCACGAATCACTGGTACCGCGGTGTCTATTGGATACACGTCTTTTCCACGCACATAACTACCTACGGCCACCACCCAAGTTGGATCTGAACGTGACGGGACTGCGGCTGGATACCACACGGGAGCAAGACCGGCCTCTGCAACTTCGGCACCGATATTGATGGGCACGGGATTTTTCATACAACTCGTTGAACATGACGAACGGCTTGCAGAAAATGCATCGACAATGATGCGACGCCCCTTCGACGACTTGTTCCGTGTTGCCAAGACAATGACGGTCACTTTGTTCTGGCGAGAAAAGCCGACAAATGAAGACGACTGGCGCACGGTACGCGACGAATATTGATCGATCACCCGAATCTTCTTGCCATTCACGTAAACCACAGCTTTACCGCTCGACTTTGTTGCGGTGTACCACATCGTGAACGACGGCCCCTTTACAGAGAAAACAGCAGTTGCGCCGGTTACTGAAGCGATGAAATGTTGACCCCCGATTGCGCGAGAACTCTTGGCGAGAGCCCATGGCGAGTTCAATGCTTGCGCCGATGGCAAAAGCGAAACTATCGAAGCACATATCAATGTAAGTGCAACAAGCAATTGCGATGCGCGACGTTTCATATGTTCACCGTAGTTCGTCTGCCGAGATCACACCCGTCATCAAAAGGCGCGAATGGCGCGCACTCTTAGGGCTTTCACGCCCGGCTGAGGAGTTAAATATTTTTCACGATCGAATTGTTGACCATCTTTGAAGTTCACTGTCCATGCATTATTGAGGTCGTATTCGCTGGATGACCAGTAATAGGTGTTGTGCGTTCCATCAAGTTTGGTGGACGTAGCGTGCATGAATTTGTACATCTCAAACAACTCATCTTCCGACGGCAAGAACCAATCGTCATATCCGTTCACAGTTAACTGCGCTGCGTACCTGGCGGCATAATTCCCACTCTTGTATGTACGAACAATTTGCTTCGTGTTTTCGGCACCACTTCCAATGAGTCGAGCCAAAATTCGACGCACCCTTGCAGTCTGAACTTTTGAGTTTGTGTAAATAGGTCGAAGTGAATCTTTGTGTGACAATCGTTTCCACGGAAGTCCAGAGACATCAGTCTCTTCTGGCGCCGCCTCAAGATAACGACCCCACGCTTTGGTTGAACCGGCATCGTAGAACACCACCCCGCCGGCGGGTCCGATATCACCTAACGAGCATGGACCAGAACTTTCACATGTGTGGCCAGTTAATGCAGGCACGATTGATGGAGAACGGCCACCTTGAGCGGGACCGAAGTACCGAACGACGGCCACTCGATACAAGAATTGAGGAAATCCGGAACCTTTGTGCTGGGCCATTCGAATACGTCCCTTATTGGACGAAATGGAAACTCCCCCAATACGTCCGACGCCATTTTCATCTGTGAATTGCGTGCCGTCTTGCAATATTTGATACCACGCGAACTTGGAAGAGTTCTCCGAGGAAGACCAATACGCACCACGGGATACACCTCGCCAATACCCCGCATTCATCAAATGAAATATTGCGTCCAGTTCGTCGCGGGACGGCAACACCCAATCACTCTTGCCGCCAACAACAGCATCGGCCGCAAGAGATGCCGCGTAATTGCCACTTCCACTTTGCATCACGATGGCAGTTGTATTGATTCCCCCCATACCCACTGCCATTGCATCAATATGTTGACGGATTGTTGATACTTCCGTTGACATATATAGCGAGTCTTCTGGATACAAAGACCATGGGACACCACGAATGTTTGTGAGCGGACGAGATTCGATGTAGGAACCCCACCATTGAGGTGTAGTTGCCACCATCACCACCCGTCCTCCGCCAGGCCCCACATCACCGAGTGAGCATGCTGCGCCGGTTGCACATGATTCCGCTCGAGCAACAGATGGAATTCCCAATGCCGCGATAGCAACCACCAGTACACCCAATCGTCTCATGACAATGTTCTAGCGGCTATGGCGCATAATTCGCGTGCACATCCCTGCTGGAGGACATGCATCACTTTGGTTATTTAGTCTGCGCCGTTGTTATGAGTTGTTGCAGAAGATGGTCAGAGGATGCCACAACAGGGCTCCGTCTTTCGCCTGGTTCGACAACGAGAAGTTCTCGACCGTGTACTTCTCCTACCACTGCGCCTGCTTCACGACAAATGAGTACGGCGGCCAAGTAATCCCACACTCCATGGTCGTGAAGATCCACGTACCCATCGAGTCCACCTTTTGCGACCAAGGAGATATCAAGTGCGGCGGCACCTAAAGTGCGAAATTGCCACCAGCCATGATTCTGGGGTGGCACCCCATTTGTTCCTATCACTGCAGTGCTGATATCGGTACAGGCATAAACCTGCAAAATGTCTCCGTCGCATTTTGCACCTAGACCACGCGTAGCCTCATAACGAGTTTCGCTTCCCGATTGTTCTGCCACAAGCGCCGCGCGTGGCCCATCGCGGTCGACGATACAAATTGAGGTAGCAAACCAGGGCAAACCTTTGCTTGCATTGGTGGACCCGTCAATGGGATCAATGACGGCCAGTAATTCATTTCCTCGAATTGGCCATTCCAGATCATGAACGCCACTCTCCTCAGAGAGCACAGTGAAACCTGCCGCTTCCAACATGTCGACCACTACATCGTCAACAACCACATCAGCTGAATACTGACCATCTCGTTCTCCCGACATGGACCAATCACGAATCTCGTCAAGAGTGTCGGCTGCAGCATCACACACATCGTGCAAAAACGACATCAATTCACGGTCATCAGATTCATAATCAAAATGGGGCACATAAGAACGGTAGTGTCCTTGCGGTGGCCGTTATTGATATTGCTGGATTTGTCACCGACCTGAAGAGTCATGCCATTGACCACGGATTTCACGTACACGATGAACGACATTTCGTGGAAACCTATTCTTTGCGCCAGTTATGGGAAGTTGACCTCCATCCGGAAGAGGCGTGTTCTGGGCCCATTGATCTCCATGTCAGTCTCGAAATTGACCCTCGCACCCTCTTGAATTTCGAGGATGTTGTCCTTGCGATGGATGATCCCGACGATGAACCTGAGGGTGATTTCATGTTTCCCTTGGTATTCACCTGGACATTTCCTCCCCTCACATCCCCTCCGGACTTGCTAGTTCTTGCCACCGAAGTTTCAGCACTTGGGGGCGTGGAACTTCCACTTGAAGTTTCAGCCATCGATTCATTTCACAAGGTGACAGATGCGCCCGAACGAAGCCTTAGCGTGGTGGGCAGATTCCCCGTCACGTTGTCATCGGTGTACAAAGGCGTCAATGAAGACGTGTGCAGCGTGCTCGACAGGTGTCGCGTTGTGAGCCTTGCTCTGCTTGATCGGGTTCCGCGCTGGTTAGGCGATCACTGAACTATACAACTCAACGAGCGTGCAGGGTAACGCGCGCTACTACACCACTGCGCCCGTCTGATCGCTCCCGTAATTCAACCGTTCCACCGCTGGCTGCAGCCAACTGACGAACAATGGCGAGCCCGAGACCTGTTCCTGCCGCGTTCTCGGTGTTCTTACCTCGCCAAAATCTTTCGAAAGCAAGGGATCGTTGTTCGGTTGTTAGTCCAGAACCGGCGTCGATGACATCAACAATGACCGAAGCACTCGAACGTTGTACATCGACGACTATTTCTGAACCGACTGGCGCAACGGTGAGCGCATTGTCAATGTAGTTATCAACGATTTGCTCAAGACCACCGTCTATTGCAGCGCACGGGGCCGTGGCAACACCGGACATGCGCAACGAAACTCGCTTTTCCGATGCAAGTGGCTCCCACATTTCAATTCGATGACGCACGATGGCGGCAGCATCAACTGTTGTTGTTGGTGCGGTTCCGCCCTCAAGACGCGCAAGTGCAAGAAGTTGCTCCACCATCTCTTGCAATCGGTCTGCTTCCAAACGAGAAGCGTCAAGTGCAATGGCTAACGGAGAACTCTCATCGCCCACGGCATCTTGTGCTTGCTCGAGTCGTAGACGTAATGCGGTTAATGGAGTACGCAATTGATGGGACACCGCACCAGCAAAGTGCCGCTGATTTTCAATCATGAGGCCAAGACGACTCGCCATCGCATTGAATGAACGCGAGAGTTCGCGCACTTCTGGCGGACCCACGGAATCATCAGCGCGAACATCAAAATCGCCGTCTGCGAGCCGCTCGGTACGTCGCGTGAGTCGTGTGATGGGCCTCGCGATGCCGAGTGCTAGCGGAATGGCAACAAGCGCAGCCGCCAACACCGTGAATCCCCCGGCGGCGATAATGCCAAGAATTCTGCTGCGCACTTCTTTATCCACGATGGACTTGGGCTTTGATAGCCGCACAACTCCAACAACCGTGTTTCCAATTTGAACCGGCACGGCGACAAACACCAATCGCTGTCCAAGGGTTTTTGAGACACGCTCACCCACTGAAGGACTACCGTCAAGAGCATCTGCAATTTCCGGACGGTTTGAATAATCACTTCCCAGTGTTGAGGTGCTGTCACTGCTTCCGATGATGAGGCCATCGGCGTTAGTGACCACTGCACGCGTATCTGACGAACGCGTGAACTCGTGGATAAATGGCTGAAGCGAAGGAAGAGTTGCCCCCTCGGCGGTGTTCAATGTTTCTTTTGCGTGACCAGCCAGTCCAAAAGCATCACGTTCGAGAGCGGTCACTAGACGCTCTCGTTCCACTTTGGCTACAAACGACACCAATGGGATGCTGAATACCACCAGAATGATGACCGAGATGCTGACGAGCGCACCAATGAGCCGAAGCTTCACTCAGCAACCTCTACAAACTTGAATCCCACTCCACGAACTGCTTGGATCCAATCTGGGTTTCCGAGTTTCTTTCTGATTGATGCAATGTGCGCATCAAGAGTCTTTGTGGTCCCAAACCAATTGGTGTCCCATACGTGCTCCAAAATGTCATTGCGACGAAACACAACATTTGGCTCAGCAGCCAAATACGCCAGAAGATCAAATTCTTTTGCTGTGAGAACTACTTCTTCGCCATCAAGTGAAACCGTGTGCGCCCGTTCATCAATAACAAGCCGTTCCGAACCAACGACTTGGTTTGCGACGGGCGACGTTTCCGTTCCGCGTCGAGTAACTGCACGAATACGTGCGAGAAGTTCTCGCTGACTAAATGGCTTCACCACATAGTCATCGGCTCCCAATTCAAGCCCCAGCACTCTGTCGAGTTCGTCACCACGTGCGCTAACGATGATGATGGGCACCGATGACGACTCTCGAATGACTTTTGATGCGTCAAGACCATCCATATCGGGCAATCCAAGATCCATGAGAACAACATCCGGATTCACCGATACCACGGAAGTAATTGCGTCTTGTCCGTTGTCAACATGGACAACCTCTAGACCCGCTGTCGCAAGAGAGGCCATGACCGACTGGGCAATAGACACGTCATCTTCGACAAGTAGAACTTTCACCCTCATATTGTGCCCCGTCCGACCTGACTCTCAGCGTTCCGCGGATGCCCCCCTTTCAGATTTGGATGAATCTTGGATATAGCCACACCATTCCGTTACTCACCATTTCGTACCGTTCATGGCGTGGGAAATTCCCATCACCACCCAGGTTTCAACATGGAGGTCACAATGAAGGTCAGTATCGCTACCGCCCTCTCAGTCGCAGGCGTACTTGCCGCAGGTGCAGCTGCATACGCCGTCAACGTCAGCGTCCTTGACGCCCCGAGTTCGTCCGACACTTCTCTCGTGTCCACCACACTCCCCGCCGAGGCTGCTTCAGCTAATACCGCAACAAACGGGGCCGTTTCCGCCGACGGAGTTCGCGTGAACGACACCACCACCAGCTACCAAGTGGGCACTGCCGGCACGGTTGTTGTTGACACTTCAAGCGGCGCAGTTGTGGTCACAAGCGTTATTCCGAATGCTGGTTACACCGCAGAGCCAGCACGCTCCGAGGCCAACGGTCTCGTCAAAGTTCACTTTCTGTCATCGGGAAGCCGCATTGAATTCACTGCTCAATTAGTGAACGGCGAAGTAGTAGTAAAAACCACCAATGAGGCGATGAACCCAGTTGCAGGAACACCCTCTAAGCCATCATTCCCCGGCGGTGGACGCGATGACGACGATGACCGCGAAGGACACGAAGACCGCGAACATCACGATTTCGAAGGAGACGATGACTAATGATGAACGATCCACTTCTCAATCAACCGTGGGGCCCTCCCACCGACGAACCAGTCGCCATGTCTGCACCAACGGGTCGCAGTGCGCATCCCGCCGGAACGGCACGCACGTCACGTCCCGTAAATGTAAAACGATCAAAGCACCCTGCTGCATCGTCGCGCATCTTGGCTGTCGGATTCTCGGTTGCGGCCGTCATCGGAATGAGCGCTGCCTACACCAAGGCACAACGTCAACAGCCTGCCGAACCCAACATCTTGGATTCAGCGTCACAACCGCAACTCGACCTCGGTGGGCAATCTGCATCTCCTGCCAATACGGTGGCCCCCGCAATTAATGAGCAGCCACGGCAACACATTGTTCAGGTGCCAGTGCCACAAGCATCCCCAGCTATTGGTGGATACGCTCCTCGAAATCAAGCACCAACCCAACAACAGAGTTCAGGCTCGCACTAACCACTCACACGCATGAAACTGTCCAGCATTGCTCGTATTGATCGCACCCTCATGGGCGTGAAATGTACGGTCACCATCGCCGGATCAGATTCGGCAGTCATTGCTCAGAAATGTTTCGACTCCATAGAGAATCATGAACAATTGTGGAGTCGCTTTCGCCCAACGAGCGATATAACGCGTCTCAACCACTCCAACGGTTCGCCCATTTGGGTAGACCCGCTCACCCTTCAACTCCTTCATTAAATGAAAGCCGCTTTCTTGAAAACTG
>CAYSPE010000075.1:0-1417 GCA_964432845.1 uncultured Bifidobacterium sp.
GCATGTGGCCGGCACGAATGATGCGCGGCCCCGAAGTCTTCCCGCTTCTGATGGCTTTCATGAGCCCATTCACTTCTCCACCCAGATCTCGCACCGTGGTGAACCCGCGCTGCACAGTTTCTGCCGCCAAGCGAGCCATGACGATGCCGAATTCCACTTCAGACCATGCAGTAAGAGAACGAAAATCCATGGTGGCCAATCGGAAGTGAACGTGCGCATCGATGAAGCCAGGCATCACATATGTGCCCTTGGCATCGATCGACACTTCGGCTTTCGCGGAAAGGTTCTTCCCAACCTCGGTGATGACTCCACCCTCGATGAGCACATCTACTTCATCGGAAAATGTCATCGTGCTCGTGTCTAGTACGTGACCGTTACGAATGATTGTTGCCATTACACCTCTCCCAAAATTGGAAGTCTAAGCAAGGTAGGGGCGTTCGCCGGTGGTGGTGACGCGCCAACCTTCGCGTTTGTTGGGGAAGTAATCCCAGCATGCGTGATGTTGCACGGTGCGGTTGTCCCAGAAGGTCACGGTGTTGGGCTCCCAGCGAACGCGGCACTGGAATTCAACTGCGTAGGCAATCTTGTCGAACAACGTGCGCAATAGGGCATCGCTCTCCCACTCTTCGACATCCCAAATCTTGTCGGTGAATCCGCTGTTCACATACAGCGCATCGCGACCGGTAAGCGGGTGTGTGCGCACAACGGGGTGCAGGTTGCGCGGGAATGAACGAGTGTCAACAGTTTTGTATTGACCGCGCCATGGTAGGTCGCCTGCGTGACGGGCCTTGAGTCCGCGAAGAAATCCCTTGAATGTGTCGGAGAGAGATTCGTACAGTGCAGCCTGGTGAGAGAACGCAGTGTCACCACCAACAGGAGGTGTTGTTTCAATGCGCAACATAGACACTGCAGGTGGGCGCTCATCGCAGCTCACATCACTGTGCCAGCCTTCGCCAGGCACCATCTTTGAGTTTTCGTCACCATATATATGGAGAGCTTCGGGGTATTCGCTCTGTGCATACGCGGGGTGTACATGCAGTTCGCCCATGCGCGCACCAAATGCGATTTGATCTGGAATAGACATCGGCTGATCTCGCACCACAACAACACCGCGATCGGCGACGAGGTGTTGCAGCTCTGTGATGCCGTCATCGCTGAGGTCCAGAAGATTGAAACCTTGCAGTTCGGTGCCAACGTGACGAGTGAGGTCGAACCTCTTGGTGGATGGAATTGCGCTCATTGTGGTCTCCTAGTCGAATCCGATAAACGAGGCGGTGGTGTCATTGCCGGCACGACGTGATTGCACATGGTTGGCCACGAACTCTTCGTCAGGGTAACCCATTGCGACACAGGTCATAATCACTTGGTCTTCAGGGATATTGGCGTATTCACGCACGACTGACGACTGCATGATGCC
>CAYSPE010000075.1:1517-8000 GCA_964432845.1 uncultured Bifidobacterium sp.
CGCTCGGTGTTGCCCTCGCGAATTTTTTCTAATGGGTCGCCAGTAACCACGTGGAAGTGCCAGGGCTGCGTGTTCATTGAACTTGGTGCACGCTTTGCAATGTTGATGATTTCTTCCAACACTTCTTTGGGCACTGGCTGCTTCTTGTAGCCACGAATACTGCGGCGTTCGTTGACAATGACGGCATGTTCTTGACTGCCGCTATGCAGAGACTTTTCTCCCATTGTGGACCCCCCGGTTATCCGTTCATTCTGCCTCATTCGGACAGATGCGGGCGATACGGGTGACCCTATTTGGTGACTTTGACCGAGAGAGTGCGATACGAAATATCGCGGGCGGTTGATTTGTAGCGCACGGTCACCGTAAGCGAGCGGGGCTTGGTGAATACATAGCGGGTTCCCACCTTTTTCATGCCTGCCTTGGTGTTGATGGAGATTTTGGGCGTTCCGAATTGTCGCGCGGTGTAGACGCCCGCTGCTCGAATGAGCTGCTCGGCAGAGACCTTTTTGTTCTTCTTCACCACCAGCACTCGCTTGATGGACACGGTGGGTTGAGAAAATCCAATACCGGTGGTGTTGAGAAGAAGACCATCGACGGTGGGTGTGTATTCAGTGCCTGGCACCGTGGTGGTGAACCCTGTGGTTCTTGTGACGGGGAGAGTGTGAGCATTCGCTTCGTCAGGAGTGATGCCGAATGAGGCCATGAGAAATGAGGTGGGCATGAAGTTGCGAACGTAGGAAAGGTTGAGTTCGTTGCTCACTCCATTTTCTGGATACTTGAAGTGCGGACCGACAATTTTCAACAGCGTGGCGCCAGTGTCGCGATCGGCGGCAGCCATACCGAAAATGTATGCGTCGGTGTCCATCCATGCACCGAAACTTGTTTCTTCAAATACGGGAATGGTGCATGTGTTCACAATGGTGGAGATACACGTTGTGTCGAGACGATCGGGTGGCACTAACGAACTGCGTGAACCAGGCAGCAGCAGAATGTTCACCGAGTTGGTGTTCTTGCTTTGCGCAGTTTCTGGAAGCTCGCATGCATCGACAACGGGAATCCAACCCGAACACCACGAGGACGTGGGAGACGAAGCGCGTTGAATCACTGCTGGTGTTGCTACGACTGTGGCGATATCGCGAAGGCCTTCTTTGGCAGGCGTGAACGAAACAAGATGACCGTTTACCACGCTGGTTCCAAACCGCGTGGTGGGGTTGCTGTTTTGAGCGCGCCGAAAATTAACAGTGACTTGCCCCACCGGAGTTTGCGTGGGGAAACCATTGGCGACGGGATAAATAACCATGTAGGGCAATTCACACGGAACGGCTTCTGTTTCTACAAAGCGACATTGTGGTGCATACAAGCCACCCGCAATGATGAAGTTCGCAGCTGCGCGATTGGTTGTAACGCTGAGTGTTTGACCATCGACAATGACTGAATCGATGCAACCCTTCGTGATATTGGGTTCACAAAAAGCGAGTCCGTGATTGCTAGCTAGATCGGTGTTGAACACAAACACCAGCGGGCCTGCGGCCGCAACAGGAGTGGGCGCAGAAATTGCCAAAGCAGAAACCGCGAGTGAAACTGTCAGGAATACATTGCGCCAAATACGAGCCATGTATTCACCTTATTACTCCCCTGTTTTCTGCTGGTTCGTAGCGTTACACGATGTACGAGGTCATCGCTTCCCCGATCAGCGACTGATGTGCACATGGAGCACAAGACAGGAACCAAAGGTGGACTTACTATGGTGATTACAGAAGCCAATCGATTCGACATGCACGCAAAACTTCGTCAAGAACTGGGGGAAGAAGTGGCCGACACCTTGATGGAACATTTACCCCCAGTGGGTTGGGGCGATGTCGCAACCAAAACCGATCTTCTTCTTGTTTCAAAAGAAGTGGCCTCTGTCGCCAAAGAGGTGGAACGTCTTCAAGTAGAAATCAATCGCCTTGAGAAGCGATTGAATTGGGTCATTGGAGTAGGAACCACCGTTGCACTCACGCTGCTCGGAATGCAGGTGCAGATCATGCTCAGCATTTCGCACCTAAAGAATTAACCGCGTTACACGATGTACGAGGTCATCGAGAGTGACCCGAGTGCACAGCCCTTCAGTGTTGCCGTGGCTGTTGTGCCAGCGGCCGTTGCGAGCCCCGCCACGTAGAGAAGCGGAATGAAGTGATCGGGTGTGGGCACTGCGTTTCGATACGCACGATGTGACACCACCGAGGGAAGCGCTGCGGGATTGTTCACCATAATGTCGTGCACCGCATTGTCGAATTCAACGGCCCACGGCGCGCCTGAGTTGGTGAGATTCCACTGAATGGCGCCAAGGTTGTGCACCACGTTTCCGCTTCCAAGAATCAACACACCGTTCTCTCGCAGTTTTGCCAATTTCGCGCCGAGTTCCATGTGGTACGTGAAGTCTTTCGACGCGTCGATGGACAACTGCACCACCGGCACATTTGCTTTCGGAAACATGTGATGTAACACCGACCATGTGCCGTGATCAAGTCCCCAACTATCGAGGTCCTTCCCTACCCATGTGGGCTTCACCAATTCGGCTACCTCATCGGCAAGGTCGGGCGCCCCCGGAGCCGGATATTGCACATCGAAAAGTTGTTGTGGAAAGCCATAAAAATCGTGAATGGTTTTCGGCTTGCTCATTGCGGTGACGGCGGTGGCGTTGATGTACCAATGTGCCGACACCATCAAGATGGCTCGTGGCGCGGGCACAGATGCGCCGAATGAGTTCCAGCCCTCGGTATACGCATTGTGTTCAAGCGTGTTCATGGGGCTGCCATGGCCAAAAAACGCAGCAGGCATTAGTGCGTTTGGCGTCTCATTAGTTGACATAGAAACAATCTAGGCGAAATTAGTTGCTATCGCAACTACATTGTTCCCGATGTATCTACGAGTACCCTTACATGCGTGAATTCAGTGGTGGGGCTTAGCGCCGATCAGGTACAGCAACGAATCGCACAAGGTCTCACCAACCACACCGACACCACCAGCTCGCGCAGTGTTCGAGACATTCTGAAAGCCAATATTGTCACCCGATTCAATGCGGTGCTCGGAGCGTTGTTCGTGGTGGTTGTCATTGCCGGTTCATTTGCCGATGGTCTGTTCGGGTTGCTACTCATCGCCAACTCGCTCATCGGGATTGTTCAAGAACTCATCGCAAAGCGAAAATTGGACCGCCTCACTCTGATGCACTCCCCACACACGGTTGTTATTCGCGATGGTCAGCGCATCACTATTGCCACACGTGATGTCGTGCAAGACGACCTGGTGGAAGTACATGCTGGCGACCAAGTACCGGCCGATGGGCACGTCGTTGCGGTTGACACTTTGGAGGTCAACGAGGCCAACCTCACCGGTGAATCTGATGCCATCGCGAAATCAGTCGGCGACCCTATGAAGTCGGGCACGGTGGTCACCGCCGGTAGCGGTCGCTTTATCGCCGAAGCAGTTGGCGAGGCTGCGTACGCAAATCGCATTGCGGCGGAAGCAAAAGTGTTTTCTCGCACCTCTTCTGAAATTCAGGCGTCGCTTGACAGATTGTTGGTGTACATCACGTGGGCAATCGTGGTGGCAACGCCATTGCAATTGTGGTCGCAGTTTCATGTGAATGACACTGGCAACTGGCGTGACGCAGTGGTGCGTGCAACAGGTGGTCTCGTTGGTTTGGTACCAGAGGGTCTGGTGTTACTCACCACACTGGCGTTCCTTACCGCAGCTGTTCAACTCACTCGCCAACAGGTGTTGGTACAAGAACTTCCCGCCGTAGAAGGTCTCGCTCGCGTCAGCGTTATTTGCTTGGATAAGACCGGCACTCTCACTACGGGAAAGATTCAATTTGAGGCATTGCATCTCATTGGGTCTGCATCAGAGAGCGATGTGCACACTGCGTTGCAAGCAATCGCGAACGACTCCAATGCAAACGACACTTTGCGCGCCGTTGCACATGCAATTCCGCATTGTGAACCATGGCCCGAAAAATCTCGAGTTCCCTTCAATTCCACTCGAAAGTGGCAGGCAATTGAAACAGAAGGACACGGCGCGTGGTTTTTGGGTGCGCCCGAAGTGCTCAGTGCCGATAGCACACCTGCATTGGTGCAAGAACTTGCACAAGAAGGTCGACGTGTTCTCATGTTGGCGCACTCTTCTCTTCATGCCACCGATGAAGGGCTGCCCGCTGACTTGCAGCCAGCAGCGCTTGTTGCATTGGTTGAAGAAGTGCGTCCTGATGCCGCAGACACACTTGCGTATCTGCGCGAGCAAGGTGTCACCGTGAAAATCATCTCTGGTGACAACCCCATCACCGTTGGCGCCATTGCGCGACGCCTCGGATTGCAAGTCGGTGAGCCACGCGATGCACGCACCTTGGGCGATACAGCAAGCGACATGACTGAGGCATTGCGCACCACCACAGTGTTTGGCCGCGTCACGCCAGAACAAAAGCGCTCCATCGTGCAGTCGTTGCAAGAGAGCGGTGAAGTAGTGGCCATGACAGGTGACGGTGTGAATGATGCGTTGGCATTGAAGCGCTCTGACATTGGTATCGCCATGGACAATGGTGCCCCAGCAACCAAGGCCGTTGCGCAACTCATCTTGTTGGATGGTCAGTTCTCGCACCTGCCATCGGTGATTGGTGAAGGACGTCGAGTGATTGGCAACGTAGAACGAGTTGCCAACTTGTTCGTTGCCAAGAATGCCATGAGCTTCATCGCCATTGTGAGTGCGGCAATTCTCTCCATGCCATTCCCGCTACTCCCCCGTCACCTCACGCTGTTATCGAGCATCACTATTGGTATTCCGGCATTTGTGTTGGCACTGGGCCCAAATCCGCGACGCTTCCGCACAGGCTTCCTCAAGCGAATACTCATGTTTGCTGTTCCCGCCGGGGCGATTGCCGGACTCACCGTGGTGATCTCCGACTACGCGGCGCGTGGCAAGTGGGGCGTGTCCGACGGAACCACGTGCAGTGTGGTGAAAGTGGCCGACAACATTGTGAATACCGATTGTTGGCGAGTGGGATCGGGTGCAACGTTGTCGGTTCTCATTGTGTTCTTCTGGATCTTGTTATTGCTCGCTCGCCCACTTCGCGCGTGGAAGCTTGCGTTGGTGTGCACCATGGGCGGTCTTGGTGTATTCGCATTTACTGTCCCGTTCGCACGTGAATTCTTCAATTTCAATTTGCCGACAGAACTCATGATCCAGTCAGCCATCATCGGTGCGGCTGGTATCAGTGCAATTGAATTCACACGGCGCGTTCAGCGACGCATTGTTCGCTAACTGTTTCAGCACATCGGTATCTCTGTACTGAGACGTCGTCACCTTTGTTTCTACAATGAGGCTGTGAATGACAATGCACCGGTTGGTATTTCGTTGCGTGGTCTTACCAAGTTCTATGGTTCCCAACGCGGAGTAGAAAACATCACCTTTGACGTTCACGCTGGTGAAGTGCTCGGATTTCTCGGTCCAAATGGATCCGGCAAAACAACGGTGATGCGCATGTTGATGGGTCTGCTCCATATCACCCGAGGTTCAGCAGAAATAATGGGACAGCCCGTTTCTATTGTCGACCCTTCAGTACGGGCAAAGGTGGGATACTTGCCGGGCACATTGGGGCTGTACAAGAACCAAACAGTTGGCGAATACCTGCAATATTTGTCAGCGATGCGCGGAGTTGATTGCAGTGCAAACATCACATCATTGTGTGATCGATTTTCTTTGGATGCGAAAAAATCCATCTCATCGTTGTCGAAAGGAAATAAACAAAAGGTGGGTGTCATCCAGGCGTTTATGCACGCACCGAGTGTGCTCATTCTGGACGAACCAACATCGGGTCTTGACCCGATTGTGCAACGCGAGTTTGAAACGTTACTTGCCGAAGCTCGCGATGGCGGAGCAGCCGTGCTGTTGTCCTCTCATGTGATGCACGAAGTAGAGGTGCTGGCTTCCCGAGTGGCCATCATTAACAACGGCAGTCTTGTTGTGGTGGGCGACGTGGAATCCATGAAAGCCCAAACACTGCGCACACTCGTCTTTGAATTTGACCACGATGTCGACCCCAACATTTTTGCGAAAGTTGCTGGGGTTCGTTCTGTAGTGGCACATGCGCACCGATTGGTATGCACGGTGGCGGGAGTAGAGACCGAATTGCTGCGACTTGCAGTTGATCACAATGTGCTCGCAGTATCGTCACGCGAACCCACTCTTGAAGACATTTTCATCACGGAAACCGGGAACCATCGTGTTTCGTAAACCGCTCTATGTGAAGTCTCTCCGCGATCATGTGCGTGGCATTTACGGGTGGATAGGTGGAATAGTTCTCATTGTTGTTGTGCAACTAAGCGTGTACCCCACCATTCGTGATTCAGCCGCTGGTTGGTCGGAACTCACGAAGTCATTTCCGAAAGCCCTGCAAGAGATCTTTCGTATGAGCGACTATGGCTCTGAGCGCGGATATCTCTCCACCGA
>CAYSPE010000076.1:0-7986 GCA_964432845.1 uncultured Bifidobacterium sp.
CGAAGCTGCCAAAGTTGAGATCACCGAAGACGGGCGTGCCATTGTCTACACCGGCACATCGCCCCATGGCCAGGGCCATGACACTTCATGGTCAATGCTTGTTAATGCAAAGACTGGTATCCCCATCGACAAGGTGGAATTGGTGTGGGGCGACTCAGACCTGGTTCCAGTTGGCAGTGGCACCATGGGATCACGTTCACTGCAACAAGGCGGCAACGCCGTGTACAAGGTGGCGGGAGACCTTGCAGAAAAAGCCAAGTCGGTTGCCGCACGTTTGCTCGAAGCCAACGAGGCCGACATTGTGCTCGACACCGACAAAGGTGTGTTCCACGTGGCCGGCACACCAGCCGTTACCAAAACATGGGCAGATCTTGCAGTTGCCGAAAAACCAAATGGCGGATTGTCTCATGATGAGTTCGTGGGCGTTCCAAGCGCCACCTTCCCCTTCGGTGCGCACGTTGCGATAGTTGAAGTAGATACTGAAACCGGCAAGGTGAAGCACATTGAACACACTGCATGCGACGACGCAGGCGTTGTGCTCAACCCCATGCTGTTAGAAGGTCAAATTCATGGCGGCGTTGCACAGGGTGCAGCACAAGCACTTCTTGAAGAGGTGCGCTACGACGCCGATGGCAACCCCATCACCTCAAACCTTGCCGATTATGCATTCATCTCGGCAGCCGAGTTGCCTAGCGTGAAGGTGGTGCACATGGAAACCCCTACTCACGTCAACTTGCTCGGAGCAAAGGGCATTGGCGAGTCGGGCACCATTGGTTCCACTCCTGCACTGAACTCAGCCGTTGTTGACGCGGTGGCACACCTCGGTGTTCGCCACATTGAAATGCCCTGTACCGCCGAGCGCGTATGGACCGCAATTCAGAACGCCAAGTAAGCACCAGATCTCACAGAACGAAACACAGAAGGAAACCACAATGAAGGTCACCATCACCGTTAACGGAACAAAGCACGAGAGCGATGTAGAGCCTCGTCAACTTCTCGTACAGTACGTGCGCGAAACTCTCGGCCTTACCGGCACGAACATTGGGTGCGACACCTCAAGCTGCGGTGCATGTTCGCTCCATGTGAACGGCGAATCAGTGAAGAGTTGCACCATGCTTGCCGTACAAGCAGATGGTTGTGACATCACCACCATCGAGGGCCTAGCCAACGGCGACCAGTTGCACCCAATGCAGCAGGCATTCATGGAAAACCATGGTCTGCAGTGCGGTTTCTGCACCCCTGGCATGGTCATGGCATCCATCAGCTTGCTGAAGGAAAATCCCAACCCCACCGAAGAAGAAGTGCGTGTGGGCCTCGAAGGAAACCTGTGCCGTTGCACCGGTTATCACAACATCGTCAAGTCGGTTCTCGCAGCCGCCAACGGAAACAAGTAAGGACTGCCCGACATGATTCCTGCTCCATTTGATTACAAGCGCGCATCCTCGGCCGCAGAAGCAATCGCTCTCGTGGGTGAATACGGCGAAGACGCGAAGTTCCTCGCCGGTGGTCACAGTTTGTTGCCACTCATGAAGTTGCGACTTGCCCAGCCGGCGATGCTCATCGACATTGCTCGCATCACCGACCTGTCATACATCCGCGACGCCGGCGATCACATCGCTATCGGTGCGCTCACACGTCACCACGACGTTGAGCATTCGCCCATCGTGAAAGAGCACCTGCCGTTGCTTGCTTACGCCGCAACCCATGTGGGTGACCCACAGGTTCGCCACCGCGGAACTATCGGCGGTTCCATTGCTCACTCCGATTCGGCGTCCGATTTGCCTGCCACCACACT
The DNA here is from genome assembly GCA_964432845.1 of uncultured Bifidobacterium sp. Classification (GTDB taxonomy): domain Bacteria; phylum Actinomycetota; class Acidimicrobiia; order Acidimicrobiales; family Ilumatobacteraceae; genus UBA2093. Next base: position 1,796 of record CAYSPE010000076.1, read on the forward strand.
TGCATTGGGTGCAACGTATGTTGCACAAGGCCCCAACGGCACTCGCGAAATTGCAGCAACAGATTTCTATGTTGGCTTCCTTGAGTCGGCATTGGCACCTGATGAAATGCTCACTGAGATTCGCGTTCCCAAGATGAACGGCGCAACCTGGGGATTCCAGAAGTTCAATCGTCGTGCACAGGACTGGGCCATTGTTGGCGTCGCCGCATGGAAGCGCGGAAATGAATCGGGTGTTGGTCTTGTAAACATGGGTTCCGTCCCCATTTTGGCTACCAGCGTGTCGCAAGCAATTGCCGGTGGTGCCAGCATCGCAGAAGCCGCACAATTGGCTGCCGCAGAAGCAGAGCCACAGTCTGATCTCAATGCAAGTGCCGAATACCGCACACACCTTGCAAAGGTGCTTGTTCGTCGCGCACTCGAATCGTCAAGCAACTAACCGCACTACAGCGCATGTCGTTCTTCTCGGCTTCTCGTGCCGAGGTACGGCGTGCGCTGTTGTGCGTTTATGGAGCGGTCTTTTTTTGGAGCATCGTTCGCTTCGGAATTCCCGTTGACCGCATCGCAGTGCTGTTGTGGATGCTGGCAGCCTTTTCCATTTCCAGCATCGGACGTACTCGCAATGAAGTAAAGCTCATGGTGCGTGACTGGGCTGTGCTGGTCATCATCTACATGGTGTACGACTACAGCCGTGGCACCGCCGACCAATTCGGTATCGGCGTGAATTACACCATCCCGCGCAATATTGACCGTTTCTTGTTTTTTGGCCGAGACCCAAATGTGTGGCTGCAGTCATGGCTTTTGAAAGATGACGTGCGTTGGTATGACGTAGCCGGGTCCATTATTTATATGACGCACTTTGTGCTGCCAGTGGTGCCACTTGCAATGCTGCGTATGCGAAATCGCACCGAATGGTTGCGATATGTACGTCGGTTTTCGCTCACTCTGTACATCGCTGTGGCAAGTTTTATTGTGTTTCCTACGGCACCACCGTGGATGGCAGCAGAGAAGCATTACACCAAACCGGTGTACCGCATCACAGGTCGTGGGTGGTGGGAACTTCATCTCAAGACCGTGTCCAAAACGCTTGATCGCGGTGCTGCGGTGCTGAATTCGGTGGCCGCCATGCCATCGCTGCATGCGGGTATGGCATTGTTGGTCACCTTATGGTTCACACGAAATGCGCCACGATGGGTACGAATCGCGGCCATGGCCTTCCCAGCGTCAATGGCATTCACACTCATTTACTTCGGCGAACACTGGGCCATTGACACCATCATGGGGTGGGTCACCGTTCTCGCAGCATGGAAAATTGCCGATCTATGGGAAAAGCGGCAAGAGGCAAAAACCTCGTCTCATTAGCTTTCGAACTGAATCACTTTTCGTTCGGCAACATAGGGCCCAAACACCTCGCGGCGAATCCGATTGTGCTCGTCGGCTGTGTCGTAGGCATGCCAGGCATCAACATCTTCAAACACCGCAGATACAGCAAAGTCAGCTGCGCCGTCGGTGTACCCCGCATTGGGGCCACACGAGTAAGACACCACTCCGTCCAGTGTTGCCGCATACTTGCGCAACTCATTTTGTGCAATGGCAGGGTGGCCCGTTGGTACCGATTCATTCCACGTGAAAAGAACAATGTGATGAAGCATGATGTGAATGTACTTGGCGCTAGAGCAATCCGGCGTATGCACCGCCATCGACGTGCAGGTTCACACCCGTCATGAATTTTGCAGAGTCACTGCACATGAACGCGGCGATGCGGCCGAAGTCATCGGCATCTCCAATGATGCCTGCGGGGATTCCCATGGCTTTTGCATCGGGGTTCGCGCCGTACAACTGAGTAATGCGGTCGGTGGCGTGCGTACCCGGCTGAATAGTGTTCACCGTGATGCCATCCCCGGCTACTTCGCGCGCCAGAGTTTTCAGAAATGCGGTGACTCCCGCACGGGCTGTATTCGAAAGGATGATGCCACCAATGGGCTGTCGTACCGACACCGACGTGATGGCCAGAATTCGACCCCACCCCCGTTGCTGCATGCCCGGCACTGCGGCGTGACACATAGCAACAATCGACAAAAGGTTGTTCTGCAGAGCCTGTGCGTATTCCTCTTCAGGAGTACTGGCGAAAGTTCCTGCTGGTGGTCCGCCACCATTGGCCACCAAAATATCCACCGACCCCAACAGCGCAATTGACTGTTCAACAAACGAACGACCACCGACATCGGTGGAAACATCGCACACGAATCCTTGAGCCCCATGGCCAATTTCTTGCAAGGCCCTGTTCAACTTCTCTTCATCACGGCCGCATACCACTACGTGCGCACCATCGGCTGCCAGAGCTTTTGCCGTACCAAGACCCAAACCTGCGGTTCCTGCGGCAATTGCGGCTGTTTTGTTCGCTACACCCAAATCCATGTAAGAACCCTAACCATTGAATTGGGCTAGCCTGAATGCCACAAGGTGGTGAGACCAATGGAAGAGCGTCATCTCGACGCGATCGCCGATGCAGATACATATCCGTACTGGTACGAAGATGTAGACGAACCCGATTCGAACCCAACGCTGGTGCGAACCGAGAGTTGTGATTTATGCATAGTTGGCGGTGGCTACACCGGCTTATGGACAGCAATCCTTGCGAAAGAGCGCGACCCATCTCGCGATGTGGTTCTCATCGACGCACACGAAGTGGGCTCAGCCGCGAGCGGTCGCAACGGCGGATTCGTTGATTCATCTCTCACTCACGGCATTGCAAATGCTCAGGCACGTTTCCCTGATGAAGTGGGAATTCTTGAAGAATTGGGCATCAACAATCTCAATGAAATTGAGAAAGCAATCACCAAATACAACATCGACTGCGATTGGGAACGTACAGGCGCTATCGACGTTGCATCCACCTCGCACCCGGCGTCATATCTCGATGAACTTCGCGATGATTATGCGCACCTTCGCAAATTAGGACAACGCGTTGAATGGCTCGACCGCGATGCAATGCAGTCCCATGTGCATTCGCCCACATATGTGGGTGGATTGTGGCGTCGCGACACCGCTGCCCTAATTGATCCGGCTCGATTGGTATGGGGTCTGAAAGCGGCAGCTGAATCACTCGGTGTTCGCATCTACGAAGATTGCAAGGCCACATCTATCGAACGAGATGGTGTTGGGGTAATGGTGAACACTCCACTTGGTCGGGTTCGTGCCGGCAAAGTTGCTCTAGCCACCAACGCTTTCAAACCATTGTTGAAACGACTGAACAACTACATCGTGCCGGTGTACGACTACTGCATGGTCACCGAGCCGCTCACCCCAGCACAATTGGATTCCATCGGCTGGAAACACCGACAGGGACTCAGCGATATTCCCAACCAGTTTCACTACTACCGACTCACAGAAGACAATCGCATCTTGTGGGGCGGCTACGACACCATGTACTACTTCAACAATCGAGTTCGTCAAGAACTTGAGTCTCGCCCTGAGACATGGGCCAAATTGTCGAAGCATTTCTTTGAAACATTCCCACAGCTTGAAGGTGTTCGCTTCTCGCACATGTGGGGCGGCGTCATTGACACGTGCAGCCGTTTCTGTGTGTTCTGGGGACACGGAATGGGTGGCCGAGTCACATATGCATTGGGTTACACCGGGCTCGGCGTTGCGTCATCTCGTTTCGGTGCAGAAGTCATGCTCGACCTCATCGACGGGCGGCGCTCTCGTGCAACAGCAACAGAGTTCGTTCAGTCAAAACCATTGCCGTTTCCCCCTGAACCATTTCGATTCTTGGGAATTCAAGCAACTCGTTGGTCCCTGGACATGGAAGACAAGACCGGTAAGCGCAATGCGTGGCTCCGTTCACTCGACCGCCTCGGCCTGGGGTGGGACTCGTAGCACCTCAGCCCCTACGCTGACAGGGTGCCTGTACAGCCCTCATCCACCAATGACGTCGCCACTGGTTTGGCCTCCAACGGATACCTGGCTGACGAAGGGCTCATCACAGCTGTCTTTTTGTCACTCTCACTGGGTCGCCCGTTGTTTCTCGAAGGAGAAGCTGGTGTTGGCAAAACTGAACTCGCTAAAACCATCGCTCGCTGGCAAGGAAGCGAACTCATTCGCCTGCAGTGTTACGAAGGAATCGATGCATCGCAGGCGGTATACGACTGGGATTACTCACGCCAGTTGTTGCACCTGCGCGCAGCCGAAGCAACGGGCGAAGCACGCGGTGCCAACACCGACGAACTTGAAGGCCAGTTGTACGGCGAAAAGTTTTTGTTGAAGCGCGCGGTGCTTCGCGCCATTGATCAGCCTGCCGGTGTCCGACCCGTCTTGCTGATTGACGAAATCGACCGAGCCGACGATGAGTTTGAGGCATACCTCTTGGAAGTTCTGTCCGACTTTCAGGTCACCGTGCCCGAAGTTGGAACATTCACGGCTTCTACCCCACCCATCGTGATTCTCACATCCAACCGCACACGCGATGTGCACGATGCCTTGAAGCGTCGTTGCTTGTACCACTGGGTCGAACATCCTTCATTCGAGCGTGAAGTAGAGATCGTGAGATTGCGAGTGCCTCACGCCAGCGAAACGTTGGCTCGCCAAGTGGCTGGTGCAGTACAGGCATTGCGTGGAATCAATTTGTACAAGCCACCAGGGGTCGCCGAAACAATCGACTGGGCCACTGCGCTCGGCACATTGGGCGTCACCCAAATAGACGAAACAGTTCTCGAACGCACATTGGGCACAGTGTTGAAGTATCGAGAAGACCAGACACGGGTCATCGATCACGGCATCAACGCCATCGTGCAACAGGCGTTTGATGCTGGCATTGTTCACCACTAAGCACCATGACTCACGTCGCAGAGGTTGCAACTACCCCCGAACAACTTGCAGTGGGATTTGCGCGCATCCTTCGCAATCTTGAGATTGCAACGCCACTTGATTCAGTTCTTACTTTCATCACCTCTCTCACATTGGTAGGTATTGAAGACCGCAACGCCGTGTATTGGGCGGCGCGTGCCAATCTCATCCGGCAACCAGAAGACATCACCACGTTCAATCGCGCCTTTGCAGTGTTCTGGGAGCAACGCACAGCACTTGATGCGTTCGACGAAGATCTCACGCGTATGACTCTCATGCTCGACACCGACGAGGAAGAAGGCGCCAGCGACGGCAACGCCGAGGCATCCGATGACCCCAGCATCACATTGCGATTCTCTGGCGTGGAAACACTTCGCGACAAGGACTTTGCCGATTACACCGACGACGAAATGCGCCAAGCACAACACTTCATGGAGAGTCTGCGAGTTGCAGGACCGCCTCGGTCTTCGCTGCGCACTGTTCCCACACATCGTCGCGGGACACGGCCCGATATGCGTCGCACGGTTCGCGCATCGTTGGCAGCTGCAGGAGAACCCATGCGCCGGCGATTTACGTCACCGGGGGAACGATCACGTCGCATTGTGTTCTTGCTTGATGTCAGCGGATCCATGGAGCCATACGCACGTGCACTCATTCGTTTTGTTCACGCAGGCGTTGCAGGGCGACAACGAGTGGAGGCATTCACATTGGGAACGCGACTCACACGCGTGAGTCGCGAACTGTCCTCAAAAGATCCCGACCGCGCATTGCGCGCAACGGGCGAACAGGTTCGCGACTGGAGCGGCGGCACTCGCTTGGGCGAAACCTTGCGACTCTTCAATGATGAATGGGGTGTTCGCGGCATGGCTCGAGGCGCCATTGTTGTCATCTTGTCCGACGGCTGGGACCGTGGCGACCCTCAGGTATTGGCCGAACAAATGCAACGACTACAACGAATTGCATTTCGCACTGTATGGGTGAACCCTTTGAAGGTCACTCCGGGTTACGCGCCATTAGCTCGTGGAATGGCGGCCGCTTTGCCGTATGTTGATGAATTCGTAGAGGGACATTCCCTCGACGCCCTCGAACGCCTCACAAAGGTCATCAATCATGCGTGAACTTCTCGACGACATCGATCGCTGGAAAGCTGCTGGTAAGCGCATCGCACTTGCGCGCGTCGTTGACATCGAAGGTTCCGGACCACGCGGTGCCGGAGCAGCAATGGCCGTCAATGAAGACGGCGAAGTCATCGGCTCTGTGAGCGGAGGGTGTGTGGAAAGCGCAGTCGTCACCGAGGCGTTGGCCATCTTGGCCGGCGAACAGCCTTCGCGAGTAGTCACATTCGG
>CAYSPE010000077.1:0-7887 GCA_964432845.1 uncultured Bifidobacterium sp.
ACAGCGTTGTGTAACGCTCCAGTTTGTGCGTGTCGAAATTGATGCACTCATGCATTTTGGTGAGCGCTTCTTTAGCGGCATCCGTAATGTTCTTCGGACCATCGGCTGAGTCCGCAGAGTCCCACAGGGTCATCACTAGCCACGTGCCGTCTTCGCCTTTGGCGGTGGTGCGACGCATCATTCCCTTTTGTTGGTACGCAAAATCTTCTTGAAATTGAGTATCGATTTTCTTGAAGTCCTCGTCTGAAATGCCGTCGTTCAAACGGAATGTGGCGTTCACAATCAACATTTCTGAAGTTTGACATATTCGGCAAGAGTCCTGAACTTTTCAGGGTCATATACTTGCCACATGCCCGTGCCAACAGTCACCAACTGTCAACCGTCTGAGGTCTCACGCCCGACGCGATTTGCCATTGCCGTTGTCTGTCTACTCTCCGCTGTGAGTTTTGCGGTCATCAGCACGTCACGCGCAAGTGCCACACCGTGGACGCCAGCCTCACTTGGTAGTTCGCTCGCACTGTGGCTTGATGCGAATGATGCTTCCACCATCACGTCATTTGGTGGCCTCGTTAGTGAATGGCGAGACAAGAGCGGCAACAGTCGTCATGCCACGCAATCAACTTCGAGTTACCAGCCATCTATCAATGCTTCTGCCATCACATTCAGTGATTCGAACAAGTTCATGACCGGCGCAATGGCTGCCAATACGTTCCCTACATCTATTCAGGTCACGGTGGTGTTCACACGCGCATGCTGTGGAAAGAATGGTTATGACTCGCAACCTTTCACGCGCACCACAAATCAATTCGCTACACCGTTCGATGGATACAACAGTGGCCTTCTGGTCGGAGGTCCAACCGGCCAGTACGCCGGTTGGGGAGGCTTCGCTGATGTGTCATCAATGACTACTCGAACTCTTCTCAGCACATCGATGAGTGCAACAAAGGTGCAGCAGTACTTGAATGGAACTTTGACTCGAACAGAGACAGGAACTTTTCCGTATCAAGACGTTCCTTCGCGTTACTACGTAGCAACGCGCGATGACCGGTACACACACTTCACCGGATCTATTAACGAGATCGTCGTCACCAATGAATTAAGCAATGCCGACCGCATCAATTTGGAAGCGTATTTGGGAAGCAAGTGGGCCATTGCTGGTGCGCCAACAACAACTACAACTACTACTACGTCAACAACAACTACAACCACTACTACGACAACGACAACGACAACGACTGTGCCGCCAACGTCGTCTACTACCGCACCCACACCGACCACTGCCGTTGTTGAACCTCAATCTGCAGTTCCCACTATTGCCTCCACACTTCCAGGTGTAACTACGACAACCGCCGTGGCGCCAACAGTGCAGAAAGCTGCCGCGCCAACCACCACGTCATCCACTTCCTCAACCACAACGACTATCCCCGTTCCCGAAGTTCCCGCTGTTAGTCCTGGTGCTGGGTCGGCAATTGTTGATGGAGAAGAAACAGAAGTCGCTATATCAAGGCAGAACAATCAGCTTGTTGCTTCAGTATCTGGTGTTGAACTGAAACTATCGGTCATTGATTCCAGCGGTTCGACCGTTCCACTCGATGCCGACGGAAATATTCGCATCGTCGGTGGCAACTCGCTGAAGGTTGATGTTGCAGGAGTTGCCCGTGATGAGCACATTGACGTGTGGTTGTTCTCCACTCCGAAAAATTTGGGAACGCTCACCACTGATGAAAACGGAATAGCCACTGGCCAGTTCGTGGTTCCCTCCAATCTTGACAATGGACATCATCGTCTTGCCATTAACGGCATCACCGCAACTGGTGGTAACGCTGCAATCGCCGTGGGTGTGGTTGCCGGACCCGTGTCGCATACGTCCGGAGTTACGCGACTGCTGATTGCAGTGCCTATCGGATTAGCTATCGTCGCCGGATTGATCATTCCGTCAGCACGTCGACGTAAGCGACTCACGGTCTAATCTCACTTTTGTGAATAGTCCGTCCACTCCTCCGCCACCGCCGCCGATGGGCAAGCGCCGCACTGGTTCCAAAGTCATTCTTTCCGGCTTCATCGTCATGATTGCGCCCGCAGTCATCGCCATGATCGGAAGTTGGCTCGGCAGCACCGGCGCTTACGACGAGGGCACTGGATGGGGCGCCATGTGGTGGCTCATGATTGTCACCATTCCACTCGGAGTAGTCATCATGGTGATTGGTGGCGTCATCGGATTGATTCGCACTTTGTTTGCGCGTCGATAGTTAGTCTTACGTTCGCGGTGTGTACCGCTTGTAACGAAGGGCTCTCATGCGCAACTCTCTCAAAATCGGCGCCATCTTGGCGATGGCCAGTGCGCTCGCGCTGTCGGCATGTGGCGGCTCTAGTGCTACTTCGCGCACCAAGAACGCAGCACTTGCTCGCCCCGAATTGCAACTGAGCCAGGTAGAGGCAACCTCTCGTCTGCAAGGTGTCTACGGCCGCGTGCGCGGCATTGCCACAGATGGAAGCAGGGTCTTTGTTCGAACTGACTACATGGGGGGCCGCACTATTTATGAGACAGATCTCGATGGCGCCAACATGGTGATGCGCCGCTTGACAGGTCTCATGAGCATTTTGGATGATCAACGATCCAGCATGGCGTATAGCCACGGATGTTTGTGGACTTCGTTGCGCAATCCCTACATCACGTGCATTGATACAAGTAGCTGGACGGCGTACCGTTCGAGAATTCCACTCAGTCCAATGCCGCTTCGAGGAAAACCTTGGGTGCTCTACAACTTCACTGACCTTCCAGACGGTCGAATCGCTCAAGTTTCTGCGCCGCGGTTAGTCAACGACGTGTGGAGCAGTACCTTACGCATTTACAAAGTCAATGGAACTGGCCGTTACGCAACTCTGTCTTGGGATCAGGATTACACATTGACAGACACCCAGGCCAACTGGCCAAGCGATGATCGAGGAATTGCCTCCGACGGACAATTCGTTTTCCGTCTTGACCGCGATGGTGGATACAAAGTTTGGGATCTTTCCGCCGGCAGCACTGTTCCTGTGTATTTCAACGGTGCTGGAAGTGGTGAATGCGGAGAACCCGATTCGTTCTGCTCAATCAATCCACCAGGATTTGTGACTGCAACATATATTGCACGAGACCATGTGAACCGCCGCTATTTGGTGGGCGACTTCAACAGAGCGCAGTTCTACTACACAGTTCAATCAGAAGATCCGGCATCTTCCACATCAGAAGTACCAACTACCACTACTGAACCAACAACAACAACTGAGGTTGCCGTTAGTCAACAAGGTGCTACAACAACCACTGCAGTTGTTGAGACCTCTACAACTTTGGTGGATCAAACAGCGGGTGGCAATGCGGTGAATGAAACAACCACTGTTGAAACTGCCACCGCCGATTCGTTAGTGCCCACTACAACCACAGTGGCCAAGAACTCTGCCTCTTCGGGCAGCAGTGTCGATACCACCGTGCCCGAATTATCTCCGGACTCCACGGTGATTGCATCGAACACCACTTTGCCCGGCGATGTAAAGACAGTTGACTCAACAACATCAACCGGTAACTCAAGCAACGTGCTCTGGGTGTTTATTGCCTTGATTGTCATTCTTGGCGGCGGTGGATTCATCTACAGCACGAAGAACAAGAACGAGCTCGACTAGGACAATTTTCTATCGCAGTCATCAGCTGATGTGATTGATGACCTTACAAAGTCACTTTTCTCCCAATTAACAAGGACAACTATTCAAGTGTCGGTCATCTGGGGTTAGCCTGTACGTCTGCAGTCCTTGTTGACTGCGTCAACAATTAAGGATGCTTAATGCGTATTTCAAAGAAATTGGGCGTAGCCCTCGCCGCAGTCGGAGTTCTTGCTCTTTCGGCTTGCGGTAGTTCTACCGCCAAGCTGCTTGATTCATCATCAACAAAGACGAAGAACGCAGCCCTCGACGATAACTCCGGCCTCAACATGAAGCCGTTCACGTTCAAGCGCGAATCGCTTGTTAACTACCAGAAGTACCCCAACGGTATTGGTCTTGAAGATCAGATTGTTCGCGACGAAAGTAAGTACACACCGTGTGCACCCGGACTCACCTCCACGCCGAACATTGACACTGCACCTCTGAACAACCTCATTTCAAAGTGTCAGCGTGAATACATCATCGTTCACTACACCGGATTCATTACTGCTCCCGGCAATACTGGCGAAACAGTTTCCGTGAAATTCCGAGTCGCCAAAGACGACACCTTTTTCATGAAGATTGGTGAAACCACCGTCATTGATGCATGGCACAACACAGGTTGTACTTGGGTTGAAGGCAAGATGGACATGGTTGCCGGTCAAAAGTACCCACTCGATGCATGGTTCTCGCAATATGGCGGCGGCATCTGCAATCAGATGGTGTGGACCGTCGGCAGTGCAAAAGAAGTAGTGGTTCCTCAGTCAGCACTCTCACGTGTGAACGAAAATGCCGCAACAACCACAACAGTTGCCGCGACAACAACCGTTCCCGCCACATCTACAACTGAAGCAACGGGCAACAAGCAAGTAGTTGTAACAACCACCACAGTTGCTGCAGCTACTACAACCGCAGCTCCAGCGACCACGGTGGCTGATCAACAAGCTTCCGGTAACGCCGTTGATGCAACAACCACAACGGTTGCCGCTGGATCAAAGTCCACTGCCACAACAGTTGCTGGTGATGAAGCAGTAGCCAACGAAGCTACTGACACCACTGTTGCTGCATCGGATGAATCAGTTGCACCAGACACCACAATGGCTACAGATTCCGAATCAACTGACAACACTGGCTCAGGAGATTCCGACGGATCGTCCAATGTATGGTGGTTGTGGATTCTCATCGTCATCGTGCTTGGTGGCGGCGGATACGCCTACAGCCGTAAGAACAAGAAGAACTAACTAGCACTTCTTAGAAGTAAAAGGCCCTCACGAGTTATCTCGTGAGGGCCTTTTTCATTCCTAAACACTGATACGCCCGATGATTGTTAGGCTATGTAATCCAGCGATTTCATCGCAACAAGCAAAGGAATGCCATGCGCTCCACCTCCAAAGTTCTCGCAGCTCTCACAGCAGCAAGTTTGTTATTGCTCACCTCTTGCGGTGGTTCAAGTTCGTCCACCTCTGAGTCGCGCACCAAGAACGGCGCTCTCGAGAACAAAAATGAGAACGAGAAGAACGACCTCAGCGGTGATGAGACCGACAATGAGGAAGACAACGGAGATGGCAACAACGCCAATTGTGGCGAGGGTCAGGACAACCACGAAAACAATGGCCAAGGTTGCAACAACGAAGGCACTGGGGAGAAGAAGAACGTCTCTACGACAGTTGCTTCAACAACAACAGTGAAGTCAACGTCCACAACAGTCAAGTCCACATCCACAACCGTTAAGTCAACTTCGACCACGGTCAAGTCTTCAACAACCACAATTGCCAACGGCCCCACTACTACCGAAGCAACCGGTGGTCAGAATGCTGTGACTTCAACGTCGACAACAGCTGCCCCTACTACAACGGTTGCAGCAACTACATCAATTGCTCCTACAACCACGGCTGCTCCAGCAACAACCACAACCGCAGCTCCAAAGGAAGAGAAGGTTGTTGTAGTGAAGAATGAGGTCAAACTTGATCCAAACACCAACGTGGTGGTGTGTGATGATGCATGTATCGCGTCAGTTGAATCATCTCTTGGCGTGTCAGGTGGAGACATCTACGTCAGTGTCGATGGCGGAACTCCGGAACTGCTGAGTCGAGAAGCAGCAAACCGCATCAGCGTGAGCAAGGCAAGTACAAAACTCGTTTTCTCCACACAGGTAAACGGTGAGCCGCAACAACTCGAACTTCCCGTTACTCGCACGGCGGTGTCATCAGCCAGCAACTCATGGTGGTACTGGGCACTTGGCTTAGGAATCATCATCTTGTTCTTCATCGTGGTGGCACGCCGCCGACGTGAAGAAGAGGAAGAGTCAACAACCACCGCTTAGGTGATGCGATTGGCGGGAACAGCCGACAGACTGGTGGCGTGAAGCGCTTCGTTCCTGCACTACTCATCCTCGGTCTCTCTGCGTGCGGTGGGACAACAACAACTTCAAACAGTTCAACAGTGGCCACGGCATCAACCGCCGTAGCCACGACGGTTGGCAACACCACCTCAACAATTGCTCCTACGAAGAACCCCCCGTCGGGCGAAAAAGCGATTGATTGTGATGTCAAGGCCATCAGTGCGAACTACGGCGAAAAAGTAAAGGCTGAAGCATGTACTGCTACTTGGGCAGTTGGCGATACCGACCGCGATACATGGAACTGCCCCAAGGAAGGTTGTGAACAAACACGCCTCTTCCATTTCATCAACAACAAGTGGACCGTGGTTTCCATTTGTTACCGCGACCAACCGCTTACTCATTACAACCGCAGTTGTTACATACCGAACGCAGGTCCGGCAACATTGGCAGAGATTCCGCCAAGTGATGTTGCATGCGCAATCTGGTCAACTAATCGCGCATTGAAGTGGGTTGAGGAGACTGGCTGCGAACCGCGGCAGGCAGACATCACAGCAGCGCTCTCTGGAAAGTGTGACGGCTACTTTGACGCATCATCTCTTCCGGTTGAACGGTGCGATCATGGTGTTGCAGTATCTGAAATGCAGAAACGACTTCGTAAGGCCGGATACGCAACACAAGTAGATGGATACTTTGGTGAAGCCATGGCCAAGGCTGTGTACGCATTTCAAGATAAGAACGGACTCATGAAGTCCGGCATCATTGACACCGCAACTTGGAAGGCTCTTGAGCCAAATCAGTCAACGTTGCCAGGCACCGATCGCAACGGTGATGGTCTGGTAACGCCTGATGAGTTCCGATAACGACAACTTCTCACGTTCACTCGGACTCACGCATCTCACCGCAAGCGGTGTTGGCGTCATTATTGGCGCGGGTATTTACGTATTGATTGGCCCTGCGACACAACGTGCGGGCGCAATGGTGTGGGCAAGCATGATGCTCGCGAGCGCTTTATGCGCTCTCACCGCATTCAGTTACATGGAATTGACCTCCATGTTTCCGAAGGCAGGTTCTGAACACGAATTTGCACGCCAGGTGTTCCCCGAATGGGTGTCGTTTACAACCGGTTGGGGCATGGCGGTGGCGCTCATTGTTGCGGCCGCTGCAGTGTCCTTGGGGTTTGCGCGATATCTCAATGAATTCGTTTCAATGAACGAACATCTCGCCGCCATCGCGCTTCTCATTGTGATTGGTGCCTTGTCAATGAGCGGAATGCAGAACGCTCGATGGCTAGTAATAGCGCTGAGTCTTGTTCAAGTGGGCGGACTTGTGACCGTAGTTGCAGTGGGTTGGCATCACATCGGAAAAGTGAACCTCATCTCTGGAAATAGTTTCACCGGTGTGCTCAGTGGAGCATCCATGATCTTTTTTGCATACATCGGCTTTGACGAAGTCATCACGTTGGCCGAGGAGACCAAAGATCCACATCGCACTGTTCCACGCGCATTGATGCTCGCCCTTGCCTTATCCACCGTTCTGTATGTACTGGTGGCCATTGTGGCTGTCAGTGTTTTGGGCCCAGAACTACTTGCTACATCATCACATCCACTCACCGATGTGATGAGAGAGAGTTGGGGCGGCATCTCAGTGCGCATCATTGGCATTGTGGCGTTGGCCACAACGGCTAACACAACGTTGTTAGCAAGCACTGCCGCATCTCGAATGTTGTACAGCATGGGAGAAAGTGGGGCTCTCCCCTCTATGTGGGCCAAAGTGCATGCAAGAAAGTCCCCTCGCTTTTCCACCTCGGCAGTGATTGTTGCCGCCATTGGACTCAGCGCCATGGGAGGACTTGAATTACTCGCATCTGCAAC
>CAYSPE010000078.1:0-7865 GCA_964432845.1 uncultured Bifidobacterium sp.
GGCCACTGATGGCGCAGGAGCCGAAGCGGCGGCTGGGGCAGGAGCAGCAGCAGGAGCAGCGCCTGCGTCGCCGACGACGGCGATGACGGTGCCGACTGCGACAGTTTCACCTTCGGGAACGCGAATCTCGGTGAGCACGCCTGCAATTGGAGAAGGAACTTCGGTGTCTACTTTGTCGGTCGATACTTCGAAGAGTGGCTCGTCAGCGGCAACGGATTCACCAATCTTTTTGAACCAACGTGTGATGGTTCCTTCGGTAACTGTTTCGCCAAGTTGTGGGAGTGTGATCTCTGCCATGGGTTGTCCTTCGATTACGCGTTGATGCTTCGGCCGGTAAGAGCCATCACTGTCTCACCGAACAATTCGGAGAGGCTGGGGTGAGGCTGAATGAAGTGCGCAATTTCTTCCACCGATGCTTCCCAGTTCACGGCGAGGTATCCGCCTGACAACTGTTCCGTCACCCATGGTCCGACCATGTGCACACCAAGAACTTGACCAGCTGTTCCGTCTGGGTTCTTCTTGGCAATGATTTTTACCAATCCGTCGATTTCGCCGATGATCATTGCGCGACTGTTGGCACGGAATTGATGCTTTGACACCACAACGTCATATCCAGCAGCCTTTGCTGCTTCTTCACCTGGTCCGGCCCATGCCACTTCCGGACTGCAATAAATTGCCCAAGGCACGCGGTCATAGTCAACAGGCACCGCGGTCTCGCCAAGAATTTGCTTCACAACAAGAATCGCTTCGGCATATGCAACGTGGGCCAGCTGTGGCGTATTGATGAGGTCACCAATTGCGTACACATCTTCAACGGACGTACGGCAATAGTTATCGACTTCCACAAAACCGCGATCGCTCACTGCCACCTTGGTGTTTCCAAGGCCCAATTGATCCGCGTACGGACGACGTCCGACTGAAACGATGACGGCATCAACTTCAAGCGATTCACCTTCACCGTAAGCAATAACAGTGGAACCACTTCCTGTTGGCGTGTGGCTCTTCACTGCAACGCCAGTCTTGATGTCGATCTTCTTCTTCTGGAAAGAACGGACAACGACATTGGCCAAGTCGGCATCGAGACCAGGAAGAATCTTTGGAAGGCCTTCAAGAATGGTGACTTGTGCACCGAGGTCAGCGAACGTTGATGCAAATTCACAACCAATTGCGCCACCACCAATAACTGCGATTCGTGCAGGAATGCGGTCGAGCATGAGCACTTCATCAGAAGTCATGACCGGTCCACCCGGTTCAAAGCCAGGAATAACGCGAGGCACACTGCCTGCAGCAAGAACCACGCTGTGTCCACTCAACTGTGTGGTGCCGTCTGCACCTTGCACCGTGACGGTGTTGTCGCCGTTGAGGGATCCGACGCCCAAGAAGTAGGTGACCTTCTTGGCCTTCACCAAACCTGTGAGACCCTTCACCAAACCGTCAACGATTTTTTGCTTCCGTGCTTGCGCAACTGCAAAGTCTGTATCGCCGAGCACAGCGTCGATTCCAAATTCAGAAGCGTGCTGTACATGACGTCGGGCTGCTGCAGTTTCCAAGAATGCTTTTGCAGGGATGCATCCGCGGTTCAAGCATGTGCCACCCAGCGTGTCCTTTTCAACGAGCGCAACGCTGAGTCCAGCTGATGCACCGTAGAAAGCGGCGGCGTAGCCACCAGGTCCGCCTCCGACAACAACGAGGTCGAACTGCTCAGCCATGGGGGATCATCTCCTAATCACTGTGGATACGACGCTGTATCCGCATATATAAAGGTAGCCGTTCGAGTTACGCAGCCCACTGAGATTGCGCCCCGGCACGAAGATACGCCACGGTGACAGAACCCTTGGTGGGCGGAAACGCCACGATGCAGTGGCTTGCCGATGCGTGCTTGGTGGTGCCACAGGCCACACCAATGGCAGTGGGCACGGTTCCTTTCGGTGAAATCACCTCACCGCCCGACAAAATGCGCCAGCCCTCGGTGGCATCGGCGCCCTCTACCCCCTGCATGGTGACGGTGACGTACGTGACCGTGGGGTCTTGCACCACTTTGTCAACAGACACGGTCATGTCGGAGAGGGTTTGCGAAGTTCCCAACTCGAGCACCGAAACGGTGACGTCGTCTTTGACCATGAGAAATAGTTTTGCGCCGCCCGCCAACATGATGGCGAGGCCGCAAATCAGCGCAGTGAGTATGAGTTTCCTGGTGCTCATGTGTGACATCAGGCTAGGGCGGAACAAACCGCCAGCCTCAGAGGTTGACCTTTGACACTATGAAAATCCTCGTTACTGGCGCCTCTGGACTCATCGGAACCGCACTCACAGCTGAATTGACCAAACAAGGTCACACCACCGTGTCGGCTGTTCGCCGTGCACCGCGCCGTAATGACGAAGTGCAGTGGGACCCCGAGAACGGCGTGCTCGACCCCTCAGCGTTCGATGGCGTGGATGCAGTGGTGCATTTGGCCGGCGCCGGCATCGGAGACAAGCGGTGGTCACCCGAGTACAAGCAACAAATTCTCGAAAGCCGCACCAAGAGCACCTCACTCCTTGCCAACACGATGGCAACACTTGCCGCGAAGCCCAAGGTGTTCATATCTGGTTCAGCGATTGGCATTTATGGTGATCGCCAGAACGAAACATTGAACGAGACCAGCACCCACGGCTCAGGATTTCTTGCTGAGGTATGCGAGCAATGGGAAGCAGCCGCATCACCCGCAACAGCTGCTGGCATTCGTACCGTTCTCATTCGCACCGGAATTGTGCTCTCACCAAAAGGTGGCGCACTAAAGAAACAATTGCCGCTCTTCAAATTGGGTCTTGGTGGCAAGTTCGGAAACGGAAAGCAATGGCAGAGTTGGATCTCCATCACCGATGAAGTGAACGCAATCATTCACCTGCTCACGTCGCAATTGAGCGGCCCAGTGAACCTCACGGCTCCATCGCCCGTCACAAATGATTCGTTCACAAAGACCCTTGCGTCGGTCGTGAAGCGACCAGCATTGCTTCCCATCCCCAGTTTTGGTCCGAAAACCTTGTTGGGTGCAGAACTTGCTGACGCATTGTTGTTCACTGGTCAATTTGTCACACCCGATGCATTGTTGGCCGACGGATTCTCGTTCGAACATCCCACGCTCGATGTCGCACTACGCGCATTATTAAAGAAGTGAATGTTTCAACCGAACTCCCCTCTTCTGCCGAAGTAGTCATTGTCGGCGCCGGACTTGCTGGCCTCACTGCTGCGCGGGTGCTAGAGCAACACAACATCAACGCAGTCATCGTGGAAGCGTCCGACGGAGTGGGCGGACGTGTACGCAGCGACAACGTGGACGGATTCATCCTTGATCGCGGTTTTCAGGTTCTTCTCACGGCGTATCCAGAAATTCATCGCCATCTCAACATTCCTGCCCTTCAACTCAAGACTTTCGAGCCCGGCGCCGTGGTGTGGCGCGAAGGAAAAGGAACTGTGGTGGGCGACCCGTTTCGTCGTCCGAAAACCCTTCTCAGCACGTCCCTTGCCCCTATTGGAACAGTGGGTGACAAAGCGCGCATTGCGCGATTGCGAGCACAACTAAAGTCAGCAGACCCTCGTGAACTGTTGAAAGGCCAAGATCTTCCCACCGCCTCTGCACTTCGAGGAATGGGGTTTTCCAGCGCAATCATTGATCGCTTCTTTCGGTCGTTAGTGGGCGGTATTCAACTCGACCCGAGCTTGTCGTCATCGCGACGCATGTTCGATGTGATCTTCCGAACGCTCGCCGCCGGAGACTCTGCTGTGCCCGCATTGGGCATGGGAGAAATCACCAAGCAGCTTGCCTCTTCACTGCGGAGCACACCTATCTATCTCAATAGACCTGTGGCCTCCATCGCCACAGGTGTCGTCACGCTTGCCAACGGCTCCACCATTTCGGCCAAGAACATCGTTGTCGCCGCAGAGGGACCTGTTGCTTCCCAACTACTTCACTTACCGACCGTCGAGTCTCGCGCCGCAGGCTGTGTGTACTTTGCGGCATCCTCTGCGCCGGTTGACGGAAAATACATCATCCTCGATGGTCACGGACAAGGGCCTGTGTACAACGTGGCCGTGATGAGCAACGTGTCACCTCACTACGCACCACACGGCCAACATCTCATTGCCGCTGCATTACCAGGACTCGCAGATGGTGACTTAGAAGCTGCAGCGCGACGACAGTTGCGCAGTTGGTGGGGAGCACAAGTTGACTCGTGGCGCCATTTGCGCACATATCGCATCCCTCATGGCCAGCCCGGCCAAGATCCACCATTTAACCCAAAGAAAAAAGTGTCCTTGGGTAATGGTTTGTTCGTGTGTGGCGACCATCGCGACACTGGTTCCATTCAAGGAGCAATGTTTTCTGGTCGTCGTTGTGCCGAAGCCGTTGCAGAACAGGTAAGACTGTCTGCATGAGCACAGTTATTTCTCGCACAGTCTTCGTCAAAGCCGCTCCTGGCGCCATTTTTGAACTCTTGGCAGACCCACGACGACACGGCGAAATTGATGGTTCGGGAACCGTGCAAAATGCGCGTATCAATGCACCTGCTCGCCTCTCTCTTGGCGCCACTTTTGGCATGGATATGAAGCTCGGTGTTCCGTACCGCATCACCAACACGGTGGTGGAGTTCGAAGAAAACAAGCGCATCGCGTGGCGTCACTTTGGTGGCCATGTATGGCGTTACATTCTCGAGCCAGTCAATGGCGGAACACAGGTGACCGAACAGTTCGATCCCACCAACGCAAAATCGCAACTGGTTCTCAAACTCATGAACTCAGAGAAGAACAATGCAATCGCCATCGAGAGAACTCTCGAGAATCTGCAAGAGCTGTTCGATTAATTAGCGAATATGTTGCGACACGCCGCGACGCAAATAACGCCCTCGGCCTTTGGCTCCTGAGAAAACGCCGTTGTCCACAATCACGTCTCCGCGAGACATCACGGTGCGCACAGCACCGGTGATGGCCATGCCTTCAAACGCTGAATGATCGAGATTCATGTGATGCGTTGCGGCGCTAATGACTGATTGTGCGTTGGGGTCATACACCACAACGTCAGCGTCACGTCCTTGAGCAAGAACACCTTTTTGTTCTAACCCAAACAATCGTGCTGGCGCGGTAGCACACACTTCTACCCACCGCTCGGCAGTGATGTGCCCAGCAACAACACCTTGGAACACCAAGTCCATGCGATGCTCCACGCCACCAATGCCGTTTGGCACCACGTTGAATGCTTCACCGTTGGCCAACTTTTGTTCGCGCAAACAGAACGGGCAATGGTCGGTGCTCACCACCGCCAACTGGTCAACCGCCAATCCATCCCATAGGTCTGCGTGATGATGTTCATGTTTCGAACGCAACGGAGTTGAGCAAATGTACACGGCTCCTTCTGGCCAACCTTTGCCCAAATGATCTTCAAGCGACAAGTGCAAATACTGCGGACATGTCTCAGCAAAAATATTCGTGCCTCGCGTACGAGCTTCCACCACTTCGTGCAATGCATGAGAACTAGAGAGGTGCACGATGTACAACGGCGCATTGCCTGCCACCCGTGACAACACTGCCGCGCGGTGCACAGCTTCAGCCTCTAACTCGGGTGGACGTGTGCGCGAATGAAATTCCGGAGCTGTATTGCCAGCAGCAATTGCTTGTTCAATGAGCACATCAATAGCCAAGCCATTTTCAGCATGCACCATGGCCATCATGCCGGTGTCGGCGCACATTTGCAGTGCTCGTAGCAATTGACCATCGTCAGAATACAAACGACCCGGATATGCCATGAACAACTTGATGGAACCCACACCCTCTCGTTCAATTAACGAGCGGGTGTCAATGAGTGCTTGCGCATCTACCCCACCAAGAACTTGATGTAGTCCCCAGTCGATCACACACTGGCCTTCGGCCTCTTTGATTCGGTCCTCGAACGATTGCAGCACGTTCCCACCTGCGCGTTGTTCGGCAAAGTCAATGATGGTGGTAGTGCCGCCGTGTGCCGCGGCGATGGTTCCCGACTTAAAGGTGTCGGATGACGACATGGTGCCGGTATCCAATTGCATATGCACGTGGGCATCCACACCACCTGGCACCACATAACAACCGGCTGCATCGATCACTCGGTCGTCTCCAGCGGGGACAATGCCACCACCAGAACGAGGCACGATGGAGGCAATCCGTTCGCCTTCGATGGCAATGTCTGCCTCTACCCGCCCATCGGCATTAATAACGGTTCCGTTGACCACAAGAGTGCGCACGAATCAAATCTAAACCCGCATATGGCCAGCCGAGGTGCTACATATGAATGCCGTGACAATCTCTCTTCCGGCCGGGTTTCGCTCGTATGTCGCCAATGTCGGCGTCAAAGACGACACCAAAGACTTCACAGTGGTAGCAGCAGATGCTCCCTGTACCGCCGCAGGCGTCTTCACCCAAAGCCGATTTGCGGGTCCGAGCGTGCTCATCTCTCGCGAACACATTGCCAATCTCTCTGCCCAAGCCGTTGTGGTCATCTCGAAGAATGCCAACGTTGCCACCGGCGTTGTGGGCATGGAACACGCCAAGGAAGTCACCGAATCCGTTGCCACAAAGTTGGGCATCGCCGCACACGACGTTCTCATCGCATCCACCGGCGTGATTGGGCGCGTGTACCCCATTGAAAACATTCGTAATGGCATCGCACATCTGCCAACGCCATTGCCCGACAACAACGCAGAAGATGTTGCAACTGGCATCATGACCACCGACACGGTCAACAAAATCTCCGAAGCAACAATTGCTGGCTCCAGTGCACGTGTCGTAGGCGTGGCAAAGGGCGTGGGCATGATTGAGCCGAACATGGCAACCCTCATCGCCATGGTGTTCACCGACGCGAAGATTGAATCCAGCAATCTTGATCGCATCTTCCGCGCAGTCATCAATCGCACACTCAATTGCGTTTCAGTTGATACCGACACGTCCACCAGCGACACAGCCGTCATCCTCGCTAGCGGCGTGGCCGGCGACGTGAACGAACAAGCTTTTGAAACCGCGCTTGAATCAGTACTCCTTGAACTCACCAAGAAAATCGCTCGCGATGGCGAAGGCGCCGAAACCCTCATCGAGGTGCACGTCGACAACGCCAAGGACGCCGAAGAAGCCAAAACCGTCGCCAAGGCAATCGTGAATTCACCGTTGGTGAAAACTGCAGTGCACGGCGCCGACCCCAATTGGGGCCGCGTGGCCATGGCAATTGGCAAGTGCAGCCAATACACCGATATTGATCAGAACAACGTGGTCATTCGCTTTGGCGCCCAAGAGGTGTACCCCACCCGCGTCACCGAAGCGGGCCTCGAACAACTCAGTGCCTACATGCGCGGAGACGACGTACTCATTCACGTGTCGCTCAACACCGGCATATCATCGGCCACCGTATGGGGCTGCGACCTCACCGACGGCTACGTGCGTATCAACGCCGACTACACCACCTGATCTAGCGCGAACTGAGATACGCGAACAACGCGTCGCGGTAGGGCGCAATCGATTTGTACTGCGCCACGTTCTCGGGGATCTTGCTGATGATGTCGCCCATATCGTGAACAAGGTCGTATTCACGTTCGAAGAAATCGCGCAGTTGTTCCACGTAGGTGCGAATGGTGAATAACACACCACCCGACTGTGGCAACTTGCGCAGTGTTTGCCATTCAATGCGTAGCCACATGTCAGCAGGGTCCATGTCGGGGGTGACTGGTGGAATATCGGGCTGGAACAACGACGGGTGATTGGAGATGCCCCAGTTCGCACGCCACAACGGACGCTCGGGGTTGAGTCGTGCGATCACTGCGTCGACGGGCGATTGCAGATCTTCGTCGTAGCGCGCAACGGGTGCGTGAAT
>CAYSPE010000079.1:0-7204 GCA_964432845.1 uncultured Bifidobacterium sp.
CCAAAGTCAGTGAGACCGGTGCATGTGCGAGGCCCACCAAAAAATCGCTCGACGGTGGCACGAGATTCACCGTGTCGAATGAGAACAACTCGCGTGTTGCTCACTCTCGGTCACACCAGGTGCTCGACGAAAGCTTCCAACTGACGCAAGTTGCGCACTTCAAAAACGCCATCCGTATGGGTGCCATATTCGCTCACGATGGAGTCACCAGTGTTCCAGTAGGAACGAGGCTCGGGGTTGAGCCAGAACACTTTGCGAGCCTTCTGCTTCACTTCCTTAATGACCCATGCTTGAGATGCGTGGTAGTTGTTACGCGCATCACCCAAGAACATGACAGTGGACTTTGGATTCACTTCTTTGCCGAACTTGTCCCAGAACACTTCAAACGCATGTCCGTAGTCGGAGTGTCCATCTACCCAGATGACATCGGCTTCGGTGTTGATGCGATGAATTGCTTCCGAAATGTCTTCGGTCTTTTTGAAGTAATCGGTCACTTCGTCGATTCCGTCGATGAAAACAAAAGCGCGAACCTTCGAGAACTGGTTCGACAAGGCGTACACCAACATAAGGGTGAATCGTGCAAACGCTGCGACCGACCCAGAGATGTCGGCCACCACGATGAGTTCGGGCTTAGCAGGGCGCGGATACTTGAACTTTGGCTCTGCGGGGACACCGCCATAGGCAAGGCTGTGGCGAACTGTGTTGCGAAAGTCGAGTGGACCCTTGCGGCCATGCCGACGCTTGCGAGCCAACTTGGCTGCCAACTTGCGCGTCAACGGCTGCAATGCCTTCTTCAGGTTCTGCATTTCGTCGCGACTTGCGTGCATGAATTCAACATCTTCGGGCAAGGGCTTGCGCAATGTCTTCGCCATTGCTTCCGCACCACGATCAGCCACCAACTTTCGGCGGATTTCTGCTTCCACCTCTTGTTTGAATTGCTCAATTCGATGATTGAACTCATCTCGCTCTAAACGTTCTTCAAGGCCCGTGAGTTCGCCACCAACCTGCTGCTTGGTGGCATCCATGAGCTTGTCCATCATGCCGTCAAGGTCAAGATTGCGCAGAGTGCGATACAAGTAGTACGTGCCGCCAACGGGACGACCAGGTTCCATACCGGCGAAACGTTGCACGGCTTGCTTGGCTAATGCACGCATGAGAGCTTGGTCGCCGTTGAGTAGCGCATTCATGAGAATGTTCATCAACTCTTCAGGAGTGAGAGCATCCATTCCGCCAGCGCCACCAGAACCTTCGCCCTGTTGCGACATGTTCTGCAATTGCTGCATGAAGTCATCGAGACTTCCCTCGCCTGGGTCACCATCAATAATTTTGTACTCGGGTCCACGCAAACTGAAATACACCTCGAACACGGTTTCAAACGAACGCCAGTGAGCGTTGTTCTTCACCAAGGTTGCACCCAACGCATATTTGAATGCTTCGCGGTCCTCCAATGGAATATGCGAGATGGCATGCATGGCATCAAGGTTTTCAGTGAGACTCACTGGGAGTCCCGCGTTTCTCAGTTCGATAATGAACCCGGACAAAAGGTCGAGCATTGCTCTGTCCGATGCAGTTAGTCGACCGACAGCTCTTTGGCTGCCTTTGCGATGTCTGACTGATACTTGAGCAGGATGTGAAGGGTTTCCTTTGCTTGCTCAGCATCAATGTTGTTGATCCCAAGAAGCACCAATGTGCGTGCCCAGTCGAGGGTTTCGCTGACTGATGGTGACTTCTTGAGGTCGAGCTGACGAATGCTGCGAACAATGCGGGCCACTTGGTCAGCAAGCATCTCGCTGATGCCTTCCACCTTGGTGAGCACGATTTCCTTTTCGCGATCCATTTGTGGGTAGTCGACATGCAAGAACAAACAGCGACGCTTGAGAGCTTCTGACAATTCGCGCGTGTTATTTGAAGTGAGGAACACCAACGGAATCTGCTTTGCAGTGATGGTGCCAAGTTCAGGAATCGAGACCTGGTATTCGGAGAGAATTTCAAGCAACAATGCTTCGGTCTCTACCTCAACGCGGTCGACTTCGTCGATGAGCAACACCACAGGCTCTTCTGCCGTGATGGCTTCGAGAAGTGGGCGGGTGAGAAGAAACTCATCACCAAAGATGTCGTCGTGTACGTCTGACCACGAATCAGAGTTCTTATCCGCCTGGATACGCAAGAGCTGCTTCTTGTAGTTCCATTCGTAGAGCGCCTTGGACTCATCAAGACCCTCGTAGCACTGAAGGCGAATAAGGCGAGCGCCCGTCATTTCGGCGATGCTCTTGGCCAACTGGGTCTTGCCGGTGCCGGCAGGGCCCTCCACCAAGATGGGCTTGCCCAAGCGGTCGGCGAGAAATGCCACACCAGCAATGCCATCGTCGGCCAAGTAATTGACAGCTTTGAGGCCGTCACGGACAGATTGGACTGATTCGAAACGAGGAGCCATAAGACCTCTCAACCTAGTAGCGCTCCCCCTAAATCGGCGCATTGGGGCTACGGGGCGTCCGTTCACCTGTCTTTGCGCCCCCAGCACCTAACCTTCCTGCATGTTCAAAGACACCCTCATTGTGGCCATCGGCACCGCAATGTCGCGCCTCACGGGGCTCCTGCGAGTGGTGGTCTTTGGCGTCATCATTGGTCAAACAGCTCTCGCAGACGCTTTTGACGGCGCAAACAATTCACCCAATTCCATTTACGAACTCTTGGTGGGCGGCTTACTTGCTGCGAGCCTCGTGCCACTCTTTACACGATTTGCCGAAGACGACGACGAAGAAGCAACTTTTGCAGTTGTCACAACGTCACTCATCGTCCTTGCCATTGCAACCGTGCTTGCCGTTATTGCTGCACCACTTATCTTTCGTCTCTTCTCGCTTCACCCAAGCCCACTGGTTGATGCACAACTGTTTCGACGAGCCGGCACAGCAATGGCACGAATCTTCCTCGTTCAAATCTTCTTTTATGGTCTCACCGCAATCGGCTCTGCCCTCTTGAACTCTCGTCGCCATTTTTTCGCTGCGGCATGGGCACCAGTGCTTTCGAATGTGGTCACTATTTCATTGCTATTCGTGATTCCGTTTACCCGCGACGGAACCCCCACCCTGAACGATGTACTCAACGACCATACGTTCTTCTGGCTATTCACTCTCTCTGCAACAGGCGGAATTATGGCCATGGGATTGGTGTTGCTTCCCGCGTTGCGCCGCGCCGAGATTCACCTTAAGTTTCGCCCCAACTTCCATCATCCGGCTGTTCGCACGATGGTGAAGTTGTCGTCCTGGACTTTCGGCTATGTGGTCACCAATCAGATCGCATTGGTCATCATTAAGAACTTGGCAGAGCCTGGTAGCGGCAATCAAGATGCCTACAGCAAGGCCTTCACGTTCTTCATGCTGCCGCACGGCCTATTGGCAATCTCTATCGCCACAACATTTGTCCCAGAGTTGGTTCGCCGTGTTCGAGCAGGCGACAAAGAAGGATTCGCACAGTGGACCACGTCTGGTGTTCGCTGGATCAGTCTTCTGACAATTCCGTCGAGCATCGCAATTGTCATACTTTCGCACCCCATCATCGTTGCACTCCTTGAACATGGCCACTTCAACTCAGCCGCATCGTCAAACACCGCCCGTGCACTAATGGGCTTTTCGGTGGGGCTTTCTGGGTTCTCGCTGTACATCTTCTGCTTGCGTGGTTTCTACGCACATGAGAACACCCGTCTGCCGTTCTACATCAACGTCTTCGAGAACGGGCTCAATATCGTTTTTGCCCTCATCTTGGTTGACCGATATGGCGTGTTCGGATTGGGCCTCGCCTTTGGCATGGCATACATGGTGGCGTCGGTGTTGGTGCTGTGGCTCCTTCATACGAACTATCGGGCAATCCATTGGTCGAGCATCATGTCGGTGGTGTGGCGAAGCACCTTGTGCAGTTCGGTGATGGGTGCAGGAATTTTTGTTCTTCAACTCATCATGAAGCCAAAGTCGGGGTATAGCCAATTGGCCGAACTTTTCTTGTGCATCTCGGCTGGCCTACTGATTTATATCGTCGGCCTCTACGCATTGCGTGTGCCAGAGATTCACAATCTCTCGTCACTATTGCCACGTCGAAATACCGACGTGGACACAACGCTCTAAATATCGGCGAGCACAACCAAGTCGTCGCGGTGCACAACAACCTTCACGTCTTGGTCTTCCAGCTCACCAGTGCGCTTCCCTTTTGTTGCCTCAATGGAAACTGAACTCATTGAAGCCATGCCGCGTGCGATTGCGAGACCGTGCTCGGTAAGAATTTCAATAGTTGCACCTGCTTCAAAATCTCCGTTGACACCAAGAACACCAACCGGAAGAATTGAGGTTCCTTTGTTGGTAATGGCTGCCACAGCACCGGCATCGACACTGATGCCACCTTCCACTTCGGCCGCAAATGCAATCCACAATTTACGAGCAGACAATTCGCGGTCATGAGGTAGGAAACGGGTTCCGATCTTTTCTCCGTTGATTGCAGCCATCACCGCATTGGCATTGCCAGAAGCAGAGATCACTGCAGTAATTCCGGACCAAGAAGCGATTCGAGCAGCGGCAAGTTTTGATTGCATACCGCCACTGCCACGTTCGGTTCCTGCGCCAGAAGTGGACACCGACAAGAGCGGATCATCTGCTTCCACCACCGCCACCACCGTGGCATCTGGGTTGGTACGTGGATCTGCCGTATACAAACCGGCCGTATCGGTAAGAAGTATCAGCATGTCAGCAGACACCAGGTGAGCAAGCAATGCTGCTAATCGGTCATTGTCACCGTAACGAATCTCATTGTTTGCGATGGCATCGTTTTCATTGATGATGGGAATGCACCCAAACTCCAGCAATTTTTCCAGCGTGTCGCGCGCATGCAAGTACTGCTGACGATCAACAAAGTCATGTGGAACCAATAACACTTGCGCTGCAACAAGATGATGAGTTGCAAGTTCAGCGTTATAAGCGGCCATCAATTGTGGTTGCCCTACGGCTGACAAAGCTTGCAACGACAAGACATCGGATGGTCGCTCATTAAGTCCGAGACCGGCCACTCCCGAAGCAACGGCACCCGACGTGACGAGCATGACCTCATGACCCTGGGCTCTTGCTGTTGCGAGTTGGGACGCCACAGACCGAATGACTTCCGTTCTGATATGTCCTTGTTCATTGGTGAGAGATGAAGATCCCACCTTGACCACGATGCGCATTGATACAGACTTACACTTCCGGCACGAATTCGAAACTGAATTGCGCAATCCACACCACGTCGCCCTCACGCACCCCAGCACGCGACAGCAATTTCGTGACACCGAGTTTTGACAATCGTTCGTCGATGTACGCCAATGCTTCGGGAGTAGTCACATCGTTGAGGGCCACCACTCGCTCTGCAGAGCGTCCGTGCACGCGATACTCATTCTCCCCGAGTTGTTCCACCCAAGCATGTTCTGGCTCGGGCCTCATGATGATGGTTGCTTCATTCACTGGTTCGGCTTGACGGGCCTGCCCAACCTCGGCAGCCAAGAGATTGACAACCTTTCGTACGTTTTCTGTGGTGATGCATGACATGGACATATGTGGCCACGATTCCACCACTTCTCGCTCGACACTGTCGGTCTTCGTGCCAACAATAAGGGATGGCCGAGCTAACAACTCTGGGCTGTAATTACCCACTTCATGTTGCAGTGTACGCAGTTGGTCTTCTGGCGAGATGCCATCGAGTGCAACTAAGTCGATGAGATAACACAATACGCGAGCGCGCTCAATGTGACGCAAGAACTGATGTCCAAGACCTTTGCCCTCGCTCGCACCTTCAATGAGTCCGGGAATATCGGCCATGACAAATTCAGTGGAGTCATCAACGCGAACAACTCCGAGATGTGGCTCAAGAGTGGTGAACGGATAGTTGGCGATTTTGGGTTTTGCCGCGGACACCGTGCTGATGAAGGTGCTCTTTCCGGCATTAGGGAAACCCACCAACGCAACATCGGCCATGAGTTTGAGTTCGAGTTTGAGCCAACGTTCGATTCCTTCTTCGCCTTGTTCGGCAAATGTTGGTGCGCGGCGCTTGTTGCTCATGAATTTGTGATTGCCGCGACCTCCGCGTCCGCCAGCTGATGCCAACCACTTGTCGCCATGATGAACAAGATCGGCCAGCACCTCACCGGTGTACATGTCGCGAGCAACGGTTCCCTCTGGAACTCGAACGATCAGATCTTCACCTGTTCGGCCATGAAGGTCTTTTCCTTTGCCGTGAACACCATTTCCGGCACGGCGGTGTGGGTGGTCGCGAAAAGCGAGGAGCGACGCAACGTTTCTATCGGCCACGAGCCACACATCGCCGCCCTTACCACCGTCACCACCATTGGGTCCACCGAAGGCAACGGGGCCCTCACGGCGGAAACTGACACAGCCAGCTCCGCCGTCGCCTCCGCGCACATTCAGTTGGGCTTCGTCGACAAACACACTCATAGGACATGTCAAGGCTACTGCCGCACAGTGCTCCGCTTCGGCGACACACCACTCACCTATCGTGGAAACGTGACAAAAGAGACCGATTCACACTCCGAACACGACCGTGACCGTCTCTGGGTGTCCACCATGGCTGGCTACGAGAACTCACCGGGCATCACTTTGGCCCATGCCGACTCGTGGGCAGGTATCGGCACAAAGGATGTCGCCGACAGATTTCAACGTGAAGAAATCTTCAACTCTGAATTGGCACCATTGGCAACTCGTGCAACAGGAAGTGGAACACGTGCTTTCACCGAAGAGGCCGACCCATACCGCACCTGTTTCGAACGTGATCGAGATCGCATTTTGCACGCCTCATCGTTTCGACGGCTTGCAGGCAAAACACAGGTATTCGTTTTCCCCGACGACCACCAACGCACTCGACTCACGCACGCTCTTGAAGTAGCTCAGGTGGCAGTGTCTGTGGCGCGCGTGTTGCGACTCAATGTCGCACTGACCGAAGCTATTGCTCTTGGTCACGATTGTGGCCATGGCCCCGGCGGACACGCCAGTGAAGACGCACTCTCGCCCTATATCGAAGGCGGATACGACCACGCAGTGTGGGGAGCCAATGTTGTGCTCACGCCACTCAATCTGTGCACCGAAACGCTCGACGGTATTCGCAATCACAGTTGGTCGCGCCCGGCCCCGTCCACTCCAGAGGCCGAAGTGGTGAGTTGGGCCGATCGCATTGC